>JAFIGH010000089.1 GCA_020831525.1 Opitutales bacterium
AAGTTTTTTCACCCGCACGGTGAACCTTTTCCTGCGTCGCTAATGATTAGGGGTAGTCATCGGAAACTTTGATGAAATCGAGTCCATAAGGGTCGCTGCTCGGACTGTAGGGCGCCCAATTCTAAGCATTGGGATCCGCCAAGGACGCACCGGTGCCCTGCGAGATGAAAAACTCCGATCCGTTTTGCACAACCCAACGGATGTCATGCCGCTCGGTGCGGGACCGCGTCATGGAGAAAGAAGAGTTCTCCTCGAAAGTGATCGCAGAGAAGCCGCTGAGATTCACGAAATCCTCTTTCTTCCACATCTGCAGGTAGAAGGCGATGCCCGGTTGGACTGGATCCTCACTGTCATACTGGAAGCGCAGATTCAGCTCGGGCCCATAGGTGCGGGTAGCGTTGTTCACATTGCCCGTCCGGTCTCCCTGCATGTAGTCATACCCCACATACCAAACGCTGCTGGAGCCTGAGGTTGAGAGCGGGGTGCCGTTCAGGTCAAACACGCGGAAATTGCGCGTGTCGTCTACGTTCGGATCTCCGAGGCCATAATCGCCGGCAACCGCGCCGGAAAGGGAGTAATTGCCCGCCGAGGTCGTGTCGGTGCTATTCCAGTTGACCAGCACAATCTGCCCTTGCAGACAAGCGGCACTCGCGAGGAATCCGAGAGGGAGGAGTTTGGATAATATGGTCATGATTTGGTAGCAATAGTTGAGTGATGAAAAGGCCCATTTGAGCCATGGAAGGAAACTATACCCACCCACATCATCGGCAAAAATCTTCCTAAAACAGGATATTTTATTTCCTTTTTTCGAAAGAATTATTGGAGTGAGGAAGATGGATTCGAGTGGCTATCTCTACTTTCACACAGCGGGCACCGGGCCATGTCTCCATGTTCGGCGGGGGTTCGCGGAGGCGTGGGTCGGAGCGGCGGGGATCGAGGTGATGGATTCGGGCCGTCTTCACCGCAGCGTCCTGGAAGCGACGGAATGCCGGGCTCTGGCTGCCTTTGCCAGCAACGAGTCTGTGCGGGATACGTTGGAAAACCTTCATTGCCCCGTGTGGAATTACTCGCACCGACTCAATGCCCTTGCCCACGGCCGCAACCTGATCGCTGATGACAGCGAAGTCGGGACGCTGGCGGCCGTGCATCTGATTGAGAAAGGTTACACCCGCTTTGGTTTCTTCGGGGAAGAGGACACAGCCTTCGGTCGCGAGCGTTTTGCTGCCTTTCAACGCTATCTGAATGACTGGAATCTCCCTGTGGACCGGCTCATTCTCAAAGAGGCCGAGACGATGAAACCGTTGGAATACCGGCAGTACCGGCGAACATCAATTCGGAACTGGCTTGGGCCCTTGCCGCCTCCCGTCGGCATTTTTGCGGCCAACGACAGCGCGTACGCTCCTCGCACGCTTTTCCCGCGAGACCGAAGTATCCCTGCGCGACTACATTCTCCACGAGCGCCTCAAGAGGGCCGCGCACCTCCTCATATCCAGTCCCGCCAACATTGCCGAAATCGCCTATGCCTGCGGGTTCAACAAACAGGGTGCCCTCTCTGAGCATTTCGTCCGCCGCTACGGACGCACGCCGCGTGAATTTCGCACACAGAATGTCTTGTCGAAGTAGCTACCCGCCACCATCACAACTTCACCTTATGAGCGATTCCAAGACCCCGAATATCCTCTTTCTCATGGACGACCAGCACCGCTTCGACGTGGCGGGCTTCATGGGAAACCCGGTTGTGCGCACGCCCACGCTCGACCGCCTCGCGGCCGACGCGGTCGTCTTCGACAACGCTTACACGCCCAGCCCCATCTGCGTCCCGGGGCGGCAGTGCATCATGAGCGGGCAGTTGCCAACGACGAACGGGTGCCGCCGCTACGGCGACGACCTCCCGCCCTTTTACGCCACCTTCGCGCGCCAGCTTTCCCTCGCCGGCTACCAAACCGTCTGCGCGGGCAAGCTGCACCACCAGGGCCCCGATCAAATGCAGGGCTGGACCCAGCGCATCGGCATGGACCAGCACATCGAGCCGGAATACCTCGGCGAAGCCGCCGCCGCGCGCCATCATGCCCACAACCGCGGCAAAACCATATCCTGGGACCTTCGCAAAGAACTGACCATGGCGGGCGCGGGGACCAATCCCTTCAAAGTCAACGACGACTATTCCGTGCAAGGGACACTCAACTTCATCCGCGAGCGCTTCTGCGGCACGTGGTATGACCGCGTCGACCACCGCCCTCTCCTCCTCAAGGTCAGCCTCCAATGCCCGCACTACCCCTTCATTTGCACGGAGGAGAAGTTCAGCTACTACATCAACCGCGTCACGCCCTACCCGAAACGCGAGGGCATTATCGATCACCCTTTTGCCAAGGACTGGACGCACAGCCCCGCCGTCTCACCCCGTGAAGTCCGACGCGCCCTCGCCGCCTACTACGGCATGGTGGAGGAAGTTGACGGGGCGTTCGGCACAATCCTCGCCGCCCTTGCACACGCGGGACAAGACCTCGACGACTGGATCATTGTCTACACCACCGATCACGGGGAAATGCTCGGTGAGTTCGATACATGGTGGAAGCTGAAGTTCTACGAGGGCAGCGTACGCGTTCCCCTCTTCATCCGTGCCCCGAAGCGCTTTGGGGCGAGACGCGTGGCGCAAAACGTTTCCCTCTGCGACCTCTACGCCACCCTTTGCGAACTGGGACAGGCGGAGATTCCGGACGACCGCGACAGCCGCAGCCTCCGGCCGCTCATGGACGGTAATGCATCCGCGTGGCCCGATACCGCCGTTTCCGTCTACATGGACCACCTCATGCTCAAGGACGGCCCATGGAAGTACGGTCACCTCGCCCCCGACACCGAATTCCTCTTCAACCTCACCGACGATCCCCACGAAGAACACAACCTTGCCCATGAAGTCGTCCACCGGAAACGCATGGAGGATTTTCGCGTCCGGCGGAAAGAGCTCATCCATCCTCCATCGGGGTCAAACGGCATCCCGTAACTTGGGCGCGTCCGGGAGGGCCGGAGCCACCGGCGTCCGGAAAAGCCGGTGGCACCGCTCGATTTTTCTCCGCTTCATGTGCTAGTCTTTCGTCGAGCCATTCCGGAGCATCCGCCTGCAGTGGCCGCAATCCCACGTAGCGGGAACCTTTCCTCAGGCCTTCGGGTCGCGGTAGACGAAGGTGCGGATCTCTGTCATATCGTCCATGGCGTAGCGGATGCCTTCGCGGCCGAGACCGCTGTCCTTGACGCCGCCGTAGGGCATGTGGTCGACGCGCCACGAGGGGACTTCGTTGATGAGCACACCCCCGACTTCGAGGGTGTCCCATGCCTTCATGGCGCGGTCGATACGGGGTGTGAAGACGCCCGCGTGGATACCGAAGCGGCTGTCGTTGACCGACGCCAACGCGTCATCAAAATCCTCATACGTTTCGAGCAGGATAACGGGGCCGAAGGCCTCTTCACGGTAAAGCATCTTGTCGCGCGGCACGCCTTTCATGACCGTTGCGGCCAACATCGCGCCCTTGCGCGTGCCGCCGCAAAGCACCTCCGCTCCCGCCGCCTTCGCCTCCCCGATCCATGCCTCAAGGCGCTCCGCCTCTTTTTCGGAGACCATCGGGCCGATAAAGGTGTCTTCGTCGCGGGGATCGCCCGCCGCCAGTTTTTTCGTCTCCGCCACCAGTTTCGCTTCCAGCTCCTCCGCGAGGGAGGCATGGGCGAGAATGCGCTGCACGGAGATACAGCTTTGCCCCGACTGGTAAAAAGCCCCGAAGATGAGCCGCTTCACGGCGTCGTCCACGTCGGCCCCCTCGTCGATGACGCAGGCGGCGTTGCCGCCCAGTTCGAGGATGACTTTTTTCTTCCCCGCCCTTTCCTTGAGCTTCCAGCCCACGTCGGGCGAACCGGTGAAACTGAGGAGCTTGAGGCGCTCGTCCGTGGTGAAGAGGTCGGCCCCTTCGCGTCGGCAAGGGAGGATGGAAAAGGCGCCCTCGGGCAGGTCGGTCTCGGCGAGGATCTCGCCGATCATGATCGCGCCGAGGGGGGTGTAGCTCGCCGGTTTGAGAACAAATGGACACCCCGTGGCTAACGCCGGCGCGACCTTGTGCGCGGTAAGATTGAAGGGAAAATTGAAGGGCGAGATGAAGGAGCACGGACCGATGGGCACGCGTTGTGTCCAACCGCGGTAGCCGCGCGAGCGCTCGCTGATTTCGAGATTCAGCATTTCGCCGCGGGGACGCACCGCCTCTTCGGCGGCGATTTGGAACGTCTCGATCAAGCGCGTGACTTCGCCCCGGCTGTCCTTGATGGGTTTGCCCACCTCGGCACAGAGCATTTGCGCGAGGTCTTCGGCGCGCTCCTTGAAGCGCCGCACGCAGTGCAGGAGCGCGTCCTTGCGCTGGTCGGGCGTCATCGCGCGCAAGGGCGCGGCGGCCTTGACGGCGGCCCCGATGGCTTCGTCGATGGCCTCTTTGCCGGCCATCGCGACCTT
Source organism: Opitutales bacterium (assembly GCA_020831525.1). Taxonomy (GTDB): domain Bacteria; phylum Verrucomicrobiota; class Verrucomicrobiia; order Opitutales; family Oceanipulchritudinaceae; genus SLLG01. The sequence continues at coordinate 4,490 of JAFIGH010000089.1, forward strand.
GCCAACAAGGGCGCCGGAAAACTTGTCGCGTACTTCGAGGTCGGCGTTGGGCGTGCGCGGTTGGTTGGCGAGATAGTATGGATAAGTTTTTGGCATAATGGCCCTAATTGAATGCGTCAGAAAGAGGAAATTGATACCGGGCGATGCACCGCCCGTCAACCGCCGCCCGTCGGCGCGGATGATTCGTCGACAAGGCGGGCGCTCTCGGCGGGGATCTCGCCGGCATCCTTGAGGGCGCGGCGCGCGATCCTGGAGATCCAGATGGTGACCAAGAGCGTCGCCGGCAGTCCGACGGTGAGGAGCGCCCACTCCATGGGGCCGCGCTCGCTTCCCGCGCCGGCCGCCGCTTCCACCCCCGCGCGACCAAGCGTGCCGGGAATCATCCCCACCCAACTGGCAAGGACATACGGACAGAATTTCACAGCCGTAAGCCCGTAAAAAATAAAGGAGCCCAGCATCCAACAGGCCGCCATGACTCTCGCCCGACAGTTTCGCCAAGAAGGCCGCTTGGTCGGTGAACGTGTTCTTCTTGAACGGTAGCTCGCACGCAAATTCGGGACCCTTCCCGCTTGGGTGGCCCCGAAGCTTGAAGAGTCCACCTCCGAGGATCTCGAACATTGGGCCGAGACAATTCTGGAAGCAAAGTCCTTGGAATCGGTCTTTTCCAAAACGGCGGAATAGATCACCCAGCCCAAAAATCCGGGTTGATGTAGGTCGAAAACGAGGCAACGCCACCGCCATATTCCGGTGGCACCGAACCCTTGAATCGCCGCGGGCACGTTTTGGCCGCCGTCCCCCGGCAGCCCCCGGCAGCTGCCCGCCGCATCCGGCGTTGACGCTTCGCGGGCGGGTCGGCACGTTTGTCGTTTTTATCTGAACGAAAGAGACCCATGGCAACCACGTGCCGAGACTACAACTTCCGCGAAGTCGAACAACACTGGCAGGCGTTCTGGGAGCAGGACGGGACCTTCCGGGCCGAAACAGATCCGGATCGCAAGCCGTTCTACGTGCTGGACATGTTCCCCTACCCGAGCGGCGCGGGGCTCCATGCGGGCCACGCGGAGAACTTCGCCGGCACCGACATCCTCGGGCGCTTCAAGATGGCGCGGGGGCACAACGTCCTGCACCCCATGGGCTGGGACGCCTTCGGACTCCCCGCCGAGCAATACGCCGTGAAGACGGGTGTGCACCCCGCCCAAACAACCAAGACCAACACGGACAATTTCCGCCGCCAGATGAAGGCGCTCGGGCTCGGGCTCGACTGGGCGCGCGAGATCAACACGACCGATCCCGGCTATTTCCGCTGGACGCAGTGGATCTTTCTCCAGCTCTTCAAGCGCGGTCTCGCCTACGTGGACGAACGGCCCGTGAACTGGTGCCCCGAGCTGGGCACCGTTCTCGCCAATGAGGAAGTGATCGACGGCCGCTCCGAGGTCGGCGGGCACCCCGTGGAGCGCCGCGCTCTGCGCCAATGGGTTCTGCGCATCACGGCCTACGCCGACCGTCTCCTCGCCGGGCTCGACGATGTCGACTGGCCCAAGTCCACGAAGACAAAGCAGATCAACTGGATCGGCCGCAGCGAAGGCGCACAGGTGTTCTTCGATGTCGAGCGCGCCGACGCCCGTATCGAGGTCTTCACGACGCGCCCCGACACCCTTTTCGGCGCCACCTACATGGTTCTCGCGCCGGAGCATGCCCTCGTCGATGCCGTCACAACCGCCGACAACCGCGCGGCGGTGGAAGCCTACCGCAAAGAGGCCCTCGCGAAGAGCGATCTCGACCGCACCGAGCTGAGCAAAACCAAGACCGGGGTCTTCACCGGCGGCTACGCCGTCAACCCCGTCAACGGCAAGCGCATCCCCGTCTGGGTGGCGGACTACGTGCTGGGCGGATACGGCACCGGGGCCATCATGGCCGTGCCCGCGCACGACGAACGCGACTACGCGTTTGCCAAAGCCTTCGGCCTCGGGATCGTCCCCGTCGTGGCGCTGCCCGGCGGCGAAGCGGCGGAGCTGCCCTACATCGACGAAGGCGTCGCCGTGAACAGCGGTGAATTCGACGGACTCACCACTCCCGAGTTCAAACAGGCCATCATCCAAAAGCTGGAAACGGAAAACCGCGGGAGCGGCTCGGTGAACTACCGGTTGCGCGACTGGCTCTTCTCGCGCCAGCGCTTCTGGGGCGAACCCTTCCCGATTGTGTGGGTCGACGAAGCCGCCTACCGCGCGGCGGCGGACGCCGGCGGCGAGGTCGCGCAGTGGCTCCCGTCCGAGCCCGTGGTCTACGATGCGGGGGGCACACGGCACTTCGCCCTGCCCGTCCCGCCCGCGCAACTGCCCGTCGCCCTGCCCGACCTCGACGACTTCAAACCCGGCGGCAGCGGCGAGAGCCCGCTCGTCAAAGCGCCCGACTGGATCAACGTGTGGTTCAACACCACCACCGGCGAAACCCTCCCGGGCAGTGCCACGACCGAAGGCTGCGCGTGGGTGCGCGCGCGCCGCGAGTCCAACACCATGCCGCAATGGGCGGGCTCCTGCTGGTACTACCTGCGCTACCTCGATCCCGCCAACGCCGAAGCGCCCGTCGGCAATGAAGCCCTCGACTACTGGGGCAGCCCCGACCTCTACATGGGCGGCACCGAGCACGCCGTCCTCCACCTCCTCTACGCCCGGTTCTGGCACATGGTCCTCTACGACGCCGGTGTGGTCTCGACGAAGGAGCCTTTCCCCAAGCTCTACCACCAAGGCATTATTCTCGGCGAGGACGGCGAGAAAATGTCCAAGAGCCGCGGCAACACCGTCAATCCCGACGATTTCCTGCAAAGCCACGGGGCCGACAGCTTCCGCGCCTACCTCATGTTCATGGGGCCGCTCGAAGATGAAAAGCCGTGGAAGACACCCGGCCTCGAAGGGCTCCACCGTTTCCTCCGTAAAGTCTGGCGCGAACTCGCGGGCGACTCCGGCGGGGTCTCCGCCAAGGTCGCCAACGACGCGGAAGACGCACCGGAGACGCGCAAGCTCCTCCACGCCACGATCAAAAAGGTCACCGAAGACTGCGAGAACCTGCGCTTCAATACCGCCCTCGCACAGATGATGATCTTCATGAACCACGTCGCCAAGCTGGACAAACTCTCCCGCGAGGCGGCCCGCGCCTTCACGCAGCTCCTCGCGCCCTTTGCCCCCCACCTCGGCGAAGAGCTGTGGGAGCGCCTCGGCGGCGCGCCCTCCGTCGCCCGCGCGCCATGGCCCGAATACGACCCCGCCCTCCTCGTCGAAGACGAGGTGCAGATCGGCTTCCTCGTCAACGGCAAGCCGCGCGGTGAGGCCAAGGTCCCGCGCGACGCCACGCAGGACGACGTCCTCGCCATCGCCAAAGCCAACGAAAGGGTCGCCGCCTTCCTCGAAGGCAAGACCCTCCGCAAGGTCGTCTACGTGCCCGGCAAAATCCTCAATATCGTGGCGAACTGACATGCCGCGCGCGAAGGAAGCAACCGCAGCGCCACGTAGCGTGAAGCTTCAGCGACCGTGCACCGGGGCCAACCGCAACGCCCGCCAACCGCGATGCCTCGCTGAAGCTTCAGCCTACGCCTGCCGTCCGCCGCGTAGCGTAAAGCTTCAGACTACGCCGCTATGACCCTCCCTTCAAAATACCTGCCTGACGATTTCGACTCCGCGCAACCGGTTGCGGTGGTCGCGGGCCAGCGCGATTATCCGGTTCTCACCGTGGAGGCGCTGCGCCGCGCGGGCGTGCCGGTTCGCCTCATTGCCTTTGAGGGTGAAACGCGCGAGGACCTCTGGAACTCCTTTCCCGAAAGCGAACGCGCGCGCATCCACGTGGGGCAGATCGGGCACATGCTCAAGGCCCTGCGCCGCCTCGGCGCGCGCTACGCCGTCTTTGTCGGGCAGATCACGCCGGGCCGCCTCTTCCGCGATCTCAAGCCCGACCTCAAGGCCCTCGCCATCCTCGCCCGTCTGCGCGAACGCAATGCCGAGACCATCTTCGGCGCCATCGTCGACGAAGTCACCAAGGCGAACGTGCGCATGCTCGATGCCCGCGCCTTTCTCGACGAACACCTCGCCGCCCCCGGTGTCATGACCGGCAAACGCCTCCAAGCCGAACCGGACCACATCGCCCACGGCGTTCGCATCGCCCGCGAAGTTGCCCGTCTCGACATCGGCCAGAGCGTCGTTGTGCGCAAGGGCACCGTCCTTGCCGTGGAGGCCTTCGAGGGCACCGACGACATGATCCGCCGCGCCAACAAATACAAGACCGACCGGCTTATCCTCGTCAAAACCGCCAAACCCGGCCAAAATCCCTATTTCGACTGGCCCGTCTTCGGCCTCGACACCGTTAAGAGTCTGCAAGCGGCGGGCGTCACGACCGCCGCCCTGGAGAGCGAAAAAGTCGTCCTCCTCGGCAAACCCGCCGTCCTCGCCGAAGCCCGCCGCGCCGGTATCGAGTTATACGGGTTCGAATGAGTTGCACCCAACTTCGTCGTTTCGGTCCTTTTCGGCATCGTCACACGCAAGGCAAACGCGCGAAAACCGCCGCCGGGAGACCATGGGCAAAGAGGTAAGCAGCCGTGCCCTCGTATTTGACCGATGTCGACAGGATACGAAGCATCCGTGAGCGCTCCGGAGGTCTTGCGCCGACGCCGGAGCGTGCAACGCGGTCCGTGGTTACGGCGATTCGCTCACACCAAGGGCGAGGAACTGCCTTTCGCCCTCGCCCACCGGGACCTCCAGGCGGACGGTCACAGTAGCGATTCCTGCCATCGGTGTGTCATCCGCCACGTCAAGTATAACGACTGACGCGGCACTCCACCCTTCTCCGCCGGGGTCAGCGCTCTGCACGACGGTGTAGGTGAGACCGTCCGCCGTGTAGTCCGCGCCGATCATGCCGCTGCCGCCCATACGTTGCCGGTAGGTCAGCGTGAGGTAGGTTTCGCCGTCTCCCTCCACCGTATCGACAACGGGCAGGACCGCGCGGGACGGTTCGTGCGGATTCCCGCCGAAGGCGCGCTCGAGGCGGTTGGGAACGCCGTCTCGGTCGGGGTCCTCGTGCTCGGCGGCGTCGCCCGCGTTGGCGGTTGTGCCGAACCACGCCAGCCGCCAGCTTTCCGCGGGTGAATGATCGCCCCCGGAGACCGTTACAAGCGCCTCGTCAAAGGTGCGCACCTCGCCGTCGTCGGCATGGAGGCGGAGAATGTGTGTGCCCGGAGAGTCAAACACGACGCTTGTCTCCGGCGACGAAGTGTCGGCAAAGACCGCTGTGCCCGCACCGTCAAAATGCACCCACAAGGCGGATGTTGCCGCCGGCGGATCCGGCAGCCCGTCGTCCGTCACGGCACCGGCGAGCGCAACCGGCTCTCCGCTCACCGCGTCGGCAATGTCGCCGCCCGCGGAGACCAAGGGACCGATGTTACCGGGAGCGGCGAAACCGGAGACGTTCGCAAACTCGGCAGTCGTGAGGTGCCCGTTGTTGTGGCTCGTCACGGCCAGTCCGGCGTAGACGGTCTCGTCCATGGCAATCGTCTGGGTGCCGAGCTGCGCCCAGGATTCGCCGTCGTCGCTGCTGTAGCCGGTGAAGACGTCTCCCGAGCGCACGAGCCGGACCCAAGTCCGTTCACCGGAGCCGACGCTGGAACTGCCGCCGCCCGTGGAGCCGCGGTATTGGAAACGGTTGCCGTTGTTCGATGAAAGGTGCGTCATGGCGTTGCGCGAGTTGGCGTCGAGCGTTTCGCGAATCATGACCCCCGCTTTGGCCCATGGGTCGCCTCCGGGGTTGTCCGTGATCTCCACACGCGCGACCAACTCGCCGTCTCCGGTGAGCGGAGCATAGGCAAAGTGAAAGGCATCGGCGCTCGCCCAGATGTCGGCACCGCTGCCTTGCACGGTGATGACACCGGCGCTTTCCGAGGCACTGCCCGCCGGTGTGGTCGAGCCAATGTCGGTCGACTCCCACTCTCCGGCCCCCTCCGTGCCCACGTAGACGGCAAAGTCCGCCGTGCTCTCGTCGTAGCCGTCGCTCGCCGTGAGGCGGAGCGTGTAGGCCCCGTCTTCCGGAAAACGCACACCCGTCGAGGCCGTGTCCTCTGCGTCCCACACAAGGCCATCCGGGCCGCCGGTCTGCTCCCACGTGATATAGAGACCGGTCCCCACGCCGTCGTCGTCCGTGACCGTTGTATCCAATACAAGCCCGGTGCCGGACGGAATGTTTACGCTGTTGACTTTCGGCCAGTGCACGGCGATCGACGGCGGCTCGTTCGTTTCGTCGTCGATGATGGTCACGACGGCGGAGTCCGGCGCGCCGAGGATCGCGCCACCCGCCGGGTCCGACAACGCAACGATGAAGCTGCGGTCGCCCTGCGGAATATCGTCGTCGTGTATCGGTACCATAATCGTCTTGTCGCTCTCGTCGCCGTCCGCCCACGTGAGCGTTCCGCTCACTGCCGTGTAGTCCTCGCCCGCGGCCGCACTGGCGTCGGACGTGGCGTAGTCCACCGAGACCGCCCCCTGCCCGCCCCCTGCCCGCACGACCGTGAGGACGGCGTGCCCGGCGTCTTCGTCCACGTCGTACGCGGAAGCGTCGAAAGCAATTGTTCCGGCGGGATGGTCGGCGAGACGCACAAAATCCTTGGCATACAAATGCAGTTGGTCGGCCCGCGCCCAGCGCTCATTGAGCGGCCACTGCGCGCGGACGCCGAGGCCGCGGATGTCCGCAAGGTCCGATTGCGTCAGCGAGACTTCGGCACCCGTCGAAAGAGTTTCGACATTGTATTCCCGCCAACCGCTTATCGACGGAATCGACCAGCGCTGGCGGTGCCACGAAAACCTCGAGGCGATATGCGCCTCGCCGCTTGTCCGCACCCAACTGCCGTCGGCGAGTTTGAGCAGGAGCGAGAAGCGGATGGTCCCCTCCGTCTGGATGTCGATCTCGACGGCGGCGGAATCCGTGGAAAGGTCCGCCGTGAAATCCTCCGTGAAAAAGATGTTCTGGAAATTGATGCGCGCGCGCCCCGTCGTCGCCATTTCGCCGACGGGATTGTGCGCGTTGCGGAGCGATCCTTCGGTCCCCCGCAGCGCCCAGCCGCGGTCTTGATTGACGGCCTGCCAATGGCCGATGGCATTCACGGCGGGCAGTTCACCGTTGATACGGGGGGCAAAGTCCTCGACATAGAGGCGTACGCCGTCCTCCCATGTCGTCGCCGTAGCGGTTTCCGACGCAGTGCCGGCAATACCGTCGGCAACCGGAACGACTCGCCAAGAATATTCACTGTCCGGTGCAAGGCCGGTCGCGTAGTAGACATGGGAGTCCGCACTTACCGTGGTGACGGGCGAGAACTCTGTTTCCCCGGGACCGCGCCGCTCAATGGAAAAGCTGTCGGCCCCCGTTTCGGCCGGTAGCCAGCGCAACTCCATGGAGTCGAACGCGGTCACGCGGGCAGTCAGTCCGCGCACCGGCAGGGGCATGGAATGATCCAGTTCGAGCGCTTCCGCGTCCGCACCGCGCAGGAGCGTGCCACCCGCCCGGTCCAGCGCCACCGTTTTGTTGCCGAGACGGACAACCGTTCCGGCAAGGCCGTGGTCGAGGACCTCCAGCGGGGGCGTCGTCTCCGGCTCCACGCTCATGACGATGAAGAATTCCTCCGCCGCAGCCGTCTTTTCGATGCTCAGGCGCTCACCCGGCACAAGGCCGAGGTCCGCATCCGCCGGGCTCAGCACCCAGCCTTTTACCGTGCCGCCGTTCGGCGCAACGAGTGTGAAAGTAGGAAAGCCCTTGTCCTCGCCGAGCGAACTGACGATCCCGAAGTCCGCCACGGGATTGCCGATATTGGCGTTCCACGTGTAGGTGTTTTCGTTGAAGGCGTCGACGCGGTCGAACATCGCGAGCATGGCATTGTTGTCGGCGGCATCGCCGAACTCGACGAGCAAGTGTCGCTCATAGCCCTCCACACCCATGTTGCGGTATTGCTCGAATCCGTCGACGACGACGTAGGCGCCGGTGTCGAACTCTTCCATGTGCTTGCGCTGTCCCCGGTCGGTGTCCTGGCCGCGTTCGCCGTTGACGAGCATGCGCGTGTAGCGGTCCGGCTCCCGGTCCGTGCGCGGACCGTTGAAAAAGGCCGCCCCGTAGGCAATGAGGCCCGTCTGCCCCGCCTCCGACTGCGCCCATGCGTTGCCGTGGTGGCGCAGGTCGGCGTGGATCGAGACGGAAATATCCTCCGTGTCCTGCCAGCGCGCGCGCATGAAGTGCCGGCCTTGGTCGGAGGAGATGAGGAACGGGCGCTCACCGGCGGGGTCTTGGGAGGTGACGTCGTCCGGATAAAAGAGCAGAGCCCACATGGTCCCCTGGCGGCGGGATTCGTAATGCAATTCCGGTCGGTCGGTCGGCTCGGCGAGGCGCCCCATGTGCCGGTCGTACCACCAGAGAAAGTGCGGCATATCTTCGGCGGGCACACTGTGCAGGAGCAGGCTTGCCCACCCTTCGTCGTTCGTATTCGGGCCGCCCACGCCCGAGGGCTGGAACATCTTCAGGTTCTCCAATACGCCGCCGCCCTCCCGCACCGAGGCAAACGACCCCGAATACATCGCCTTCTTGAACCAGTGGCGCGGGGTCGTCTGGATCTGGTTCCACAGGCTGCCGAAGCCTGCGTCGTGGGCGGCGAAAATGGCGGGCAGCAGGAAGATCCCCCCGTAGCCGGTATAGCCGATCCCTTCCTGCGTCGCACCGATGGCGTCGTGGCCGTTGGAGATGTGCTGCCCCAGTTCGCCGAGAAGAAAGTTCACCCTCGACGAACGCGCCGACTGTTCTCCGATGCCGAGAATCATCATCAACTCACCGCCGCGGCACACCGCCACCCAGTTGGAGCCGCGTGTCGAGCCAAGGTTGCCGTGACTGAAGCCCGGCCACGCGTCCAGGGCGACATGCACACGGTCGCGCACATAGTTGCGCTGCTCTTCCGTCCAGCCGTCATAGGCCCAGTTGTAGGCCAACCCGAAGCCGAGGCCCACCGTGGCACGGGAGAGCAGATGGTTGCCGCTCTCGGGCAGGCGCCCGTCCGGATCGATGTCCTCGTGCACATCGACGAGGGTGTTGTAAGCGAGGTCGGCATAGGCCGTGTCCCCGGTCACGCGGTAAACCAAAGCCGCCGCCTGCGCGTAGTAGGAACGGGAGTAGTTCCAGTTTGTGTCGGTTATATCGAAATTGGCGAGGTCCTGCGAATCCACCCGCGCCTTCAACTGGGCAAAAGCCCGCGCGTAATGCGAATCCGGATCGGAAAGCCCGCTCTGGATGCGGGCGAGCCGGTCGGGCGTGAGAAGAACCGGTTCGGGTGCCTGCGCGGAAAGTATTCCCGCGAAGAGGGTCCCGGCGAGGAGCGGCAAGACAATGAGTCGATACATGGGGACGATTGTGTTGGGATTTTGGGGAAACCTCGAACTGCCGGCGACAACAGACGCCCGGATCCGAAGCGGGGAAGAATACCATTGCCCTCGACCCAGCCGCGGGAGTCAATCCGATTCGCCATCGCACACGCCGCGGGCGCGCTTCAAATGCCCCAAATACCACAGAATGATGACCTTGTGCTACGTCTTCAAGGCTTCCGCGCAGCCTTCCTCGGCAAGCCTGTCCGACCCCGTCGGGAAATGAAAAAATGAAACAGTGATCATAGCGGGACAAATAGATGAACATCTATTCACACATGTCCAGACTCAACGGCACAAAAAGTCTTTGGCCGCCTGTCGCCGGCACCCGTCTGATACGTAAATATGCATTGCAAAACCATACCCGACCCATCAAATTACGCGGCACGATGAAGACTGCCGTCTTAAAACCGTTAGGAATACACTAACAAAATCTGATCTGCAAAAAAATTGCATGTTCAGCGAGGATGCTTGAAATGAGCAAAGAAGCGCTTCTGCATGACTGGGAGCTTGCGATCTTGCGGTGCCATTAAAAAGTGTTACAAAGGCGAAACGAATCGGGATAACTGTAGAGGGTCTTTCTGTACCTCATGTTCATGTGCATTTGTGTCCCATTAACAACGTTGCTGAGCTCGATCCACACCGGAACGAAGAATGGCCGATTACTGAGCGCGATGAATTCATGTAGCCTTCAGAAAATACATTTCAGATAGCCCAACAATAAACCGCCGCAGGAAATCACGAGCGGCTGGTGCCTCTCAGGATGCCTCGGCTCCACTTTCGATGAAAAAGATGAAATTGGAATTTCAACTCTTGGCAGAACGCCCGGATGCGGTTCTCACTGTGGCGAATTGGCTCCACGGTGAGTGGGGCCAAGAGGTCGAAGGGAGTAGTCCTGAGAAGCTTGCAGAGGGGATTGTATCCCGGGTGAGCGTCGATCAGTTCCCGATGCATGTTATCGCAATTCAAGGCAACGAAATCGTTGGTTTCGGAGCCCTGAAGATTAGAGTGATGAAGATTTATGAGGACCGGGAGCACTGGTTGGGAAGTCTTGTTGTGCCCGGGGAACACCGAGGGAAGGGAATCGGTTCTGCGTTGATTAACGAGATTGTTCGTCGCGGGAGAGAGCGTGGTGTTTCCCTGCTTAGTCTTCAGACGGAGGAATTAGACGGCGGACTGTATTCCAAACTTGGATGGAAGCCAGTGGAACAGGTCAACTATCGAGGAATAGAGGTCTTGGTCATGGAACGGCTCCTGAGATCGAATTGGGTAGCCGGGGAGGTCTCCCTCCCCAGCCCCCACACCACGACTCGACTGAGCCCGCCGAATTCCGGACATACGGGTCCGTATCCGGCGGTTCCCAGGAGGAGCGAAGAATAGTCGCTATCTGATATTGGCAAACAAAAGCTTCAACTCGTGGGGAGCTGGCCGGCAACACGGACAAGAATGTCCGTGCTCCTAAACCTGACGGTTTCAACTGCGGCGCACGCTCGGACGGACCGCAAGGGATCATCCGCTCTTTCCAACCGCATTCTGCCTCGGTGAGAATGCGGCTACTGCGCGGCCGCACCGCGCAGGCTTCCGACAAAGCGGTCCATGCGGTCGCAGGCGGTTTCGATCTTTTCGTAGCCGGTGGAAAAGCTCGCGCGCACAAAGCCCGCGCCGTGCGGCCCGAAAGCAGTACCGGGCACGACGGCGACTTCCTGTTTTTCGAGGAGGCGGGTGGCGAAGGTCTTTTCGTCGAGGCCTGTTTCCTTGACGCAGGGGAATGTGTAGAAGGTCGCCTGCGGCAGGTGGCAGCGCAGCCCCATTTCATTGAACCGGCGCACAAGAAAATCGCGGCGGCGGCGGTAGCTGTCGCGCATGCGGGCGACGGCGTCGTCGGCATGGGTGAGTGCCTCGATGGCGGCCTCCTGCGTGAAGATGGGCACGCTCATGATGGCGTACTGGTGCACTTTCATCATCGCCTCGATGATTTCGTGCGGGGCGCAGGCAAAGCCGATGCGGAACCCCGTCATGGCAAACGCCTTTGAGACCCCGTGCAGGAAAATCGTGCGCTCGCGCATGCCCGGCAGCGTGGCGATGCTCGTGTGTTCGCCGTCGTAGGTCAGTTCGGCGTAGATTTCGTCGCTGAGGACAATGAGGTCCTTCTCGCAGGCGAAACGGGCAATGCGTTCGAGGCGTTCGCGCTCCACCACCCCGCCGGTGGGATTGGTCGGAAAGTTGAGGATAAGGGCCTTCGTGCCCGGCTCCCACGCCGCCTCGAGGTCTTCCACGGCGAGGGAAAACTCCAGGTCCGGCCGCGTCGGCACGGGCAGCGGCACACCCCCGGCAAGCCGGATGCCCGGAGCATAGCTCACGTAGCACGGCTCATGGTAGAGCACCTTGTCGCCCGGATTGAGGATGGCGCGGATGGCGGTGTCCATCGTCTCGCTCACCCCGATGCCTATGAGGCATTCCTTCTCCGGGTGGTAGGACAGGCCGAAGACCCGCGCGAGGTAGGCACTCACCGCCTTGCGGCAGGCGAGGAGACCGAGGTTATCGGTGTAGCTCGTCTTGCCCTTTTCGAGCGAGAAGATAGCCGCCTCGCGGATGTTCCACGGGGTAACGAAGTCGGGCTCGCCGATGCCGAGCGAGACCGCCTGCGGCATCTTCTGTACAAGGGCGAAAAAGTCGCGTATGCCGGAGCGCGGGAGCGAGCGCACGTGGTCGGCGACAAACCGGTCGGGTGAAGAATCATTCATGGCAATCCTTGTCTACGCCGCCTCACGGGCTCACCGCCGGCCGGTCTTCCTCATCCGTTCCCCCGTCGATGAGGAAACCGCTCTCCTTGTAGCAGCGCAGCATGAAACGCGTCGCTGTGGAACGCACGCCGCCGAGCGTCGAGAGCTTCTCGGAGACAAAGGTCGCGATGCTCAGCAGCGTCGCCCCCCGCACGACGACCATGAGGTCGTAGCCGCCGCTCATAAGGTAGCAGGTCTCCACTTGGTCGAACTTGGAAATCCGCTCGGCCACCCGGTTGAAGCCGCCCCCGCGCTCCGGTGTGACCGATACCTCGATGAGCGCATGGACCTGGTTTTCCGCCACCGCCTTGGGGTTGATAACCGGCCGCCAGCCGAGCAGCGTCTGCTCCACGCGCAGTGCCTCCAGCGCGGTCTCGACGTCCGCCTCCGTAGCCCCCAATACAGCGGCCATGCGCGGCGTGGCGAGGGCCTCGCCCTCCAATAGTAGCTTCAACACGTCTTTAACCATCCCGCGTTTGTCGGAAATGCCGCGCCCGATGGCAACCGCGATTTGCGCGGCGACGGAGCCATCCGTGAAACAATCGTGAACAAAAGATATTGACCCATGGCCCCCGTCCCCTTCTTATACGCGCCCCTTTCAGTATAACCTGCTATCCCAATGTCTATGAAACAGATCCCCGCCGTTTTCATTGCCTCTGCCTTGACCCTTGGCTTGGCCCATGGCCAGACGACGCTCGTCAGTTTCGACTTCAGCGACGCGCCCACGGAGATTTCCACCACCTCCTCCGCCGCGGAGAGCGTTGCTCCGGGCTTCAACCCGGCAACCTTCAGCGTTGTGCGGCAAAATACGACAAATGATACGCAGTCGGGTATCGCCAACGTGGCCGGATCGAGCGGGGTCGGCGCCGCCCAAGTGGCGGGTCAGCAACAAAACACCTATGCGTGGGAGGACGGTTCCGACAGCAATTATTTCGAGTTCACCATCGATTTCGGAAGCGTTCCGGCCGGGGTGATTTCCTTTGACTCAATCGAGATTGTCGGTCGGACGGGTGTACAGTGGGGCGGAAACGAAGCCCTTCTTGACTATCGTTCAGACCGTCTGTCGACCCTCACAGTGCGTTCGAGTTTGGACAATTTTGCCTCGAATATCGGACCGGAGGTGAATCCGTCTTTCCCCAACACCGACAACGACTGGGCCGACACCTCCATCGACCTCTCCAGCCTCATGCTGGCGGGGACGGAGGACAGCATCACGTTCCGCCTCTACACCAAAACAAATGCTTCGGGGTCCACTTTCCACCGCACTCAATTCAACACCGTCGAAGTTACTGGTGTGATCCCCGAGCCTTCCGTGTATGCCGCGCTCGTTGGCCTCGCCGCACTCGGACTTGCAGTCCGGCGGCAGCGGCGCTCTGATCCGGCGTCCTAAGGAAATCTGGCCTATACACGCCATCCAACGCGCTTGCCCCGTTGATTCGAAGCCGCCATCGTTCCGGAATATGGCGCTCCACCTTCTCGACCACCCGCTCGGGCGGCATTACGTCACCCGTCTGCGCGACGAAACGACGCGCCCGGAGGCGTTCCGGGTGTATTGTCACCGGCTCACCGGGTTGCTCTTGGCCGAGGCCACACGGGAATTGCCGACTCGCCGGGTGCGCGTGCACACGCCGCTCGAGGAAACGGAGGGCGAGGAATTGTCCACCGATGTCGTCGCAGTGGCAGTGCTGCGCGCGGGTCTCGGGATGCTGGAGGCATTCACGCGGCAACTGCCGGACGTGTCCATCGGCTACATCGGTCTCGAACGCGACGAGGAGACGGCGGAGGCACGCTCCTACTATTGCAAGCTGCCCCCTGTGGAGAACCGTCCCGTGTTTGTCGTCGACCCCATGCTCGCGACGGGCGGATCGGCCGTGCGCGCGGTGGAGCGCGTGCGCGGCGCGGGCGCGACGGCCATCCGTTTTCTGTGCATTGTTGCGGCCCCCGAGGGGGTGGCGGCCTTCGAAGAGGCCTTTCCGGATATCCCGGTGCACGCCGCCGCGCTCGACCGCGAACTGGATCCGCGCAAGTTCATCCGCCCGGGCCTCGGCGATTTCGGCGACCGCCTCTATGGCACCCAGATCAGCGATGCGTGCATCAATTCTTAAGGAGATATGAGCAACGAAGACGTGGAATGGCACAATGTCGTCGAACTGGATGAGGCTGCAGGTTGCGGCGAGCCGATGGTCCGGCGCATTCCGTCACGGGTGGCGCATGCCTTGGAGAACGGCTCAGGGGTCGCGGGCGATTGCACCCTGTGCGAGATCCGCTTTGTTGCGGAGGCGGGCAAGCGAGCGGCGTTGACGCTAACCTCGCTCAACGGAGGCGACCTCTTCATCTACCGGGGCGATTTTCTCCACAGCCACATCCGCATGGCAGCGGGCGTGCGGCACCGGCAACTGGTCAACTTCGATGCGGGTGCTTTCGGGGGCGTGCGCGCCGATGCCCTGCGGGGCGGCGCGTTCGATCCGGCGGTCTGGCGGGTGGTCATGGACGGACCGACGCTCTTTCATGGAATCGACCGCCTTGGCAGTCGCCTGCGTCCGCCCCGACCGGAGGAGAAGCCCCGGCGGCGCTGGCTTGCCTACGGCTCCTCGATCACCCACGGCTTTACCCCGGTCTCGCGCATGCAGTGTTACGCCGCCGTGGCCGCACGCGATCTCGGCGTCGACGTGCTCAATCAAGGCCTCGCGGGGTCATGCTGGTGCGAACCGGCTTTTGCGGATTACCTCGCCGGCCGCGATGACTGGGATTTTCTCACTGCCGAACTGGGGGTAAACATGCGCGGACATTTCGCGCCTGCCGAGTTTGAGCGCCGGGTGCGTTATTTTGTCGATACGGTCGCGGGCCAACACCCCGGCAAGCCGCTTGTGCTTATCTCTCCCTTCCCCAGCGGGACGGATTTTGTCTTAACCCCGGACCGTGCCTCGGAAAACACAGCGGCTTTCCGGCAGATTCTGGATACCGTCGCCGCCGAACACGCCGGATCGGGGGTGACCCTCCTCGACGGTCGGGATATTCTCGATGACTTTACGGGATTAACCGTTGATCTCGTGCATCCTTCCACCGAGGGCCACACGCTCATGGGGCACAACCTTGCGCGTCTGCTGCGGCCCATCGTCGGGCCGGAATAACGCTTTCCGGCCGGGCCCCGGTCAATGGGGGTCGCCGGGGACGACCACATGGAGAGTACCGCCTTCGGGCGGCAGTTCGATGCGGCGGAGGAAAGTCCGGCGGTCCCCGTAGGTCACGGTGATCTCGTGGCGTCCATGGAAAGCGCGGAGGGCGGCTTTTCCGGATGCGTCTGTATCTAGTGTCTCGTCCGTCCACCACTCGTCGTAGACGAGGTCGCGGTAGGCGGCAAAGTTGGGCTTTTCGGTCCAGTCGCGGCGGATCATGGAGCCGCTGTCCCCCATCCAGTGGGCACCGCCCCAGAATCCCCACATGATAAAGGCCTCGGTCGCCGGATGGGCAAACCACGCGGTGATAAAGTCGCGCGTATAGTCGGCCTGGAGCGCCTCGTTGGGCAGATTCATGTCGAACTCGGAGATCATCAGCGGCAGATTCAGGGCGCCGTGGACCTCGTCCATGATGGCCCACACATCTTCCGGAGCGGTCAGCCGGTCCGACCAAAAGTGTCCCTGAAAACCGATGACGTCGATGGGAGCACCGCGCTCAATGAGGTCTTTGCAGAATTCGACGAAGCCTTCCCGGCGGCGGGGACTGCCGCCGTTGCCCACAATATCGAACTCGTTGATGACGAGACGGACCTCGGGCATTACCGCGCGGGCCTCCTTGAACCACTCCGCCACCTGATCCATTCCCAGCAGTTCGATGACATTGCGGTGGCTCATGGGCTCGTTGACGACATCCCACCAACGCACATAATCCTTTGTCGCCCCGCCGATATCGCGGATATGGGAGAGCACAGCCGCCTGCACCTCTTCCGGTCTCTCTTCGAGTTCGCGCAGCCAGTCCGGCGTAAACCGCCAGCTCCCCCAGACGAGCGTGTGCCCCTTGATATACATGCGGTGGTCGCGCAGCCATTCAAGGGAATCCACGGTCCAGTGCTGGTCGCGGATGCCCGCCCCCTGGGCGCCCGACCACTGGGGCCACTTGAGGTCGTTCTCATAAACCACTGTATTGAAATTCTCAAGGAGAGCCTCGCGATAGCGCGGATTGTCCTCAAACCATTGCTCCCGCGCGGCTTCCGGATCAGGGTGGTTCTCGGGATCAAACACCCGTTCCGCGTCGACGATGCGGCCCGCCACCCCGGCGGTGCCGAAGGGATAGGCGTGCCGCAGTTGGCGGACGGCCACGGTGGCTTCCGGCAGCGGATTGCCCACGCGGTCCGTCACAACCACGGTCAGGTCGGCCATGCGGTGGCGTTCGATACGGCGTCGCGCCTCCGCCCGCCACGGTGCCTCCGCTTCATGGCCGCGGTAGCTGATGACACCCGCCGTCAACGCGGCGGGATCTTCGTCGGGACCGTGGTTGTTGATGGAGAGCGAATTCACCAAGAGGGGCCGGTGAAAATACGACATTGCCGCGAGGAGTCCTGACTCGCCGGCCTCGAACGAGCGGGGCGAAACGTAGGCAAAGCGAAAGCGCTCCGCATCCGTACCCACGAGTACGATCTGACGGAAGTCGGCGCTGGTGTTGTAAGTCCGGTCCGCGTCGAGCGGAAGCACGGATAAAATGAGACCGGCCTGACCGGAGTCCCCGTCCTCACCCGCTTCAGCCGCCTCCAACTCGATTTCTATCGAGACAACATCCCCCGCCTCGACCGCAAACGGAAGCGGAAAAACGGGCAGAGCCGGAAGACTGCGGGCAATGCTTAGGATTCCGTCTTCGGTAAAGGCGGTCTCCGGGGCCTCGGACGTCAGCGTTCCATCGCTCAGGCGCCATTGCGGGTCCGGCGTCTGCGGCGCGGCATTGCCGGCAACGCACGCAACGGAATGAAACAGAACACACAGCGGGGCCATTCTTCGGATCCAATTCGTCATAACGCCTATCTTCCCGCCGGAATCCCGATCCGCCGATTCCGGCGTCGGATTACCGTAAAGATCAATCTGCCGAACGCTGCACTCCCAGGGTCCCGGTGGCCAGAGGAATGGAATGAGAAATGCGGTCGCGAGCGCGGCGGGCGAAGGCACCGCCCGCGCAACCCTCCTCGGCTCGATCCCCGGCTGGCAAAATGGCGCCCCTCCAGGCAGCTCCTGAACTCCAGAGGATGACCGAGCCACCCAGTCCCTGTGCCAAAAGCCGGACGGCTTCGCAATTCCATGTAAGCGGATCGCGCTCGATGCTGTAGGAGAGCATGGCGTCGAAGAATTCCAGAAGACCGATCCACCGGGCGGAATATCCACAACCGGCCAGCGACCGCCCGCCGTCATCGCAAGCGGCTCGCGTCTGGCCGCATCGTCCTCGGCAAGGATTTTGACGCGGGCGGGAAAGGCCGTCGGGTTGGTGATCGTAATCTGCCGACCGCCATCCACGATTTCCGCGTCGACATGATCGAGGACGTGGACGTGTTGGCGGGTCGTATCCCAGTAAATCCCCGGTAGGTCGCACCACGTGAGCATCATGGCGACCTCACACCATGAGGAATAGGCCGAGATCTCGCCCACCGCCTCGCCCCAGCGGGGTGACGTTGACGCGCTCGCAAATCCAGCCCGGAGGAAGCTCCGTGAGCCCCTTGCGTCCCCACGGAAGACGCGTTGGTATCTGTTTGTCCGTCCTCCCCATATGCTGCGGGATGGTGCGGCGCGATCCCTCGTGTTCGGCAATGATCAGAGACATTTTGAAAGGCAGGTCGATGGGCATTCGCGAAAGCTCCTAAGGCGAGGTTGAGCGGTCAAGGTGTCCCCCGGCCGAAAACAAATTACGGTAAACAGCGGGCCGCTCGTATCGGCCAATTCAATCGTTGGAGTCCGGGTTGTAATCGAGAAGCGTCTTCCCGTCCAGCCAAGTGCCCTCGATGAGGGTGAGCCCGCGCACAGCCAATCGTAGACGGTGGTGTTCATGCTGGACGACAACATCCGGGCGGTGCTTGCGGAACCATTCCATGACGAGTTTGTCGCTGAGCTTCTTCCCATAGAGAATAGGTACCCGCTCGCGCGCGGGGATCTGGCTCTGGAAAAACATTAAATGGGCGAGCACCTTGCGGTTGCTCCGGCGGTCGAGTTCCTCGTCGATGACCAATCCGACGCGGCGGTAGCCCTTGGCCTTGGCCTAGCCCAACTTCCCGCGCTTTTTTGGCGTGAACCGCAGTTTTCTGCGGTTTTGC
>JAFIGH010000175.1 GCA_020831525.1 Opitutales bacterium
CACCACCCAATCCCATCGAACGGGTGGAACCTCGTAAGTCCGACAGGCTGCTAGGCCGCTCTTTCCGCGATTTTCGGATTTGCCATTGCCCGGCGACGGGCCAAGCGTCCCGTCCTTACCTTCACGGGCCCATAGCTCAGCGGTTAGAGCAGAGGACTCATAATCCTTTGGTCGCTGGTTCAAATCCAGCTGGGCCCACCGTTTCAGAAAACCCGCATAGATAGAGCCTTGCGGGTTTTTTCATGCCCGTCTTTTTCTAACGGCCTTCAAATATGGTGCCCTTATATTGCCCTTAAAACGTGCTCCTGCACCCCACCCTAAACCAAGTATGCCCCGCCTCGAGAGAACACCGTCGGCGGCATCCTGCGGCCTCGGTGGCACAAAAAAAACGCCGCCAACCGCATGAGGTGAGTAAGCCTCTCCAGAAATCAGATACTCGCGTCGATGTCGGAAATCACGCTGAACGCCTCCGGACGGCGGACGCCAACGTCGGCGTAGATGTTCGCGATCAGTTGCGTCTTGCCCGCACGCGGGGTTAGTCCAGCAACGGCTCGGTCGGGACGGTGGGGTTGAGGCGGTTCCAGAGTTTGTAGGCGGCGTAGGCGGCTAGGGAGAGGAGTGCGGCGTAGGGGAGGTATGGGTGGTCGAAGGTCCATGCGAGGAGGATCATGCCGATGCCGGAGGCGACGAGGGCCTTCCCCCACCCTGTTCTGAACTTGGTGAGTGCGCCGAAGACGAGGCCGATGACGATGAGAGTGACGCCGTATTCGGTGAGTTGCAGGGCGGCGATGACGAGGGGGTCTGTGATGGGCTCAGGGCTGGTTTCGCCGGTGCCGGGAATGACGCGCCGGATCGCTCCGGAAACGCCTCTGAAGGGACTGGGAAAACTTTTCGGGGCGGTGCAGCCTGCGAGCAAAAGCGCGCAGGCGGCGGCGGACGCGGGCACGGTTGAGCATCCATGCGATGAGGTGGGCCATTTCATTCGTCGTAGGCGGTTGTGACGGGGCGGCACTCGGGGGGCACGCGGGGCAATTCGTCGCGGTGGCGGAGGGCGTAGTCGAGGGCCTGTTCGACGAACTCGGTGCGCGAGAGGGCACCGGACTTGTAGGCGATGGCGAGGTCGCGGAAGACGGGGTGCAGGGACGCGGCGGCGCGGACGGAGTCCGGGAGGGACTCCCATCGGGCGTGTCGTTGTGCCGGGGGAAGGTCGGACATGGGGTTACTGTTGCTCGATTTTGCGTTCGAGGCGTTCGGCGATGACGGTGAGGCGGGCGGTGAGCATGCGGAGTTCGGCGATTTGCTCGCGGTTGATGTCTTCGCGGAGCTGGACGTGCTCGATGGCGCGGTTGAGCTGGTCAAATTTATCGTCCAGCTGGGCGTGGCTGACCCAAAGGGAATCGCCGAGGAGAACGAGGTATGCGCCTCCGGCGAGGATCAGCCATTGGACGATCCAGCCCCATGCGTCGTGGTATGCTTTAAGGGTGTTGGCCATCAGCGGTGTTTGCGGTGGAAAGCGGTCTCCCACTCGCGCTGAGCGGCGAGAGACCAGTGGTCGTAGTGCGGGGTGCCTTCGCGCCGGGCGATGTCGGCGTGCAGGGCGGCGAGGTCCGGGGCAGGCCCCTTCGACTCGCTCAGGGCGGGCCCGTTCGACGGGCTCACGGCAGGGGCGGTGGCGCATGCGCTGAGGAACGCGTATGCGAGGATGAAGGGGATGATGAGGATGATGGGTGCGGTGTCTTTCATAAATCAGTCGGTGAATGGTTCGAGTTGTTCCCAAATGTCGGGGCCAATGCCTTGCGCGCCGGGCTCCCAGACGTTGCCGTCGCCGTGGGTGTTGAGCCAGATGTAGCCGTTGTGGATGCGGCGGGCACCAGCGTTGATGGCGTCGTGTGCGCCGGCCGGTTGCCTCCATCGCGGATACGGCTCGCCGGGCAAGGGTCCGACGATGACGTTGTAGACGGACGGCAGTTCATCCGGCTTCCACCATGCTTCGGTCGTGTGGGTGGAAAGGGCTTGGAGGATGATGTGTTCGCCGTAGGCGAGGATTTCGCCGTCCTCGACGTCCATGCCCGGCCTCCATTGACGGTAGACGGGCACGAACAAATGCGCGCGTTCGGCATCGATCTCCGGCAGGGTCGTTTGGGCGCGCAGACGGTCTTTCATGAGGTCGTCAACGGGTCGGTTTTCGATAGCGACGCGGCGGGCTTCGGCGCGGGCGTCGAGTTCCTCTTGGGTGAGGTCGATGACGGCCCATGTGACGGAGGCGGATTCGGCGGTGATTGTCGTCACGCGCTCGATACGCTCGGACTCCGTGTCGTATCCGGTTGGGCGCGGCTCTTCGGTATACGGCACCAAGACCGGCTGGCCGTTCTCCTCTTTGAACGGGCCGGTGAGGGGCGCAGGGTATTCATGGATGGAGCGGATCCGCTGCGGGTCTGAAAGTCGGTCGATGCGGGCGTATTTCATGGCTTAGATTGTGCCGACGGCGGTTAAATAGTTTCCGAGGATGGTGTAAAAATCGGCGATCTCGGTGCCGGTCAGAATGCCTTCGGATGCCCAAAGGACAGCTGGCTGCATGGATGACCCGCTGATATTGGTGACGCTTCCATCATTCAGCTTCCGTGCCATGAGGGAGAATTTCTCCGTCATATTTTCGGCACCGCCTGATCTGCCATGACCTTCCATGAAACTTCACTGTCTATGCGGTTTGGCAGGCGGCGGGAACGAGGGT
>JAFIGH010000001.1 GCA_020831525.1 Opitutales bacterium
GGGTTTCGGCCCTTCGGGCCTGCGTATCCAACGAAACTGGCCCGCCCGTGCGCCGCGGCACCCCGCGCAGCCGACGCCTCGCCCGACACACCGGCATCCCGCGCAGGCAAAACACCGCCTGAATACCCCGGCGCCAACGGCGCGATACCCCTCAGTCCAGGGCAACGCCCTGGGAACAAAGGCAACGCCGCGATTCCGCGCGCTGAAGGTGCGCGACGGCAGGACCGCCCAAGCCCCATGTTCCGCAGCGTCAAACCGCAATGGCGCTCGATTGGAAACGACCGGATTCCCCCGGGCACCCGGATTATCCGAGTGCCATTGAGGTCAACCGCGACCCCGTCGGCGAAGCCGGCGGCGAAAACCTCTACGCCTTCGTCGGCAACGACCCGGTGAATTCGCACGATTTGCTCGGAATGCTTGTCGTTGTATTTCCCGGCGCTGCGGAGTATCCGCGAAGTCGGCCCGCCTATGAGCATTGGTTTCAGAATACGGATCACGGAATCTTTCACTGGAATGACGTTAAAGGCGCGGAACGATTTGTCCACGGTTACCTTGCCGACGGCAGCAGCATCCGGGTAATGGATTTTATTGTCCGGGTCAGCGAAGGCGTGGATTCGCCCCTCCGCGGACCGGAGGACAGTCCTTCAGGGGGAGCGTTTCTGGTGACCGTGACCGAGCGAATGGAGACGGCGGAAGAGGCCATTGCCCGCCTTTCCGGGCCGCGGGGTTACGCGGCGACACGCGCGGGGCAGTTCTCGGCATGGGCGGACAACCGGTTCAAACGGGCGACCGACCCGCTCTACGCATCATTACAGGACGCGGTTCATTTCGGGGTTATGCCGTGGCAGTCCGCGCAGGCCATGCTCGACGCCCGTCAAATGAAGGAGGAGTGGGAGGCGGAGAATGTACCATAAAGTCCGAGTGGCACTTTTCCGCGTCCGGTTCGCGCGTAGGCTCCGGGCTGTTTCTGTGCTCGTCGTGTGTCTGGTGCTCAGCGGTTGTGCCACACGCCTGTCGCCGTTCGAGGTTACCGTGGTGGCCGCGGATGGAACTCCGCTCGAAGGCGCGTTTGTCGATGTGATGAAGGAGGCAAGGAAAGATCCGTTTCCGAAATACGAGAAACGTGTCCTTGCGGTTACCAGGACTGACGGGCGTGCGGAGTTTCTTTACCCGAGCGGTGAGGTTAGGATGTTGGTCGTGCATGAAGACCACTGGCCCCTGTATTCCACAATTCGCCGGGGAGACCAGATCGTTCTACCGGAAAGTTCGGAGGTCTGGGAGACCTTGCAATCAACACGCTTGTCCGGTGAGGCGTATTTGGGCGTGTGGGCTGCAGGTTTCGCCTATGCGCAAGCGCAGCGGGGAGATCTGGTGTTCCGCGAAGACGAACACTATGAGGACTATCTGGAGTGCCTTGAGCATCTCCGGCGGGAAGGCATACTCGATGCGCATGATGTTGAACGCGAAATTCATTCCGTGCCGTTGCCGTCCCGGTCGTCCAGCGAGGAATGAAGTGACGACAATTGCCGGCGGCGAGGTTGGGCCGGATTCTCTCGCCGGTGCACAATTTCCGGAGACCGGCGCATTGTGGAAAGCGCCGCTAAGAAACAGGTCTGCGGTGAAGGTCCCGGGCCAACCGAATTGCCTGCCGGGTCGACGGAGGCGTGGCTCCGTCGCTACGGAGATTCGGTCTCCAGGTTCTTCAATACACGGGGGATGCCGGGAGATCGCGCCCGGCTATGCAAGTCCGTGGTGAAGAACCGCGGCGGAGAGGTGTCCGCCACCTCTGTGGCCTCCTGTTCAATCCCGGTTGGACAGCGCTGTGGTGTGGCTTGCGGGTCCGCGCTCGGTGAGCGGGTTGCCCGGCGCGGGTGTAATGTTGACAAAAACTTCCTCGGCTGCAGTGGTTTCCCGAAATGCCGATTCAAGCGCCCGCCGGGGAGTGAGGTTGGCGCGTGAGAGCCGAACGGGGTGAGACCCATGAGCCAACGGGACCGCGAAAATCGGGTTGAACACCCGCCGTGGGCATCATAGAGTTTGTGTAAATGAATGAACTAATTTCCCGGATCACAGTGGAACCGGCGAAGTGCGGGGGGAAGCCCTGCATTCGCGGCATGCGCATTCGTGTAGTCGACGTTTTGGACCTCTTGTCCAATGGACTGACGAATGAGGAGATTCTGAAGGAACTCCCCGACTTGGAAGAAGCGGATATCCGCGCCGCAATTCTCTACGCCCGCAACCGTATGGACCACACAGTGATCGCGGTATGAAGATCTGGGTCGACGCGCACATCTCTCCCGGCGTAGCGGCGTGGATCAACGAGACCTTCCCCCACGAAGCCAGTTCACTGCGTGCACGGGGACTTCGCGATGCGGATGACCTGACGATCTTTGAGCGTGCGCGGTCGGAAGATGTCGTGTTCATTACCAAAGACTCGGATTTCGTTAGTTTGGTGGAGGTGCGCGGCGCACCTCCGAAAGTGATCGTCCTACGGTGTGGAAACACGACAAATCAGCGGTTGCGGGAGATTTTCTCGGCGCACCTCGACAAAGCGCTCGCCAAGTTGTCCGCCGGGGAACGGATCGTCGAGATCGAATGACAATTCGGTGGCCAAGATCAGCGTCTATTAAAGAACGCCGTGGCCGTGAGCGGAGGCATCGTCAGCTCGGCGCGGCTGATATGACGCGGGCCGCGGTCGTGCCAGTCGCCGAGGCCCTCGCTCAGAATTCCGTCTTCGGTGCGGGACTCGAGGTAGGCGAAGTAGCGCTTCGGCAGGCGCCGGGCGTCAAAGTCTTCGCCGCCGTAAATATTGGAGTAGGTGATGGCTCCGGGATGCGTGCGCCATGTGCCGTCGGTTCCCACGACTTCGACGGATCCGTCGTCGTATTCGAGGCGCAGGTGTGCGATGAGCCGTTGTTCGCCGAAGCTGCCGATGAACTTGGTGAAACGCCCTTCCCGCTCCACATGGTACATGCCGTTGCCGGGCGCAACACCGAGCGCGTTGGAACCGCCGCGCAGCATGCCGGTGATATTGCGGGTGTCGTGGAGAGTCGATACCGAATAGAGGGTCCACCCGGCCGCTGTCCCACAGGTCCCCTTCGTCGCGGGCGAGCCGGTCGGGTGACGAAGCGACAAGGATCCGCCACGCGGTCTGGCGCTGGCCGCGTTCATCGCTTTCCATGCGCCAGTAGAGGCGGGGCTCGGCGACGTCGATACCGAGCGGATCGGGGGAATACTCGCAGCGCAGACCGACGATGCGGGTGTCCGCGAAGACCGGGCCGGCAAGAATGAGAAATGCAAGGGCGATTCGATACAACATCGGAGCGAAGGGGTTGGGGGGCGGCGGGGCGGGGCGGGCGTCGATGTGTACGTTGTGGAGCTCGAAGTCCTCGACCCATTCGACGGTCATGCCATTGTGGCCGCTGCCGTGGAGGTTGTGGATACGCAGGTTTTCGATGGGCTGCTCGGCGAGGCCCATCATTTTCACCACTTCGCGGGCACCCTGGACGTTCACGTTGCTTATGCCGATGTTGCGGAGGACGGGCGTGCGGTCGGTGAAGGGCTCTTCCCCACGGCCTTCGTAACCTTTGTGGAGGACGATGGCTTCGTTGCGCGCGTTGTGGATGACCCAGTTGTCGAAGCGGAGGTTTTCCACGACACCGCCGCGGCCGCGGGCGGTCTTGAAGCGGATGCCGCGCTTGGTGCCGTAGGTGACGATGTTGGACGCCGTGACGGCGCGCACACCGCCGGACATTTCGCTGCCCACGACGACCGCGCCGTTGCCGCGGAACATAACGCAGTTGGTCACAGCGATGGCCTCGGAAGGGCGTCCGATCCGGCGGCCTTCGCCGTCGCGGCCCGATTTGATGACGATGCAGTCGTCGCCTGTATCGAAAAAGCAATTGGAGATGCGCACGTTGCGGGTGGAGTCGATGACAATGCCGTCGCCGTTGGAGCCGTGGGAGATGAACGTCGCCCCGCGCACTTCGACGTCCTCCGAATAGATCGCGTGCAGGAGCCACATGGGTGAATCGCGGAGGGTGACGCCCTCGACGCGGATGTTCCGGCACTCGTAGAACTGCACAAGGGAGGGGCGCAGGTGGTCGATGACGCCGTCGTAGTCGCCGCGTCCGATGTCTTCTTCGCCGGCGTTGATGCGGTCGCGGAGGGCGGCCCAGTCGATCCGCCATTGCCGGGCTTCCGCCTGCCGCTCGTGCCGGTAATTGCCGTTGCCGCCACCACCAGTTGCGGCCGACGCCGTCGATGGTGCCGCGGGCCTACGGTTGGGCGTTGTCGGGATCCTCTCTCGGGTCGGTGGCGCCGGCCGCTATGAGGCGGAGGGCGAACCAGCCGACAGTGAGGATGAGGGCGGTGGTGTTGAGGGCGGGTCCGCTGATGCGGCCGGCGGCGAAGAGGATACCGGCGGTGAGGATGCCGAGGAGGCAAAGGTAGGCGATGGCTTTGAGGACGGGTTTCATGATCGGGCGCGGAGGAGGTAACGGGAGTGGAGGATGTAGACGGCACCGCAGACGAGCCACACCGGGAGTGTGAGGAAGGAGGGATAGACGCCCTTCTGGAAGAAGACGAAACCGAGGATGAGGCTGGCCGCCCATGCTGTGACGACAGCGGGGTTGAGGGTGGATCCGGTTCGTTCGGCGTAGTTGGAGGCATGCCTCATGCGCGGGAGGATGAAGTGGTCGGCAAGGAGCACGGCGCCGACGGGCGCGAGAATCATGCCGTAGAGACCGACGAAGCCGAGCAGTTGCATGGCGATGGCGGGGAACATGCCGGCGAACGTGGCGAGCATGCCGGTGACGAGCGTGACGCGGTATCGCGACTGTTTCGGAAAGATGGCCTGGAAGGCAAGGCCTGCGCGGTAGATCGTCGGGTTGGCGGTGGTCCAGCCCGCGATGACAACGCAGAGCAGTCCGGCGAGTCCGACGGCCTCAGCGGCCATGGGGCCGGGGAGGATGGCGAAGTTGCCGGGGTTTTGGCGCAGGTGGACGGCGAAGAGGAGGGAGGCCGCGATCCACGCCATGAAGTGGCCGATGTACATGCCCGCGGCGGAGGCCCAACCGTAGCTCGGTTTGCGGGCGTAGCGCAGGACGCTCATGTCGGCCATGCCGAAGTGCATGGCGGCGTTGGCAAACCACGAGAAAAAGAATACGTGCCAGAAAGTGAATTTGATTTGGCCGGGGAGCGGATCGCCGCCGGTCCAGATGACATTCTTGGCCGCGTCCCAGAACTGGCCGGGGTGCTCGATGCCGAGTTTGGGCAGGGCGGTGAGGCCGCAGACAAGGAAGATCGTGATCATCCACGGAGCGGCGTGGTTGGCGACGCGCGCGACTGTGTCGTACCCGCGGGCCGCGACGTAGGAGATGACTGCGCCGATGGCGAAGACGACGAGGATCCATGTGATTCCGGTGGGGTAGCGGTCGGTCAGCTCGGGCATCGGCATGTTGAGCGGCAGCCCGACGGCGGTGGCCGAGACGGTGATCATGGAGCCCGCGAGAAAGCAGAAAAGGAGGCCGTTGGCGGCGTTGTAGACGACGACAAACTTGCGCCCTGAGATCTTCTCCAGCTGGTAGTAGAGGGTGAGGCGCGCGCTTGTGGCCATGGGCGCGGTGAGGAAGCGCCAGCTGAGGACGGCCATGAGATTGCCGAGGAGAAGACCCGTGACGAGGTCGAAGGCGCTGACGCCGGCGGCGAGAAAGAGCGGCCCGATC
The DNA here is from genome assembly GCA_020831525.1 of Opitutales bacterium. GTDB lineage: Bacteria > Verrucomicrobiota > Verrucomicrobiia > Opitutales > Oceanipulchritudinaceae > SLLG01. Next base: position 5,727 of record JAFIGH010000001.1, read on the forward strand.
ATGAATTCGGTGCCGGCCGTGTGCTCGCCCGCGTACATACCCCAGAAGCTGCGGGCGGGTTTCTGGTTCTGCGGCGGGACGGGAGTGCGTTCAAACTCGCCCCCCGGCTCAACGGGCGGCGGAGGGCTTGCTTGGGTCGGGTCTTGGCTCATGGTGGTTGTGGAGTATGTGAGGCGCCGGGCTACTCGACTTCGAGTTCGTCGAAGAGGAGGCGCGGAAGGTGCGGACTGGACAAGCGTATGATGTATGTGCCTGCGTTGATGCTGTTGCAAGTGCGGTTTCGCGAGATGATCCACTCGCCGGGGGCGGACGGGGCGTCGAAGGTCACGGTGTCGCTGCAGACGACGCGGCCTTCGCGGTCGATGATCTCGTAGTCGGCGGTGAAGGCGATTGGCTCCGCCATGGAGTAGCGGAAGTTGAAGTTGTAGCGGTCGCCGGCGTCGACGGAGATGATCCAGTCGAAGGTGCCGATGTCCGTGTCCGTGAGGTCGAGGTACCCGCCGCCGGAATACCCGGGGACGGCCGTCCGCACCGTTCCCTCGACAAACTCCAGCTCTTCGGCGGGATAGTATTGGGCGGCGCGGATAGTGCGGGTGAGGACGGAGTACATGTGTGCCTCGCCGCCGCCGGGAAGTGCCGGGTTGGGGCCGAGGCTTGCGGTGTCGCCGGGGTTGAAGCGCTCACGGTAGAGGCTGAAACGGTAGTTGTCGCCCGGCGCGGAAACGACGGTGTGCGGTGTTTCGAGCCAGCCTTCGATCCAGTTCGGCGTCTCTTCAATGCGCTCGTCGAGGGCGACGAGGACCTCGAGGTGGTCTTCGACTTTGAAGGTGGCGCGGAGGGCCGGGTTGGCGGCGTCCGCCTGGGCTGTCTGGATCCAGTCGACGTCGCTGAACATGTTGGGGAACTGGACGAGGACGGGACCGCCGTCGGTGTATTGGTCGCGGCCCGCGCGGAAGTTGCCGACCGCGCGCCAGCCCTCGGGGGCGCGGCTGTTTTCCACGGCGAGGCCGTGAATCTGCTCGGCGGGCGGGGGCGGGCGGCGCTCCTGCACGATGACGGAATACATACGTCCGTCGCCGCCGGACGCTTCGCCATTGGGGCCGAGGACGACGGTGTCGCCGGCGTCGAAGCCGCGGCGGAAGAGTTCGAGGGGATGCTCCGGGGCGTCGGCGCCGGTCATGGTGTAACCGGTCGGATCCCAGCCGCGCAGCCATTCGGGTTTGGGGCGGACGGCAGGGTCGTGCGCGATGAAGACGTCGGCGTCGTCGCGCACCGTGAAGCGCATCAGTTCGCCGCTGTCGAAGGAGCGCGATTCCTGCGCCGTGCGGATCCACTCGGCTTCCCGAACTTCCCATGCGAGGTCGCTGATGGCGTGGTCGCGGTCGCCGTATTGGCGCATGCCAGTGTCGGCCCATGTAAGGGCGGCGAATTTGCGGGCGTTGGCGGCGTCGAAGACGGAAAAGTCCTGGATGAGGCGGTCCGGCCGCGGAGGGGCCCCGGCGGAGGCGTCCGCCGTGGATACGGCGAGCGCGGAGATGACGGCCTGGGTGGAGAGGACGCGCGGGAAGGAGACGACGAGCTTGCCGTCGACGGCTGTTGCTTCGACATCTTTGCGGAGGGCATGCGCGCGGCCGACCTTGGACCAGATGTCGAGGTTTTCGATGACGGCCTCGCCGTTGACGGCGACGTCGAAGATCCGCCAGCCGGTGCAGTCGAGCCCGCCGCCGGTGCCATACCAGGGTTCGACGAAGTAGAGTTCCACTATGTATTCGCCGTCGGGTACATGGAAGACGAAGTCGAGTTCGTCGCGCCCGTAGCGGAAGGACTGGAAGAGGAGGTCGTCGCGGGTGTCGGCGACGGGATCGTAGATCTTGCGCTTGCTCCCGAAGACGGGGTGCAGGTTGGGGTAGGCGGAGGCCCATGAGCGCGATCCCCAGCTGTCGCCTTCGCGGTAGACGTTGTCGGCCTGCCACACGTTGCCGTTGGTGTCGGTGTAGTCGGGGCCGCCGGCGTTGACTCGGAAGAGATAGTTGCGGTCTTCGAGGGGGGCGGTGGGGTTGCCCGCGCCATCCTTGAGCCGCTCCCACCCCGGGCCGCGGGGCAGGTGGTGGAGCTTGATGAGGTCGGTGGCGACGACTTCGCCGCCGACGCGCGCCTCGGCGTAGAGGAGGTTGGTCTCAATCGGCACGTCGTCCCAGCGGAAGTGGGTGCCGGGCTCGCCGCGGCTGCGCACGCCGAGTGACTCGCCTTTGTAGTCGTTGAAGAGTTCGACCTCCTCGGCGTTGGAATAGACGCGGATGCCGTCTTTGCGCCCCGGCTCGGTCCAGCGGTCGGGCCATGTGTGGGAGGCGATGTAGACCATGGGCTCGGTGTCGGCGGGCGCGTAATTGGAGCGGTACATGTAATAAACGTCGAGGAGTTCGCCCCAGATCGTTTGCAGCCCCTTGTTGTTGGCGGGACCGATCCGGTCGAAATCGCGGATGCCGTCGCGTGTCTGCGTGCCGCGGTTGCCCACGTTGCGGCCGGGATTCTGGTGGGTGGTGAAGGGCCACATGAAGTGCCCGATGACCTTGTCGCGCACGGTCTCGGCGAGATGCACCTTCTTCTCCATGAGGAGGTTCATGCGCGGCTCGGTGTGCGGGCCGTCCTGCTTGAATTCGCCTTCGTCGTGGTGCTCGATGTTGCGCCATGCGCCGTATTCGCCGACGAGGCGCTGGTGGCGCAGGTCTTCGGCGTAGAGCGTGGGGTCGCCCCCGTAAGTGCCGGTCCAGTTTTGCGGGATGTCCCAGTCGGTGCCTTCGCCGCCGTTGCACGAGGCGACGAGGCGCTGGATGCTCGCCGTGGGGTCCATCTCGCGGATGATGGCGACGTTTTCCTTGGTGAACCAGACGGGCAGTTTGCTCTCGTTCTGGAGGCCGTAGAGGATGAGGGAGGGGCTGTTGCGCCGCTCGCGGATCCAGTCGCGCACGAGGGCCTTGAAGTTGGCCTGGAAGTTTTCGTTGTCGAACCAGATCTGCGCGCCGTTCTGCGTCCACCAGAGCATGCCCTCGCGGTCGACAAAGCGCTGGAAGCGGAGATTGTGCGGGTGGTGGGCATCGCGGAAGGCATTGAACCCGGCGGCCTGGATCTTGCGGATGCGGGTGAGCACTTCTTCGTCGGTGAAGGCGTGGCTGTTGCCCATGATGTGCTCGTAGTCGGCCACGCCGTTGATGAAGAAGGGCTCGCCGTTGAGAAGGAGGGGTTGATCGATGGGGCCTTCAACGTCGGGCCATTCGACCCAGCGGATGCCGAAGGGATTGATGATGCGGTCGACGACTTCGCCGCCCTCTTTGATGACCGTCTCCATGGTGTAGAGGTAGGGGTCGGACGGCGACCAGAGGCGCGGGTTGTTGAGGGTGGGGGTGTCCTGACCGAGGATGGTCGTGGCACCGGGCCGCACGAACGTGTCGGTCGTCATTTCGGCGACGGTCCCGCCGTCGGCGTCGAGAACGCGGTTGACGAGAGTGAAGTCGCGGCGCTGCGCGCTGTAGTTGCGGATTGTGGTGCGGGTATGGACGACGGCGGCCTCGGCGGAGATCGTCTCGTCGTTCCAGATGTGCACGCCGAAGGGCTCGACACGCAGTGAGTCGGTGATGATGACGTGGGCCGGACGCGAGATGCCGAAGGGCTGCGTACCTTCGGAGAAACCGTAGGTGAGTTCGCAGCCGCCGCAGACCCACGGGAGGTCGCGGATGCCCGACGGGTGGTCGGCGCGCAGGGCGACGGTGTTGGGACCGTCGAAGTCGACGGCGTGCGTGATATCGAAAGTGAAGGTGAGAAGTCCGCCGCCGTGGTGGCCGATGAGCTTTCCGTTGATCCACACGGTGGCGTAGGAACCCACGCCCTCGAACATGAGGAAGACTTGCCGCGCGGCGTCGGCGGGATCGAGTTCGAAGCTGCGGCGGTACCATGCCGAGCCGTGGAAGACGCCGTGCTTGGCTTGGCGGAAGCCCTCGTAGCCGTCCCAGTTGTGGGGGACGGTGACGGCTTTCCAGCCGCTGTCGTCAAAGCCCGGCTTTTCAAAGTCGGGGATGACTTTGGCGTCGTCAGCGCTGGCGGTGCTGCGCCATCCGTCGTCGAGGAGGATGGAGCGGCGCGGCGAGTGGTCTTCGTCCGGCCACGGCACATTGGCGCCGAGCGTGGCGAAACCAAAGAGGAGGGTGCCCGCAGTGGCGAGGCGGAGAGTTTTAGTCGTCGGAGCGGAGTTCAATGGATACATCATCGATCAAGAAGGTTTTGAGCGGGGTTTTGTCGTCGGCGCCGGGCATGTCGTCCGGGCCGCTGGCGGGGCGCCGGCGGTATTCGCCGGTGCGGAAGGTAAGGCGTTCGACGGTGGACGGGTAGTCCGTCACGTAAGCGATGCGGTAGAGGACTTCCTCGCCGTCGACGCGGAGCTGGAAGCGTTCGGTGTTGCCGCCCGGATTCACGTCCAGCTCGAAGTCAATCCAGCGCCCGGCCTCGTAGGTGCCGGCGGGTTTCCACATGCCCTCGTGGCGGGCGATGACGCGCCCCTCTTCGGTGAGCGCGATCTGTACGGGGCGCAGGCCGTCGCCGCTGTTGACATCGATCTCGAAGCGGCCGTCGGTCTGCTCCGCGAAGAGGCGGAAGCGGATGAGCACGCTGCGCCGCGGCGCGAAGACGCGCGTGGCGGAGGCGTAGTCGTAGGGGTCTTCGTCGCGCAGGCGCAGCGCGCGGCCCTGCGGCGAGCCGGTGTCGACGACGTCGACGGGCGCCCAGAGCGGACGGTAGACATTCCAGCCCTGCGGCATGTCGCCTACGGCGGTGTCTTCAAAGTCTTCCATGAGGTCCCCGGCGGGAACGTCGGCGGTGACGGGGACGGGCACACGGCTGACCCACATGTCCTCTTTGTTCACGCTGTAGGCGACCCAGAACTTGCCGTCGGGGGGCTCGCCGTTGCCGGGCACGATGCCGCGCACATACTGCGGCCCCATGTTTTTGTAGTATCCGGGGAAGCGCTGGTGGGGCAGCTCGCCGTGGATGGAAAGCAAGTCGGTGAAGCGGCTGCCGTCTTCGCTGAGAGTGACGGCGAGCGGATGGCGCAGACGGGAGGTGGGGTTGAAAACGATGGCGAAACGCCCGTCGGAGGTTTCCTGCGCCCAGTATTTCGAACCGTTGCGCCAGAAGCCGGGGGCGGCGCCGGGGCGTTCCCAGCTCTGGCCCTCGTCGTCGGTGTAGGAAATCTGCGCGCCCTTCCAGATGCCGACGACGCGGCCCTCCGGCTGGCGGAACCACGAGAGGGCGCGACCGGACACTGTGTAGAATCCGTCTTCAGAGCGGTCCTCCTCCCACCACTGCGCGGTGGTGAGCTTGTCTTCGAGGAGGGCGTCGCAGGCGGCGACAAAACCTTCGTCGGGCGAATCCTTGTAGAAGGGATATTCGGCGGCTTTGGCCGGATCCCAGCCCGGATGGGAGTTGTAGCGGATGAAATAGATCGGACCGAAGGAACCGTCCTCATAGATTTCGCGCACGACGCGACCGATGCCCTCGCCGTTGTTCGGGCTCGGCGCTTCGCCGTGGAAAGCGAGGCTGAGGAGCCGCCCGTCGGGGGCGACGTAGAAGCCCATGCGCTGGTGGGTGAGCGTCTGGCTGCCGTCGGGCAGTGTCATGGCGGGAAAGATGAGGCGCGGGTCGTCCCAGTGCACGCCGTCCTCGGAGGTCATGACGGAGGTGTCGGTCGGCGTCTCGTGTTCGCTTACGGGGGCGCTGAGGTAGTGCAGGTAGAAGCGGCCGTTCCAGTAGGCGAGATTGGCCGCGTGCAGATAGGTGTGGTTGAGCCCGTCGGCGTGCGTCGGCGTGGTGCGGTTGGCGCGGTAGGTCTGGATGTTGTGCGTGCCCACGGCCCAGCGCAGTCCGCCGTCGGCGTTCGTGTTGGGCTGGATGTCCGTCTCGAGGATGACGGGGTGCTCTGCATTCGCGGCAGCGACGGTGGCGGCGGCGAGGGCGAGGGTTATGGGAAGGAGCGATTTCATAGATTGACGGGTGTTAGCGTGTGTTGGACTTCGTGCCGCTCAGGAGGGCGGCCATTTTTATGGCTTCGATGAGGCTGCGCGGATCGGATCGACCGGTGCCGGACATGTCGAAATTCGTTCCGTGCTCGACGGACGTGCGGATGATGGGCAGGCCGAGAGTGACGTTCACGCCGCGCCAGATCCCGAGCATCTTCACGGCGACGTGGCCTTGGTCGTGGTACATGGCGACGGCGGCGTCGAACTCGCCGTGGAGGGCGCGGAAGAACACCGTGTCGCCGGGGTGCGGTCCGGAGACGTTGTAGCCTTGGCGGCGTGCCTCCTCGATGGTCGGCGTGATGTAGTGCGCTTCCTCATCGCCGAAGAGTCCGTTTTCGCCCGCGTGCGGGTTGAGTCCGGCGACGGCGAGGCGGGGCACTTTGATGCCCATGCTGCGCAGTGCTTCGCGGGTGAGGTCGAGTACCTTGAGGATGCGTTCCGGGCGCACGCGGTCGATCGCCTCGCGCAGGGATACATGGGTGGAGACGTGGCTCACGCGCAGGTCGCCCGCGGCAAGCATCATCGTCGCCCCGGGAGATTTGCAGAGTTCGGCGAGGAGCCCGGTGTGGCCGTCGAAGTGGTGACCGGCGGCGTTGAGGGCCTCCTTGTTGATGGCGGAGGTGACGATGCCCGCGGCCTCGCCCGCGAGCGCGAGTTCGGTTGCGCGCACGATGTATTCGTAGCCCGCTTGACCGGCCGGCTTGCTCACCTTGCCCAGTTCGAGCCGCGCGATGTCGATGTTGGCGAGGTCGACGACCTCGATGCGGTCGGCGGAGGGTGCGGCGGCGGCAATGTTGTCAACGGCGTGGATTCCGGCGGTGCAGCCGGTGTAGCCTGCGGCGGCGCGGAGAACGGCGGCGTCGCCCACGACAACGGGGCGGCAGAGGGCGAGAATCTCCGGATCGACGAGCGCGCGGGTGATCAGCTCCGGGCCGGTCCCGGCGGGGTCGCCCATGGTGACGGCGAGGATGGGTGTGCGGGTGCGGTTCATGTTTGCGCGGGTTCCGGCTGGGTGTTCGTAAGGAGGTCGTGAACGGCGGGCGGCCACGGATAACTGCCCGGCTTGAGGGTGAAGGTGGCATGCGGGGCTTCCCGCGGCGAGAGGGAGACGACACCGGGGCTCCATTCGCAGATGACGCAGAGGCGTGTCCAGCCGAGACGGCGCGCCACAGTGACGGCTGTCGCACCGCCTTCGACGATAAGATGGATGTTGTCGTGACCGGAAGATACATGATATGCGACTTCCGCGAGAGCGGCGGCAACGGCGGTGGCATCGGCCGGGTCGGGTGAGTCGACCCGTGCGGGAAAGGCGGCGGCGACGCCGTCCGCAGCGAGTTTGGCACGGAGGCTTTCGGCCCACTGCGCGATGTCGCCCTTGGCGAGGCGGTCGTGCGGATGGCCCGGGCCAAAGGCGGCGGCGAGGAGATGCTGCGCGGAGGCGGCGGTTGTGCCGGAGACAAGAAGGGTCGGGGCTCCCGGGGCGCGGGGTGCTCCGTGGCTTTCCACCGGGTCGACGAAGTCCCGGTTGCGTTGCAAAACCGCGGTGAAGAAGGCGGCGGACCCTGCCGCGAGAGTGGAGTCGTCGAGGCAACTCGCCCATGCGGCGAGATCTTCCGCCGAGGCGGCGTCGCCTGCGGCGATGCCTCGCACGGGCAGGGCTTCGCCGCGGCGGAGGGAAACAACGGGCCGGAGCCCCCCGTCGCCGAGAAGCGCGGCCACTTCGTCGGTGCGGGCGGGGTGGTGCGGATCGCGCGCAAAGTCGGTTTTGTGCAGGGGAATGCCGTTTATGCGGTAGCGCCCTCCTTCGATGGAACGTCCCAGTACGGGGTTCGCCGGTACAACGAGGGCACGCGCAAAGCCGAGGCATTCCGCCGCCGCCCCCAACTCCGCCGCCACCGGTCCGCGCAGCACGGAGTCGATCTTCTTGAAGAGCAGTGGGCCGGAGCCATCCAGTTGCCTCAGGGCGCTAAGACATTCCGCTACCCGCCGTGCCGCTTTTTCTCCGTTCAGCAGCCGTGTATCCGTGTCGACGACGAGGACATCCGTGTCACCGGCCGGTTGTCCGGCGTCGAGGCATACCTCCGCGGCAAGACCACGGCGGTGCACGACGGCCGCAACCTCGCACGCACCGGTGAGGTCGTCGGCCAAGACGATGGGCGTCCGGCCTCGCATACGATCAGCGCAGGTTGCAGGCGAGAAGCTCGACGCAGATGCCTTCCCGTTCTTTTTCCGGAATGGTCCGCAAGGGCGGAAGGACGTATGGCTCGCAGAGGCTCTGCTCGGCGAGGAGCACCTTGAGGGCGGCGAGGGATTGGCCGAGCGTGCGGTTTCCTTGGAAGACCCATGCGACCTCGTTGAGTAGGGTTTGCAGCCCGAAGGCTTCATTCCACTCGCCGTTGCGGGCGTGGTTGTACAGTTTCTCCCAGAGGGCCGGGACGAGATTGCCGGAGTTGGGGACAAGTCCGCTGTAGCCGAGCTTGAGGGCGTCGACAGAGAGGACGGAGGTGCCCATGAAGAGGGCGAAATCTTCACGCTCGGCGAAGCGGCGCGCGGCATCCTCCATGCGTCCGTCGACGCGTTCGGAGTCTTTGAAGCCGACAATGCGCGGGAGTTCGGAGAGATATTCAACGACAGTGAGCGGAAGAGACATGCCTGTCGTGGCGGGAATGTTGTAGAGGATGAGCGGGCCCTTCACATGATCGTGCAGTCGCTCGAAGTAGAGTTGCATCTCGTCAGGTGTGAGCGGGTAGTAGGAGGGCAGATGGGAGACGACGGCAGTGACGCCGGCGTCGAGGTAGCGTTCGGCGGCCTTGACCGCGTTGGTGAAGCAATTATCGCCGATGCCGGCGTAGACGTGCACGCGGTCGTCGACGGCACGCAGAACCGTAGTGACGAGGCGGAAGCGGTCAGTTCGGGGGATGGAGGCGGTTTCGCCGGTCGTGCCGAGGACAAAGACGCCGATGTTATGGGCGGCGAGGCGTCGCGCGATGCGTTCGACCGCCGGTTCGTCGATATCCCCGTCCCGTGTGAAAGGGGTGATCATGGGAACGACGACGCCGCTGTGGTGGTGGGGCTCGGAATTCATGGTTATAGGGCTTGGTGGTAGATTTGCTCGGCGTCGGCTTGGCTGACGGGGCGGGGATTGTTTTTGAGGAGGCGCGTGACCTTGAGGGCCGCCGCGGCGAGCGATGGAATGTCTTCGGCCGTCACGCCGCAGGCCGAAAGGCCTTTGGGCAGGCCGCAGCGCGCCGATAGCTGTTCGACGAGGCGAACGCCCTCTTCGGCGGTGGCCATGATGTCTGAGCCTGCCTCAGCGCCCATGGCTCTGGCCACGGCGGCGTGGCGCTCAGGAGCGGCGGAGATGTTGAAGCGCAGGACGTGCGGAAGAAGAAGCGAGTTGGAAAGTCCGTGGGGGAGGCGGAAGCGGCTGCCGAGAGGATACGAAAGGGCGTGCACCGCGGCGGTGTTCACCGGACCCAGACAGTAGCCGCCGTAGAGGCTGCCGAGAGAGAGTGCGGCCCGCGCTTCGAGGTCCGAACCGTCGCGCACGGCGCGCTCGAGAGCGCCCGCGATGAGGCGAACGCCTTCAAGGGCGTAGAGATCGATGACCGGATGGGCGAACAGATTGGTATAGGCCTCGATGCAGTGCGAAAGCGCGTCGATGCCGGTCGCGGCGGTGATTTCCGGTGGCAGGCTGAGCGTAAGGCAGGGATCCACAAAGGCGGCGTCGGGCACCAGAGCCGGGCCAATGGCCGCCCGCTTGGCCTTGGCTTCTTCGTCGTAGAGAATGGCATTGGGCGAGACTTCACTTCCGGTGCCTGAGGTGGTGGGAATGCAGACGAGCGCGGCGCGGCGCGGTGGCGGAGGTCCCGCTCCGAGGAGATCCCGCACTCCGTAGTCCGCCCCGGCTACGGCGGCGGCGAGTTTGGCGACGTCGAGGACGCTGCCGCCGCCGAGACCGATAACGACGTCCGGCGCAGGTGAACCGGCTGCTCGCACGACGGCCTCGCACGCTGCCACATCCGGTTCCGGCGGGACGCTCTCGTCGATAATCAAGGATTCGACCGCTTCGCCGCATGCGGCAATGGCCGCCTCCGCGCCGCCGATGTGCGGCGACTTCACGACGAGAACTTTCCGGTAGCCTCCGGCGCGAAGAAACTCAGCGCAACCGTCGACTGCACCGGCCCCGTAACGCAGCAAGGGCGGGCGCAGAAGCGTCACCGGACCGGAGAGTTTTGAGGGAGCGTGCACCGGGGGGCGGATTCAGTTGTTCTGCGGCGTACGACCGGGGAAAGCGGCTGGCATAGCTGCGCGTCTGTATTTGGACTGGCTTTTCATTAGTGAAATCAAATTTCGAAGTATCTTATGAAAAGTGTTTTGCGGAAGTGTATGGTTTGATTTTTTTGGTTGAAATTGGATGAAATCAAATTGTTTCAATGAAACATCGAAGTCAATCCTTCAGTTTCAGGAATTTCAAGTTTTCTCCTGCCGCGCTTCGCCGGATGTCAGCAGGCATTCAGCGTGCCGCTCGCCGTTGCGAAGTCCCGCTGCGCACGCCCTTACCGCACCACCCGCGTAAGTGCCTTCCTCGCCCTTCCCGCGACCAACCCCTGAACCCGATGCCGACGCAGGTCTCTGCGATGAATTGCGCCGCTATCCGTTTCCGGCGATTCATCGCGGCCGTGCGATGCGAATCGTTCCCTGCGGTATCCCGCGACCATCGCGGCGGGAAGTGGAAAGTGTGCACCGTTCGTCAAGTGTCGTCAAGTGATATATTTCCGGGTCAAGACAAACGATTTAACTTCGAGATAAATAAAACTATGACAATAAATTTATCTCCGCAATGGTATTAGGAGGACGGCGGGAGAGCTTGGTTGAGGCGCGCGCGGGCGGAGTCGGCGATTTGTGGATCCGCCGGGGCGGGGGCAAGGCTCGGCGGGCATGTGCCGGGGACGGAGTCGGCGTCAGAGCTGTGCGACGGAGTCGCGGACGATTAGCTTGGGGGTGACGAGGACTTGGATGTCCTGCTCGACTTCGGGGTGTTCCACGCGCCAGCTCAGTTGATCGACGGCGAGGTGCCCGATGAGGTCGGCCTGCACGTCGATGGTGGTGACGGCGGGGTGCAGGTTCATGACGAGAGATTCCTCGTTGTTGCAGGAGATCACACTTACGTCCTTGGCGACATGCAGTCCCGTCTGGTTGAGGACGGAGTAGAGCTGAACGGCCGTCCGGTCGGAGGGAACGAAGAGGGCGGTGGGGCGTTTTTTCGCCGGAAGGGCGGCCCATTCCTCGACGAGGTGTCTGACGTTGTCGATGAGGGTTATGGCGGGCAGGGGCCAGATGCGGGTGTCGGGCGGCGGTGACTCAAGGAGGCTGTATTCGAGGCCGAGTTGGGTGGCGGCAATGTAGAAAGCGGCTTTCAGTTGCTCAAACTGCACCTGGCCCGGCTTTGGGTTAAAAAAGGCGACACGGCGGTGCCCCCGTTCGCGCAGGTGTTCGGCGATGAACTGCCCGGCTTGGAGGGTGCTGAAATTGACGTGATCGCCGCGGGCGTTGAGCGGACGGCCCATGAGCCAGACGTGCGGGTAGCGGTTGATGCTGCGGACCAGTTCGCTCTTTGCGGGCGAGGGGATGTTGCCTTGGTTGGGGCCTTTGAGAATGAGGCCGCCGACGTGATCGTCGGCAAGAAACGGGGGCACGCGTTCGCCGTCGGGGATGTTGGCGAACAGGACGCTGCGCCCTTCCGCGGAGAGGCTGCGCTCGATGCCCTGCAGGGCCGTACTGACGACGGGGAGGTGGACAAGCGCGTCTTCCATGCCGAAGCAGACGACGCCGATGTTGCCGGTTTTGGCGCGGTCGCCGCCCGCGCGTGAACGTTTGCGCTGGCGCAGGCGCACGTAGCCGAGTTTGGCGGCGGCGGCGTGGACCCGTGCGCGGATGTCCTCGTGGACGTCGGCATGGTTGTTGAAGACCCGCGAGACGGTCCCGGTGGCGACTCCCGCCGCCTTGGCGACTTCGGTTATGGTCGCACGCGGTTTGGTGCGCACGGACGCGTTTTTTGCGGTTTTCGGGGGAGTCTTTATCTTCGTCATAGCTTAAGTCGAATTACAGCTCTCCCAAAGGTTCCGAATTCGGACGAGTTGGCAACCTTTATTTCATTGAAACAAAAGCGCCCCGGAAAACCGGGGCGCTTGGTGTATAGAATTGGTGCTGAAGGGCGGTCCGCTCTCAGGGAATGGGAACAAACATCCACGCTCCGGTTTCATGAACGTCGGCCACGTAGGTCCAGCCTACGGCGGGATTGTAGACCCACGGGTCGTGCCCGACGTAGAGCTGCCCCATCCAGTCGCCGGTGTCGGCCCAGCCGTCGACGACAGTGTAGCCGTACCACGTGACTTCGCCGTCGGTCGTGTAGGGTGTGACCGAAGCGTAGGTCGTGCCGACGCGGATCTCGTCGAAGATGATGTGGGCCTCGGGGCGGCCGTCATCGGGAAAGTCGGCGTCGCCCGCTTCAACGCCGATGCGCCCGACGGGGATGTGGAACGGCAACCCATTTCCTCTCAGGATGTCCTCCGTCAGGCCGTCTTCGTCGATCTCGGCTTCGAGGCTCGGGTTGACCCAGAAGGTGACGCGGTCGCCGGTGGCGGTGGCGGGATTGCCTTCGTCGTCGGTGATTTCGCCTTCCACGACGTTGCGCTCGATGCGCGCGACGACGAGACTGGTCTGCTCGTGCATGAGGACGCCGGTGCGGATGCTGGTGACTTCGGAGTTGAACTTCCAGTCATTTGTCGGGGCGGCTGAGCCATCGCCGAAGTAGGATGGCGTCCCGATGAGTGCGTCCAGGGCGTTGCCACCGAATTGGCCGGTGTCCGGCGGACCCATCAGGCGAATTCCGGCGTTGCGGGGGTAGAGGTTGTCGCCGTAGGGGTAATCGCCCTCGAAGACAGGATCTTCCGGGTCGAGTTCCGGGCCGACGCGCTGGGCGAGGAAAGAGATGTAGTAGACCGAGCCCGGCTCGCTGCCGAGGGGGTCCGCGAGTTCGCGGGCGATGTTCAGGCTGCTGGAGGCGAAATCGCCGCGGATTGCGCCCGAGCCGTAGGCGTGGTTGCCGGAGGTGACGAGCCGGTTGCCCTCGGCGTCGGTGTATTCCAAGGTCCCTTCCTGAATCGGGGCGGAAAGCCCCTGCGAGCCCGCGGAGGTGACCCGCCACGGGGCGGCCCAGCCGAAGCCGCCTTCGAGGTTCCCGAAGGTGAGGCTGCCGCCGACATCGTAGTCGAAGCCCTCGTAGGCAAGCAGGTTGTCGTCGTCGTGCACGATATTGGCGTGCGCGGTAGCTCCGAGCGAGAGCGCGAGACACAAGGCGCCCGTGACAAGGCGGGCCGCCGGTGTGGATGATTTTGGTAGCTTCATTCTTTTATCTTTCATTCGTATACGGGGTGTTTGAGAAACCCCGGTCCCGGCGGGCGGGTCCGCGCCGGAGAGCGGGGCGTCAGACTTAGTGAGGTCGACTGTTTTCTTTATTTCACTGATGTGTGTCAACAAAAATCATTGAAATTCAAATGAAATAATAAACATGCGTTGGATGCTCCTTCGTTCCGCTGTTTTCCTGCCGTCGTCCGTCCGGTTGGTGTTTTCGCTACGGGTCGCGGCTAAATTTTCCGGGCGGGGGCTGTGTCGGCGCGGGCGTAGGCGGAGCGGTATATAACCCGTCGCCAGGTTTTCGCGGGCCGCAGGTTCCGAAGGCTTTAATGTGCGGCGGGGCGGTCGTGCGAGCTGTCCGCCGTGGTGGTTTTCCGGCTGCGTCGGGAAATTTCTTCGGAATTGCATTGACACGGCCTTGGTGAAGCATGTTGAATTTTGGTCAGTTTCATATGAAATAAAACGAATTTTTGCCGCTTCCCTTTTGGGCAGTGGCACTATCATTGATAAAGACCCCATGAAACAAATCTGGAAATACCTCCTCACGCTTCTTCCGTTTCTGGTCGTCTGGGCGTTTCCCGCCCACGGCGACGTTCCCTCGTTTCCCGGCGCGGACGAGGATGCGACGACCCCGGGCGGACGCTGGGGGCGCGTGATCTTCGTGACGAACCTGCAGGACTCCGGAGAGGGCAGCCTGCGCGCCGCGATGGAAACGGCGGGCCGCCGAATGGTGCTCTTTCATGTGAGCGGTGTGATCGAGCTGAAGTCGCCGATCACGGTGACGGCGCCGCGGATGACCGTGGCGGGCCAGTCCGCTCCCGGCGACGGTATTGTCATCAGCGGGGATGAGGTGGTGATCGACACGTACGACGTCATTCTGCGCTACCTGACCTTCCACCGCGAGGGCCTGCGGGAGCAAGAGGACGCCCTGCGCCTGACCGACCAGGCGAAAGACGTGGTGACCGACAATCTCCGTTTCGTGCGCCGCCTCGACGGCGACCTTGCCTCCGTCCGTTCGGTTCTGCCGGCGGTGGACAGCGATCTCGACGGAATCCCCGATGCGTGGAAACGCCGTTTCGGGTTCGACCCGGACAATCCCCGCTTCGGCGTCTTCGACGCGAACCGCTCGGGGCTCAGCAACCTCGAGGAATTCCTCAGCGGGCGCGACCCGCGCAGCCGCATCGACTTTTCCGACCCGCGCCAGAATGTGAACGTACTCGATCCCGAAGTGCGCTTGGCCGACAGCGCGGAGGGTCAGACGCCCCGCCTGCGGTCCGCGCCGTATTACATACTGGATCCGGACGATTTTCAGCGGCACATCGAGTATTTCAACAGTGTCGACACCGAGGAGCGCGTTGTGAACAAGGTCTCAAACGCGGAGTCGTGGGATTGGCTGAAGACGCGGATTCCGTTCTTCGAGTCGTCCGACGCCGACCTCGAGGAGATCTATTACTTCCGCTGGTGGGCTTTGCGCAAGCACCTCAAGACCGCCAACGGCTATCCGGCCTACACCGAGTTCATCGAACTGGAGACACAGGCACCCTTTGTTCCGGACCACCGCGTCATCGCGAGCGGCGTCTCCCACCACCTCCGCAACACCCGCTGGATGCGCGACCAGCAATTCGAGGAGGGTTATATCGACTTTTGGCTGAGGAGCAACGACGACCGGCCGCCGGACCACTTCCACCAGTACAGCAACTGGTTCCACCACACGCTCTGGGAGCGCAACAAGGTGGTCGATGACGACGAATTTCTCATTGAGCGTTTCGACGACCTGCTGGCCGATTACCGCGCATGGCAGGAAGAACATCAGCTGGAGAGCGGTCTCTACTGGCAGTACGATGTGTGGGACGCGATGGAGGAGTCCATCAGCGGTTCGCGCACGGAGAAAAACAAACGCCCGCCGCTGAACAGCTACATGTACGGCAACGCCCTTGGCATGGCGGAGATCGCGCGGTTGGCCGGTCGCCCGGAGATCGCGGCGGAATTGAAGGAGGAAGCCCGCGAACTGCGCGAGTTGACCCTCCACACCCTGTGGAACCCGGCGAGCCGTTTCTTCGAAGTGGTGCATGAGGACGGCACTTTTGCCAATGTGCGCGAAGCCATCGGCTTCATCCCGTGGTATTTCCATCTGCCGGAAAAGAACCGCGGCTACGAGGTGGCTTGGAAGCAGGCCATCGACCCGGAAGGATTTTGGGCACCCTACGGCTTCACCACGGCGGAGCGCCGTCATCCGCTCTTTCGCTCGCACAACATCGGCACCTGCGAGTGGGACGGCGCCGTGTGGCCGTTTGCCACCTCGCAGACGCTCGAGGCCATGGGCAACGTTCTCCGGGACTACGGGGACGTGCCGGTCACGGTCAAGGACTGGTTCGACGCCTTTATCATCTACACCCGTTCGCACCGCTTCTACGACAACATCCCGTACATCGGCGAGTATCAGGACGAGGTCACGGGCTACTGGCTCAAGGGCAAAGATCCGCGCGCATATTTCTACAATCATTCGACCTACGCGGACCTCCTCATCACCAACCTTGTGGGTCTCCGCCCGCGGGCGGACAATGTCCTCGAGGTGAATCCGCTGCTGCCGGAAGGGGAGTGGGCGTGGTTCGCCCTCGACGGGGTGCGCTACCGCGGGCACGACGTCACGATTCTGTGGGACCGCCTCGGCGACCGCTACGGATTCGGGCCGGGCTTTCATGTCTTGGTCGACGGCGAACTGTTTATGCAGGCGGACTCGTTGCAACGGCTCAAGGGAGAGCTACCCTGAGAAAGAGTTTTCATAGTGGATGTTTTGGGTTACAGCGTCAGGTCAGCGGGGTGGGTGGTCGCCGAAAAGGCGACCCCGGCTCAATTCCTTTTCAGGGTGGGAGTTGTGCCGCGCCGCCCCCTGGCCTGGCTTTGTTTTTTTCTTCTTCCCGCGGCGGTTGTTCTGCCGGACCTGCGCGCCGAGCAAATCGGCCGCGCCGTGCACCGCGGTGATACCGGTGCGCTGATTTACGAGGAGGACGACCTCGGCAACCGCCTGCCGGATTTTTCCGCCGCGGGCTACGCCGGAGGCGGCGTGCCTCTTCCGGTAGTGGACGCCCGTGTGCGGGTTGCGCCCGGAGCGGGTGACGACACCGCCCGGATCCAGGCGGCGATCGACTACGTGGCGTCTCTGCCTGCCGATGACGACGGGTTCCGCGGCGCGGTTGCGCTGGAGGCGGGCGAATTCCGTGTCTACGGCCAGCTCCGCATATCGGCGTCGGGCGTGGTCCTGCGCGGACAGGGGAATGGCGGCGACGGCTCGGTGATTGTCGCGGCGGGCACGGACCGCCGCACGCTCATCGTCGTGCGGGGAACGGGCGATGCCGTTACCGGTGAATCCGTCGCCGTCGCGGACGACTACGTGCCGGTGGGCGGGCTGTGGATCACTCCGGATTCGACGGCGGATTTTTCCGTCGGCGACCGTGTGCGGATCGACCGTCCCAGCCCGAAGGAATGGATCGAGGCTGTGGGCATGCACATCTCGCCGGCGCGGACGCACTACCGTTGGCGGGAGGGGCGGATCGACCTTTCGTGGGACCGCACCGTGACGGAAGTTGCGGACGGTCGGCTGCGGCTCGACGCACCGTTGACGACTGCGCTGGAGGCGCGGTTCGGCGGGGCGACGGTCGTGAGGGTCGAGGACCCGGGGCGCATTGCCCGCGTGGGCATCGAACGCCTCCGCCTCGTTTCCGAGTACGACACGCGTTATCCCATGGACGAGGAGCACGCGTGGATGGGCATCCAGATGGACCATGTGGAGGACGCGTGGGTGGCGGATGTCACGGGCCGGCACTTTGTCAGCTCCCTTGTCGACCTCGGGCCGGGAGCGCGCGCCGTCACGGTGCAGGATTGCCGCTCCCTCGAACCTGTGTCGGAAAACGGCGGGTACCGTCGGCACACCTTCCACACACGGGGCCAGCGAACGCTATTTCTCCGCTGCCGCGCCGAACAGGGACGCCACGACTTCACTGTCGGCTACCTTGCCACGGGACCGAACGTTTTTCTCGACTGCGAGGCGGTCGAATCCACCGGCACGAGCGGCTCCATCGGCAGCTGGGCCTCCGGCGCGCTCTTTGACAATGTGATTATCGACGGCGGTGACCTCGCCCTCGACAATATGGAGATCCGCTACGGCGGGGTGGGATGGGCGGCGGGCAACAGCGCGCTCTGGCAGTGCGAGGCGTCGCGCATCATCTGCCGTTCTCCGCCGGGTACGCTCAACTGGGCCATCGGTGTGTGGGGCAAGTTCATCGGCGAAGGGCGCTGGCAGCGCTCCAACGAGATTTTCGAGCCGCGCAGCCTGTACGAAGCACAACTTGAAGAACGTCTCGGAACCGACGCCGTGGCGGCACTCGAAAAACGCGCATACAGTCCCCGCGGCGACGCCAATGCCCCCGCCCTTGAGGATGTCGTCGACGCCTCCGCATGGAGATCCGGCGCCGATGCGCCGGCGATCACCGGCGGGCTGCGCATCGAGAACGGCTGGCTCGTCGACGACAACGGTCTTGTAAGCGGAGGCACCTCGCCGATGCAGTGGTGGCGCGGCCATCTGCTGCCTACGTGCACGGGCGACTACGATCCGCACCTGACGCGGTTTCTGCCCGGGCGCATCGGGCCGGGTGCGACGGAAGACTTTGCGGAGCTGCTGCAGCGCATGCGCGCAAACAACCATGCCGTCATGCGCCATCACTGGGGCCTCTGGTATGACCGCCGCCGCGAAGACCACCAGATGGTGCGCCGGGCGACAAACGAGGTCTGGCCGCCTTTCTACGAGATGCCGTGGGCGCGCAGCGGCGAGGGGCGCGCGTGGGACGGGCTGAGCAAGTTCGACCTCGAACGCTTCAATCCGTGGTATTTCAGCCGACTCCGCGAGTTCGCCGCCGTCGCGCGCGGGGAGGGGAGGGTCCTCGTCAATGAGATGTATTTCCAGCACAACATACTCGAGGCGGGGGCGCACTGGGCGGACTTTCCGTGGCGCCCGGTAAACGCCGTGCAGGACACCGGGTTCCGCGAGCCGCCGGAGTATGCCGGCGGCAAACGTGTTTTCAAGGCCGACGACTTTTACGACGTGGAACACCCGGTGCGCCGCGAGCTGCACCGCAAATACATCCGCAAGTGTCTCGATAATCTCGCGGGTGAGCCCAATGTTATTCACACGACCAGCGAGGAATACAGCGGACCCCTGCACTTCGTCGAGTTTTGGCTCGATGTGGTGGAGGAGTGGATGGAGGAAACAGGCCACCGCCCGCTTATCGGCTTGAGCGCACCGAAGGACGTGCAGGATGCGATTCTCGGCGATCCCCGGCGCGCGGATTTCGTTGATGTCATTGAGTTCAAATACTGGTGGGACTCGACGGACGGACAATACGCGCCGGACGGCGGGCAGAGCCTCGCGCCCCGGCAGCACCTGCGTCAGTGGCGCGGCGCGCGCCCCTCGACGGACGATGTGGCGAAAATGATCGAAGAGTATCGTTTCCGTTTCCCGGAGAAGGCGATCCTCGCGGGCGCTCTTCCCGGCGGGCATGACCCGTGGCGGGTGTTGGCGGCGGGCGGTTCGATTCCGGAGCTTCCGTCCGCGCTGGATCCCGCGCTTCGCGCCGCCCTTCCGTCCATGCGGCCGATGCACGGAAACGGGGGGCAAGGCGACTTTTTCGTGCTCGGCGATGAAGACGGGCGCCGCCTTGTCTATGCCCTGTCGGGCTCGTCACCGCGCGTGGACCTTTCCGGACACCGCGGCAGTTTCGAGCGCCGGGCTGTCGATCCAGCCACGGGCCGCCTTGGCCCCGCCCGCGAAACCATTCAGGGCGGCGGCACCGCGCGCGTCGCCCGCTCTGTGCGTGAACCTTCCCTCTTCTGGATCAGTCGATGAATTATCCGATGAAAGCGTTTTCGATATTCCTCCTCGCGGTCGCGGCAGGTGTTTTTGTTCCCTCCGCCGCCGTGGCTTCGCTCACCGCGCCCTCCGAGGTGGAACAGTGGGACTTAATCGAGCTGACGCTTGAGGGCCCGTCGGAAGGCAACCCGTTTCTTGAAGTGCGGATATCGGCCACGTTTTCCGACGGATTCCAGAGCAAAGTTGTGGATGGATTCTATGACGGCGACGGAGTGTACCGCATCCGCTTCATGCCGGACCGCACGGGCACATGGACCTACGTCACGCACAGCAACCGGTCGCGTCTGACGAATCGGCAGGGCCGGTTTACGGTGACGCCGGCGGGTGAAGGAAACCACGGGCCGGTGGGGGTGTACCAGACGTTTCACTTCGCCTATGCCGACGGTACGCCGTACTTCCCGGTGGGCACCACGGCTTACAATTGGCTTCACCGCAACGACCGCCTGCGCACCGAGACAATTGATACGCTCGCGCAGTCTCCCTTCAACAAGGTGCGCATGTTGCTGTATCCGGAGGATGAAAAGGGCAGGCCGCTGCCGCCCGAATTTCCTTTCGAGGGAACCGACCCGCGCGCCCGCGAATGGGATTTCGAGCGTTTCAATCCTGCCTTCTTCCGCCGGATCGAAGAGGGAATCCTCGCCTTGCGTGACCTCGGAATCGAAGCCGATGTCATTCTCTTTCATAAATACGGCGAGGACTGGGGCTTTGAGTCCATGGACGTGGAGACCGACGACCGCTACCTCAAATATGTTGTCGCCCGTCTCGCCGCCTTCCGCAATGTCTGGTGGTCGGTCGCGAACGAGTGGGACTTTGTGCGCACAAAGACCATGGCCGACTGGGACCGCTACTTTGAAATCCTCCGCGACAAGGATCCCTACGGACGCCTTCGCTCCATCCACAACGGATTCCGGATGTACGACCACAACAAGGACTGGGTGACACACGTGAGCATCCAGAATGGCGCCGCCGTGGAGGAATCGGGGCGCGCCCAGATGTACCGCGACGTCTATGAGAAGCCGGTTGTCTACGACGAGGTGAAATACGAGGGCGATCTTGTGCAGCGTTGGGGCAACCTCAGCGCGGAGGAGATGGTGCACCGTTTTTGGGCGGGCACTGTCGCCGGCACTTATGTCGGACACGGCGAATGCTACCAACACCCCACCCGCGAAATCTGGCTGACAACCGGAGGTGTCCTCCGCGGCGAGAGCCCGTCGCGCATTGCTTTTCTGCGGGATATTCTCGAATCCGTCCCGGGCCGGGTCAATCCGATCGACAAGTGGCAGGACCCGACGGCGGGCGGCGTCCACGGGGAACACTACCTCGTCTACTTCGGGCGCGAAGCGCCGGCGGAGTGGCCGTTCCGTCTCTTCCGCCGTGGTGTCGCAGAAGGCCAGGAGTACGCCGTCGAGATTATCGACACATGGAACATGACAATCACACCCGTTGAGGGAACATTCGTCGTCACCCGCGAAGACGGCTACCATTTCGTCGACCGGGAGGGAAGGTCCGTCGAGCTTCCTGGAAAGCCTTACCACGCGCTGCGTATCCGCCGCGTGGGCGGGGATTCTGTATTCGCCGCCGAGGAGCTTCCCCTCCTGTGAACCCTTCACTCTTCTTCACAATCCTGAGACAACAATGAGCACGAAAGCCCAGCATCGCCCAATCCTTCGACTCGCCGCCGCCGGTATCGCCCTCCTCCTTCCTTTCGCAGGCGCGGTGGCATCGCCCGAACCCATCCCTGACGAGGGCTACCTCTTCGCCCATTTCTATTTCAACGGGGAGTCCGGCCTTCACCTCGCGTGGAGTTCGGACGGTCTCAAGTGGCACCTCCTCAACAACGGCGAAAGCTACCTTGTGCCCGAAGTGGGGGAGTCGAAGCTCATGCGCGACCCGAGTCTCATCCAAGGGCCGGACGGTATGTTTCACATGGTGTGGACCACTTCATGGGCGGGACAGACCATCGGCTACGCCTCGTCGCCGGATTTGCTCAACTGGTCGGAACAGCGCGCGCTGCCCGTCATGGGCCACGAACCGCGCGCGGAAAACTGCTGGGCGCCGGAGATCATCTGGGACCCCACGCAGGAGACCTACCTTATCTTGTGGTCGACGACGATCGTGGGCGTGTTTCCGGAGACGGCGATGACCAACCGTCGGCCTTCGCGCAACCACCGTATCTACTCCACCACGACCCGGGATTTCGAAACCTTCACACCGTCGCGCGTGCACTATGACGGAGGCTACAATGTGATCGACGCCGCCCTCGCCCAGACGGACGAGGACTGGATCATGTTTGTGAAGAACGAGGAACTTGCCCCCGTCACGCAAAAGAACATCCGCATGCTGCGCGCCCCCACGCCCTACGGGCCGTTCTCCGCGCCGTCCGAGCCCCTTTCCACGGGCGACTGGTCGGAGGGCGCGTTTTCCATCCGCGTGGGCGACGCATGGCACCTCTACTACGACCAGCACATGATCGACGAATACGGCCTCGTGCGCTCCTACGATCTCGAAAACTGGGAGGTCATGGACGGAAAGACGAGCTTTCCGCCGGGCGCGAATCACGGGAGTTTCCTGAAAGTTTCCGGTGACGTCATCCGCAGCCTCGTTGAGGCGACGCCCGAACCGTAAAACCGGCGAAGGGAGAAAGAACCATGAGAAACGTATCCATTCTATTCTGCATATTACTCGTCTCCGCGGCGGTCCAGACGGTCCGGGCCGGAGGGCTCAATGCGCTCGATCACGGGGTTGTGGCCGACGGCGAGACGGTGAACACCGAGGCGATCCAAAATGCCTTCCTTCTCTGCGGCAAGACCGGCGCCGGGGCGGTCCGCTTCCCGCGGGGACGCTACCTTACCGGGCCTGTGGACCTGCCGGACTTTGTCGAAGTCGTCCTTGAGGACGGCGCCGAGTTGGTCCTTGTTCCGGACGAGGACGGATTTCCGGTGCCGGAGGACCGTGCGCTCCTTCGTGTGCGCGGCCAGCGCGGCGTCGCCATTCGCGGCGGCACGCTTACGGTGGACGACTCGGGCGCGGGCGTCCTTGTCGAGGACTCGCGCCAAGTGCGTATCACCGGCACCCGGGTGTCCGGTCTGCGCGGTGTTCATGTCTCGGGTTCAAGCCGCGTTGTGATCGAGGACGTCGAGGTCTCGGCGCTGGAGCTTCCGCAGTTTTTCATTTCGGATTCGGAGAATGTGCGGCTGTCCAAGGTCAGCTCGCCGAGCACGTCAAACGAGCCCATCATCGCGCTGCACAACTGCCGCAATGTCATCCTGCGCGACACGGAGGCGAGGCCGCGCAACCGGACCTTCGTCCTCGTTCTCGGTTCTGCCACGGAAAATATCGATATCACCGGCAACGACCTTTCCGCCGCCTCGCCGCCTTACATGATCGGCCCCGACGTTCCTCCGGGGATACTCAAGGCCGACGACTGACACCGGACCCACCGCTCCTATGAACCCTGTTTTCCCTTCCGAAGGTATTCTTGTCGCCCTGTGGCTTCCGGTCGACGAACACGGCTCGCTCGACCGGCCCGCTCTGCGGCAGCACTTCGCATGGCTGCGCGGGTGCGGTATCCACGGCGTCATGGCGCTTGGCAGCAGCGGTCGCTTTCCGCTCATGGATGTAAAGTGGCGGCGCGACGCGCTGGAGTTTTTCGCCGAATTGGCGGAAGACCTGCCCGTCATCGCGAACGTCAGCGACATCCGGCCCGCTGTCGTGGCGGAGCTGGGCCGCGCGGCAAAGGGGCTCGGCCTTGCGGGGATTTCGGTGATGCCGCCGTGGTTCTACCGGGCCGGGCATGACGATCAGCTGGCCTTCTTTGAGGCCGCCGCCGATGCCGCCGATCTACCGGTGCTCATCTACAACTTCCCGGAGTTGACCGGCAACCGGATCGCCGCCGAGACCGTGGCTGCGTTTGCCGACCGCCGGCCGATGGGCGGAATCAAGCAGAGCGGGGGCGAATTCGATTACCACCGTGAACTCATCGCTCTCGGACGGGAAAAGAATTTCGCGGTTTTTTCGGGGTCCGACACACGGCTGCCCGAAGTTTTCGAGTTGGGCGCGGCAGGCTGCATTGGCGGTCTCGTCAATATCGTCCCCGAATACATGGTCGCGCAGTTCAATCACCACCGGCGCGGGGTGCCGATGGATTTGGAGCCGACGCGCTCGCGCATGGCGGAAGTGGGGCGTATCGTCGACCGACTCCCGCTCCCGGTCAACGTCATGGCCGGTGTGGAGGCGCGCGGCTGGAAAGCGGGGAGTGATGTCTCCATTCTTTCGGCGGAGACGCGCAGGGTCATGGATGAAGTTGCGTACGACCTTCGCAAAGCCTTAACTTCGTGGAATCTGCCCCTCGGGCCACTCGCGAAAAACCTCGCCGGAACCGCTGAATGAACCCGCACTTCACATTTCTAGACGGCACGGTATTGGCCGTTTACTTCCTCGCCGTCCTCTGGGTTGGCTTCAGCTTCCGCCGCAAGAGCGCTTCGGTTGACGGTTACACGGCAGCCGGACGCAACCTGCCGGGGTTGGTCACAGGACTCTCTATCCTCGGCACCTATGTGAGCAGTATCAGTTTTCTGGCCCTGCCCGGCGCGGCCTACGGGGGCAACTGGAACGCGTTTGTCTTCAGCCTCTCGCTGCCCTTCGCGACGTTTATTGCGGTGTTTTGGTTTCTGCCCTTCTACCGGGGGTCGGGCTACATTTCCGCCTACCAGCATCTTGAAGCGCGCTTCGGATCATGGGCGCGCATCTACGCCTCCGTCTGCTACCTCCTTACGCAGATGGCGCGTATGGGCGCAGTGATGTACCTCATGGCCCTGCCCATCAGTATCCTCCTCGGGTGGGACATCCGCGTTATCATATTGATCACGGGTGCCTCGGTTACGGCCTACACCTTTTTCGGGGGGCTCGCCGCCGTTATCTGGACGGACGCCGTGCAGACCGTGATTCTTGTCGTCGGGGCTCTTGTGTGCGCCACCGTCATGGTTTTCAGCCTGCCGGAGGGTCTGCCCCAGCTTTTCGAAATCGCGGCGGCGGAGAACAAGTTCAGCCTCGGCAGTTTCGGGCCCAGTCTCATCGAGTCCACCTTCTGGGTGACGCTCGTCTACGGGCTGGTCATCAATCTGCAAAACTTCGGGATCGACCAGAACTATGTGCAGCGCTACCTTGCCTCCCGTTCGGACAGTGAGGCGCGCAAGAGCGTGTGGTTCGGCGGGCTCATGTATTTGCCGGTCTCGGCGATTTTCTTTTTTATCGGCACCGCGCTCTACGCCTACTACACGGCGTTGCCCGAAGGCCTGCCAGACCGATTCCGCGAAGAGGGCCAGGCCGACTCGGTGTTTCCGTGGTTCATTATTTCGGTGCTGCCGCCCGGTGTGACGGGACTTCTCATCGCGGCGGTGTTCGCCGCCGCGATGAGTACCGTTTCGACGAGTCTGAATTCCTCCGCGACCATCCTCTTCAACGACTTCTACAAGCGGTTTGTCCAACCGGACGCGACGGAGGAGCGCTCCATGTTTGTCGTGCGCGGAGTGACACTCGTATGGGGCGCGCTCGGCACGGGAATTGCCCTCGCCATGATTGAAGTGGCGAGCGCCCTCGACGCGTGGTGGACCCTCGCGGGCATTTTCGGCGGCGGGATGCTCGGGCTCTTCCTCCTCGGTTTAATCTCCCCCCGCACGGGTGGCCGGGCCGCGCTTGTCGGGGTGGCCGCAGGTGTCGCCGTGATCCTCTGGA
Source organism: Opitutales bacterium (assembly GCA_020831525.1). Classification (GTDB taxonomy): domain Bacteria; phylum Verrucomicrobiota; class Verrucomicrobiia; order Opitutales; family Oceanipulchritudinaceae; genus SLLG01. The sequence continues at coordinate 30,867 of JAFIGH010000001.1, forward strand.
TGACGCTCTCGCCCGGATGGGAGGCGTTGCCAGACATGCTGCAGAGCCCTTTCCACCGCTTCCTCGTTATTGTTTTCGGCACTGCCACCATCCTCATGACCGGATTTCTGGCCACATGGTTTTTCAACCGAAACGGAACCCCGAAGGAGAATTGAAAATGAATACAGCTCGAAAAAATACACCACGGATCCTCACCGCCGCCTCCGCAGGCCTGGTCGCACTGGCTGTCGTCGGCTGCGAACAACAAGCCGCGACGGGCAGTGTGGAACGCCCCTCGCCGGTGGTTGCTTCGTCTTTCATCAACGCCGATCCGCCGTACCCGTCCTGCCATGCCTCAACCATTGCGGAAACAGCCCAAGGCCACCTTGCCTCCGCATGGTTCGGCGGCACGCACGAGCGCCATCCCGACGTGGGCATCTGGTTTTCACGCTTCCTCAACGGCGAGTGGATCGAACCCGTGGAAGTGGCAACGGGCGAGCAGGATGACGGCGAGCGCTATCCCTGCTGGAACCCCGTCCTCTTCCAACCGCCGGAAGGCGACCTGCACCTGTTCTACAAGGTGGGGCCCAATCCGCGGGAGTGGTGGGGCATGGTCATGCGTTCGGCCGACGGCGGAGAGACATGGAGCGAGCCGGAACGCCTGCCGGACGGAATTGTCGGCCCCGTCAAGAACCGTCCCGAAGTGCTTGCCGACGGTTCATGGCTCTCGCCCTCAAGCAGCGAGCACGACGGCTGGCGCCTGCACTTCGAGCGGTCGCGCGACGGCGGCCAATCCTGGGAGCGCATCGGCCCGGTCGATCCCGGACGCAACATGGACGCGATCCAGCCGAGTATCCTCATCCACGACGACCTTACGCTGCAGGCGGTTTGCCGCACCCGTCAGGGAGCGATCGGAAGCACATGGTCGTTTGACGCGGGCGAGACATGGACGCCGGTCGGCGCGATTGAGTTGCCGAATCCGAACTCCGGGACCGACGCCGTGACTCTCGCCGACGGCCGCCACCTCATCGTCTACAACCACGACGCGACCTCCATCGAGCGTTCCGACAAAGGCGTCCGGTACCCGCTGAACCTCGCGATTTCCAGCAACGGACTGAAGTGGGAGATGGTCTGTGTCGTGGAGAGCCTGCCCAACCGCGCGGGTTATGCCTATCCCTCGCTCATCCAGGCATCGGACGGGATGGTCCACATCACTTACACATGGAACCGCGACCTCATCAAGCACGTCGTGGTCGACCCTTCGAAACTATGACGAAGACACGCATGCTTTTTCTTTTTGGTTGGATCGCCGCCGCGTTGTCCGCCACCGTCCTGTCGGGGGAAATCCGCGTCGCCGACCTTCGTTGTGAATATGCCGTGGACCCGTTGGGGATCGACGTCGCCCAGCCCCGCCTCTCATGGCGGATCGAGAGCGATACGCGTGGCCAGCGGCAAACGGCATGGCAGGTGTTGGCCGCCTCCTCGCGCGACCGGCTTGACGCGGGCGAAGGCGACCTCTGGGACAGCGGGCGCGTCGACGGTGACGAGACCCTGCACATCCGCTATGCCGGCGCGGAGCTAGAGCCATCGCAAAAAGTCTACTGGAAAGTTCGCTCTTGGGACCGCGACGGCAACCCCTCGGACTGGAGCGGGACGGCCACGTGGACGATGGGACTCTGGAGCGCCGACCACTGGGGTCCGGCACAGTGGATCGCGGCGGCGGAGGAGTCCCCGTCCATTCTTTTCCGGCGCGAGTTTGAAGTGCGCGGCGGTCTGAAGCGCGCCATTGCCTATGTGTCGGGACTGGGTCACTACGAGTTGTATGTGAACGGCGAAAAGTCCGGCGACGACCTTCTCACCCCCGGATGGACGAAATACGATGTCTCGGCGCTCTACGACACGCACGACATCACCGGTCTCCTCGCCGAAGGGGCGAACGCCGTCGGCATGGAGCTGGCAAACGGCATGTACCACGTCCAGCGCGAGGGCCGTTTCGGCAAATTCCAAGGTTCCTTCGGGGACAAGCGGGGAATCGCGCACATCCGGCTCGAATACGCCGACGGCACGGTTGACGTTGTCGGGACCGATGAGTCGTGGCGCAGCCACGCGGGTCCCGTTACCTTCACCAACATGTTCGGGGGCGAGGACCACGACGCCCGCCTCGAACCGGACGGATGGAAAGCGCCGGGCTTTGACGACAGCGGTTGGACCGACGCCCGGTTGGTCGGGGATATCTCCCGGGCGACCCTCCGAGGGCACCGCGCGGGATCCGATCCGGTGCGTGTCATCGAAAAGCGGGCACCCGTCGAAGTCCGTGAACTCGCCGGCCCGGGCGCGACCTTGTTTGATTTCGGGCAAAACACTTCCTACATGCCGCGCCTCGTTGTGAGCGGTCCGCGCGGCAGTCGCGTGCGGCTCATTTCCGGCGAACGGATTTATCCGGACGGCTATCCGTCACGCGCCTCCATGGGCGGTATCCACCGCGGCACGTCGTGGTGGGAATACACAAAAGCCACGGATGAGGATGAGATCTGGTACCCGCGGTTCTTCTACATCGGCAGCCGCTACATCCAGGCACAGACGTTTGCACCCGAAGACGGAGGCGAACGGGCGGAGGTTGTTTCGCTTCACGGGCGGATCGTGCATGCCGACGCCGAGGCGACGGGCACCTTCAAAGCCTCCGACCCGCTCCTCGGGCGTATCCGCGACCTGGTGCGTTGGGCGCAGCGTTCCAATATGGTTTCCGTCCTCACCGACTGTCCCCACCGGGAAAAGCTCGGCTGGCTGGAGCAGATCCACCTCAACGGTCCGTCGCTGCGCTACGAGTGGGACCTCGCCCGCGTCTTTTCCAAAGCGATGTTCGATATGGCGGACTCGCAGACGGAGGACGGGCTCATCCCGAACATTGCGCCTGAGTTCACGGAGTTCCGCGGGACGTTCCGTGCCGCGGCGGAGTGGGGCGCGGCGTTCATCCAAGTGCCGTGGCAGCAGTACCAATTCAATGGTGACACGGCACTCCTTGAGCGTTTCTACCCCGCCATGCGCGAATACTTTGCCTACCTCGAATCCCGCGCCGAGGGCGATATCCTGGACGAGGGCCTCGGCGACTGGTTCGATCTCGGGCCGCGGCGGCCGCCGGGGCGAGCGCAACTGACGCTGCCCCCGATCACGGCAACGGCCTATTTCTTCAACAACGCCCGCGTGCTCACGGAGATCGCGTCCATCCTCGGGAAAGAGGAAGATGCCCGCGCCTACGGGATCCGCACCCACGAGATCCGCACCGCCTTCAACAATGCGTTTTTCAACGCCGAAGGCGGATACTACGGGGACAACACGCAGGCGGCCAACGCCATGCCGCTCGTTCTCGGCATCGTTGAAACGGAGGAACGCGACCGTGTTTTCGCTTCGCTCCTCGGCGACTTAAATGAACGCGACTATGCCCTCACGGCGGGTGCCGTGGGCTACCGCTACCTCTTGCAGGCGCTCACGCAGGGCGGCCGCGACGACGTGATCCACCGCATGATCACGCAGGACGACAAGCCGGGCTATGCATGGCAGTTGAATGCGGGGGCGACTGCGCTCACCGAGTCATGGGAGGCGCACGCCACGACTTCGAACAATCACTTCATGCTCGGGCACATCACCGAGTGGTTCTACAAGGACCTCGCCGGCATTCGCCTCGATCCGGAGCGGCCGGGTTTCGCGGGGGCGATTATCGAACCGCGGCCCGTCGACGGTCTCGACTGGGTCGAGGCCGCCTACAAGAGCGTGCGCGGCCCCGTGAAGGTCCGCTGGGAACGCTCGGGCGGCGACACATTCCAGCTTAGAGTAACCGTGCCCGCCAACACCACGGCCGAGGTACGCGTGCCCGCCCGCAACGACACCGCCGTGCAAGAGGGCGGTGTCGAAGCAGACGCCGCGGAGGGCGTGTCCTTTGTCCGCCGTGCTGCCGACCGCGCGGTCTACCGGGTGGATTCAGGCACCTATACGTTCACTTCGGTTTGGTAAACGAATGACATTCTCCGGAAAGGTATACGCGCTTCTTGCCGGTCTTGCCCTCGCGGCAACACCGGCGGCTGCGGCGTGGATACCCGCCGGACTGCCGGACGCCGACGGCGGGGACGGCTACCTGTGCCGCCGTGCGTTCCTCACGGAGGAAGAAGGCGCGCGTGTGCTCGGCGACGCCCTGCAGGCTTTTCCCGACGACGGGAGGTGGTGCGACTACGCGGCCCATGTGCGGCAGCGCGTTCTCGAAGCAATGGGCTTTTCCCCGCTTCCTGACCGTCCCGAGTTGAGTACAGTTGTCCACTCCCGCCGCACGCACAACGGGTATTCCGTGGAAAACGTCGCCGTCGAGACACTGCCGGGGTACTGGATGACAGGGAATCTCTACCGTCCGGCGGATCCGCGAGCCGATGGCGCGGCGGTACTGCACTTGCACGGTCACACTCCGGGGCCGGACGGAGCCGGCGGGTGGAGTCGGCACGGCCGTTTTCGGGAGGAATACCAATACAGCGCGGCAACACTCGCGCGCATGGGCGCAGTCGTGCTGTCCGTCGACATGGCGGGCTACGGCGATCAGTTGAAACTGGTGGGCGCGGAGGCTCACCGGACACCTGCGTCGATGGCGCTACAGTTTTGGAACGGCCTGCGTGCAATCGATTTTCTCGCCGATCTCCGGGAGGTCGACCCGGCGCGCATCGCGGTGGCCGGATTTTCGGGAGGCGCGACGCAGGGGCTTCTGCTCACCGCGTTGGACGAGCGTGTGGCCGCGCAGGCCTCGGTCGCCATGGTCTCGGCGCACTTTTTCGGCGGGTGCCCCTGTGAGAGCGGACTGCCGGTCCACCGCAGCGCGGATCACTTTGCGAGCAACCCGGTGTTCGCCGCGATGGCGGCACCGCGCCCGTTGTTGCTCGTTTCTGTCGGCGGCGACTGGACAAAGAACACCCCGCAGGTGGAGTACCCATTTGTCCGGGGCATCTACCGCCGCATGGAAGCGGCCGACCGTGCCGGCAACATCCACTTGCCGGACGAAGGGCACGATTTCGGCCCCTCGAAGCGACAGGCGGTCTACGCGTTTCTCGGTGCCGCGCTCGAACTCGACGCCGAGGCTGTTTTCAACGAGGCGGGCGAGTGGACGGAGGCCGGTGTGACCCTCGAGGCACCCCCCGCCATGCGAGTTTTCAATGAAGAACATCCCGCGCCGGAAGGGGCCGTCGGCGATCCGGACGCCGCCCTCGCGCGGTTGCTCCTGACCCAAACAACATCTATACCATGAAACTGTATTTCCGATACCAACGGAGCTTTCGTTTTCTCGCCGCCCTGTGTGGGATTCTTACCGCATGCGCCTTTTCCGCTACCGGGGTTCACGCGGACAGTGTAGCCGTCGTCGACCTCCGTGCCGAAGGCATTGTCGAGCCCGTGGGCATCGATTCATTCCGCCCGCGCCTGTCGTGGCGCCTCGAGAGCGACCGCCGCGGCGTGCGGCAGACCGCCTATGCCATCCGTGCCGCTTCCTCGCGCGAAGGCCTCGCCGGGGATTCGCCGGACCTGTGGGACAGCGGCAAGCTGGGGGGTGCCGGCCCGTCCCACACCTACCGGGCGACACCTTTGTCGAACCACGAGCGCGTCTATTGGCAGGTGCGTGTCTGGGACGAAAACGACGAGCCAACGGCGTGGAGCGAGCCGGCATCGTGGACGATGGGTATGACGGACCGCCGCGGTTGGAACGCGGATTGGATCACCCATCCGGAGTGGCTCAAGTTTGAGCGCCCGCACCTCGGTTACCGGTCGGAATCAGCCGAATCCGTCGATACACCGAAATGGATCGAGCTGGATTTGGGCCGCGACTATCCGGTCGACGAAGTGATCCTGCACGCCCTGCGCCACACGGTGGCGGAGCGCCTCGGATTTCCCGTGAGTTTTGTCATTGAGGCGGCGGCAGCACGTGCGCACGATGACTGGCAGACGCTCCTCGATACGACGGATGAACCGCTCAACGTTTGGTTTACCCGCCACAGCGCCGAAGGCGACGGGCGTCCGGCACGCTTTATTCGCCTGCGTGTTCCCGTGCTGCGCGAGCTGAACGGCGAAATCTGCCTCGCGCTTTCGCAGATCGAGGTGCGGTCCGGCGGAAGCAATGTCGCCGAAGGTGCGCGTGTGACGGCGAGTGACAGCCTCGAGGAGGGCTACTGGAGCGCCTCCGCAGTGGTCGACGGTCTCGGGCTGCCGGACGCGAATCCGGTGGTCCACAATGCCATGGAACTTCGCCGCGAGTTCACCCTCGGCGGCGTGCCGGAACGCGCGCTCGTGCATGTTGCCGGACTCGGCGGGTATATACTCGAGGTCAACGGGAAACGGGTCGGCGACGACACTTTGAAACCGGGATGGACCGACGTCGACAAGACTGTTCCTTACGGCAGTTATGATGTCTCGGACCTGCTGCGGGAGGGCGGCAACGCCATCGCCATCCGGCTTGTTCCCGGCATGTTCAGCGTGTCCGAGCCGGGAGACCGCTATACCAAGTTTGTCAGCCGGTTCCGCCCGCTCACGGCGCGCGCCACGCTGTGGGCGCGTCTCGCCGACGGTTCCGAGGCGCAGATCGTCACAGACGAGAGCTGGAGCGTCCGCAAGAGCGATGTCGTGACCTACACGCATGTTTTCGGGGGAGAGGACTACGACGCGCGGTCCTTCGACCCGGGTTGGAGCCGTCCCGGTTTCGATGAACCGAACGAATGGATTCCCGCCGTGAAAAACGAGGCGCCCGGCGGTTGGCTCCGCGGGGCGGACGGGTCCGCTCCGCCCATCGTCCACCACGAAACACTTGAGCCTGTGTCCGTCACAAAGATACGGCCCGGTGTATCCGTCTACGACCTCGGGCAGAACGCCTCCATCATGATCCGCCTGAAGACGCGGGGCAACGCGGGCGACCGGGTGCGCATGTTCCCGGCCGAACTCCTCGCCGACGACGGCACGGTCGACCGCGGGTCCGTGGCCCACCGGTCGCGCCCGGCGTGGTGGCAGTACACGCTCGCCGGCGACGGTGACGAAACGTGGACATCGGACTTCTACTACCACGGGTCGCGTTACATCCAGGTGGAGACGTTTCCCGCCGACGATGACGGAGCGCATCCCGAGGTATTGCGCCTCGAAGGGTTGGTGACCCACACCTCCGCCGCGCCTGCGGGGCACTTCAAGACCTCAAGCGAACTCTACAACCGCACGCGCGAACTCATCCGCTGGGCGCAGCGCAGCAACCACATGAGCATAGGGACCGATTGTCCGCACCGTGAAAAGCTCGGCTGGCTGGAGCAGTCGCACCTCAACGGCCCTTCGCTGCGCTACGAGTTCGACCTCGCTCGCTTCTACCGCAAGACTCTCCGCGACATGACGGAAGCCCAGACGGCGGACGGCCTCGTGCCCAACATCGCACCGGAGTACATCGTCTTCGAGGGTGCGTTCCGTGATTCGCCGGAGTGGGGGAGCGCGCTCGTTCTCGCCGGTTGGCAACAGTATTTGTATGCCGGTGACACTTCGGTCTTCCCCGATTTCTATAGCTACATGCAGCTCTACGTGGCCTACCTCGACAGCATGTCGGAGGACGGCATTGTCGACCACGGTTTGGGCGACTGGTATGATCTTGGACCGGAGCACCCCGGGTTTGCACAATTGACGCCACGATCCCTTACGGCCACGGCTATATTCTACGAGTGTATCGAAACACTGCGGCGGGTCGCGGAAATGCGGACGCGTCACGGCGAGACCGCCGCCTATGCCGAGTGGGCCGAGCGTGTGCGCAACGCTTTCAACGACAAGTTCCTCGACCGTGAGACCGGCACGTACTCGACAGGCAGCCAGACGGCGCAAGCCATGCCTCTGGCCGTGGGTCTGGTCCCCGACGATCTTCGCGGCAAAGTCTTCGAGCGGCTGGTCGAGGATATTCGCGGGCACGGGAATCAGTTGACGACCGGCAACGTGGGGCACGGCTACCTCCTGCGCGTGCTGGCGGAAGCAGGGCGGTCCGACATCATCCACGACATGCACCACCAGAGTGATCGACCGGGCTACGGCTGGCAACTGGAGCGCGGAGCGACGAGCTTGAGCGAGGCATGGGATGCGAACCGGCGGGCCTCACAGAACCACTTCATGCTCGGGCATATTATCGAATGGTTCTACCGCCATCTCGCGGGCATCGCGCCCGATCCGGAAGCTCCGGGCTTCCAGCACGTGAACATCGCTCCGCAACCGGTGGGCGATCTGACCTTTGCCGAGGCCTCGCACGAATCCCGCTACGGAACGGTCTCCGTGCGATGGGACCGCGGTGACGGTGAGTTCCGGCTGCGCGCTACAGTACCGCCGCTGGCCACTGCGACCGTCTCGCTTCCCGCCGACGAGGGCGCTGCCGTCACGGAAAGCGGAGAGGCGGCGGACGATCAACCGGGCGTGACCTACGTCGGACGGGAGGACGGACGCGCCCTCTTTGAGATCGAATCCGGCACCTACACCTTCACCACCCGCTGGAGCGAGTAATGCGCTGGACTCTTGCCAGTCTCATCCCCGCCTTTCTGTGCGCCTTCGCGGCGAATGCCGCGAAGGAGGTCACAGTTTGCGCGGACGGGACCGGCGATTACACGACAGTGCAGGCGGCCGTGGCCGCCGTCCCCACAGGAAGTCCTGAGGCACCGGTGACGATCCGCGTGCGGCCCGGCACCTACCGCGAGCTAGTCTATATCCAGCGGGAGAAACGATTTCTGCGCATCGTCGGCGAGGAGGCGGAACGTACCGTCGTCACCTACAACCTGCACGCGAACATGACGGGTCTTGACGGCGAGCGTATCGGAACTTTCCGTACGCCGACGGTAGTCGTCGACGCCGACGATATCACATTCGAAAACCTCACCTTCGAAAACACCGCCGGTCCCGTTGGCCAGGCCCTTGCCGTGCGCGTCGACGGCGACCGCGTGGTCTTCCGCAAATGCCGTTTTCTCGGCTGGCAGGACACGATCTTTCTCAACCGCGGCCGACAGTATTTCGAGGACTGCTACATCGCGGGCAGTACTGATTACATCTTCGGCGGGGCGACGGCGTATTTTCTGCGTTGTCACCTGCACAGCCTGCGCAGCTCGTACATTACCGCCGCCTCTACGCCGAAGGAGGCACCGCACGGGTTTGTCTTCGACCGCTGCCGGATCACGGTGAAGTCGGACGACCTGAGGATCTACCTCGGGCGTCCGTGGCGGGACTACGCGCAAGTGACGTTCCTACGCACGGATATGCCCGCCGCCGTCCGCCCGGAGGGCTGGCACAACTGGAACCGGCCCGAACGCGAGGAAACGACGCGTTTTGTCGAAATCGAAAACCGCGGCCCCGGCGCCGACCGCTCCGGGCGCGTCGCATGGGCGCGCTTTCCCGGTGCCGACGAGGCAACGCGTATCACACCCGCCGCCGTCCTCGGAGGCCCGGACGACTGGAATCCGGCGGCGTCACCCCACAGAACCAACTAACGAACATCTCTTCCCATGAAACGGATACAACGATTCACAACCCTTGCCGCCCTTGCCCTTTCGAGCGCCGCGGCGGCGTTTGCCGATAGCGCAAAAGACGATCCGGTGCTGTGGTACACAGCGCCCGCCGAATATTGGACGGAGGCCCTCCCGGTGGGCAACGGCAGTCTCGGCGGAATGGTCTTCGGCAACCCCGCGCGCGAGCAGGTGCAATTCAATCACGACACGCTGTGGACGGGCACCGTTCATGCCTATCACCGCGACGGGGCGCACCGGGTGTTGCCCAAGCTGCGGGAACTGCTGCGCGAGGGCCGCCAGTCCGACGCCCACGACCTCGCCATGCGCGAGTTCATGAGCGTGCCCCTCCGCCAGATGATGTACCAGCCTTTCGGTGACCTGTATTTTGATTTTCCCGGGCATGAGGCTGCCGAAGACTACCGGCGCGAACTCAACCTTGCCTCCGCCGTGGCCAAAACCGCCTACACTGTCGACGGCGTTCGCTTCACACGCGAGACCTTCTCCAGCTATCCGGCGGATGTTCTCGTCACACGGGTGACGGCTGACCGGCCGGGCCGTGTTGGGTTCACCCTTGCGATCGACTGCCCCCACGAAACACACGAAATCACGGCCGTGGGCGACGACCAGTTGCTGCTCCGCGGCAAGGTGCAGGACGACGGCATCGGCTTTGCCGCCCGGGTGCGCGTGCGTGTGACGGGAGGAACCGCTACAACGGATGGGCGCAGCATCGTCGTCGAAGGTGCTGACGCCGCCACTGTTCTGCTCAGTGCAGGTACGACGTTCCGGAATTTCCGCGACCTTTCCGGCGATCCGGAGGCAGAAACCGAGGTAATCCTAAAGGCCGCTTCGCGCAGGGACTACGGCACGCTTCGCTCCACCCATGTCGCGGACCACAGCCGCCTCTTCAACCGCGTGTCTCTCGAACTCGGCACGAGCGAAGCGGCGGAGCTTCCCACGCACGACCGCCTGCGGCGGGAGGACAAGAGCGACGACCCGGCACTGGCGGCACTGCTCTTTCATTACGGGCGCTACCTTCTCATTGCGTCGAGCCGTCCGGGGTCGCAGCCCGCGAATCTCCAAGGCATCTGGAACGATCTTCTCGAACCGTCGTGGGGCAGTAAGTACACGATGAATATCAACTTCGAGATGAACTACTGGCCGACCGAGGTGACAAACCTCACAGAGAGTTACGAGCCGGTGCTCGACATGATCGACGAGCTGGTCGTGAGCGGCCGCGAGACCGCGCGTGCCCATTATGACGCGGACGGTTGGGTGCTTCACCACAACACCGATATCTGGCGCGGTACGGCCCCCATCAACCACGCCAACCACGGCATCTGGCCGGGGGGCGGCGCATGGCTGAGTTTTGTGCTTTGGGAGCGATACCGCTACACGCGCGACCGCTCGTTCCTCCGCGACCGCGCCTATCCGGTAATGAAGGAAGCGGCGCGGTTCTACACGGAAGTCCTCGTCGAGGATCCGGATACCGGCTGGCTCATCAGCGGTCCTTCGAACTCGCCCGAGCACGGCGGCATGGTCATGGGGCCGACGATGGACCATCAGCTCATCCGCCGGCTCTTCCGTGCGGTCTCCGATGCGGTCAGCGTGCTTGAGATTGAGGAGGACAAGCCGTTCGCGGCCCGCCTCGACGAACTGCGCGGACGCATCGCACCGAACCAGATCGGACGCCTCGGGCAGTTGCAGGAGTGGCTGGAAGACCGCGACGATCCGGAGAACGATCACCGGCACGTTTCGCATCTCTGGGGTGTGTTTCCCGGCGACGAGATCACATGGGAAAATCCGGACTATATGGAGGCGGCGCGCACGTCCCTCGACTTCCGTGGCGACGGCGGCACAGGCTGGTCGCTCGCGTGGAAGATTGCCCTGTGGGCGCGTTTGCTCGACGCGGAGCGGGCGCACTCGCTTGTGCTGAGCCAGCTCAATCTCGTCGAGGATACGCCCGAGGGCCGCACAATGTCGGGTCCGGGCGGCTCGTATCCAAACCTTTTCGGGGCGCATCCGCCCTTCCAGATCGACGGTAACTTCGGCACGACCGGCGGCATTGCCGAAATGCTTCTCCAGAGCCATACCGACGAGATCGTCCTGCTCCCCGCGCTGCCCTCCGCGTGGTCCACCGGTTCGGTCACCGGCCTGCGTGCGCGCGGCGGGTTCGAGATCGACATGCGTTGGAACGACGGCGAGCTGACCGAAGCGGTCGTTCGTTCGACGACGGATGAGTGGGGGCGGCTCCGCTACCGCGACCGCGTCATGGATGTGCAGGTGGAACCGGGCAAAAAAGCCCGCTTCGGCAAAGGCCTGCGCGACAAACAGGCATATGACGGCAGCCTTGAACCGCTGGAACTCGGCCTGAATCTAATGAGGACGCAGATCCTCCGGTTTCGCGAGTGGATGCCGGAAGGCCAATTGGTGCCGTCCCGCTGGGGTTATATGCAAGGGTTGCTCGCCGCCAGTCTGGTGGATTTATCCGACGCGACCGGAGATCCCTACGCCTTTGTCTACGGGCAGGAATTTTTCTCACCGCTGATCAGCGACGAGGGGTCCCATGAGCGCTTTGAGATCAGCCGTTTCGACATCGACCATGTGAAGCCCGGGCGGGTGATCCTGCAGTTGTATGAGCGCAACGGCCTCGAACGCTACCGCAAGATGGTCGAGAATATCCGGGGCCAGCTCGATGTGCAGCCGCGGACAAACTCAGGCGGCTATTGGCACAAAGGCGTTTACCCCTACCAAATGTGGCTGGACGGTCTCTACATGGCCATGCCTTTCCTTGCCCGCTACGCCCACCAGTTCGACCGGCCGGAGGACTTTGACGAGGTCGTGCGGCAGATCACCCTTATGGACGAAGTATCCTTCGATCCCGACGCGGGGCTGCACTACCATGCATGGGACGAGACGCGCGAGCTGGACTGGTCGGACCCGGAGACAGGGCTTTCGCCCAATTTCTGGAGCCGGAGCATCGGATGGTACGTCATGGCGCTGGTCGATGTGCTCGACTACCTGCCGAAGGACCATCCCGGCTACAAGCAGGTGATCGAGATTCTCGGTCGCACGGCGGACGGCATCGTTCGTTGGCAGGACGAACGCACCGGCCTATGGTGGCAGGTGACGGACCAAGGCGAGCGATGGGGAAATTACCTTGAAAGCACCGCCGCCGCGATGTTCGTCTATGCGCTCACCAAGGCCGTGAACGGCGGACACCTGCCGTGCGATGCCTATGCCGATACCATCGAGCGGGGCTGGCAGGGCATTCTGGACCACCTCCTCGACGTCGACGACGCGGGGCAGGTCCACCTGATGCAGGGCTGCCGGGTCGCCGGCCTGAACTTCGGGCGCGACGGCTCTTACGAATATTACCTCAGCGAACGGATTGTCAGCAACGACCTCAAGGGCGTCGGCCCGATGATCTGGGCCTGCATCGAAGTGGACCGCTACCTCAAAAACCAATGAACCCACCCAACGAAGAGAATTCAATAATGAAAACACCATCAACCAAGACCCTCAAGAGCATTGTCGTGGCGGGAGTCGGCGCATTTGCCGCGCAGAGTGCCGTCGCGGATTTCGAGTACACCGTCTACGATTACCCGGACCCCATCAGCCTCAACGGCGAATGGAAGTTCAAATGGACGGCGGACAAGAAAGAAGCCGATGCCTACCGCTGGTTCTACGAGGAAGGCTACGACTACTCGGACTTTGATACCATTCCCGTGCCTTCGAACTGGACGACCCACGGCTTCGAGGAGCCGCACTACGTCGACGGCACGGAGGCCGAGGGCTTCTACGTGCGGACTTTCACGGTACCGGAGGAGGTTGATGGCCTGCGGGCGCTGCTCCACTTCGGCGGCGTATGGGCTTCGGCCGAGGTGTGGCTCAACGGATACAATCTCGGTCGCCATGACAGCGGGTTCACGCCCTTTGGCTACGACATCCGCGACCACCTCAAGGCGGGTGAAGAGAACATCCTCTGCGTCCGCGTGCGTCAGCGCTTTGGGGGCAACCTCTTCAAGTATGATGCCAACGACGACTGGGGCCTGCCGGGCATCTACCGCGACGTGTGGATGGAATTTTCGCCGCCCAACCTCTATATCGAGAACGTCGAAGTTCTTACCGAATTCGATGAATTTTTCCGCGACGCCGACGTAAAGCTGCGCGTGCATGCTTTCCGGCGCGAACGCGACCACTTTCGCGCGCCCTCGCCGCCGTTCCAAGTACGCGCCACTGTGCTCGACCGCGACGGCGAAGCGGTCGCAAGCGAAACCGAGGAATTCACGATCAACGCCGGCCACATGGGCCGCGATGTGCGTTTCCGCGTGCCGGTGAAGGCACCAAAGCACTGGACGGCGGAGACCCCCAACCTCTACACGCTGAAGATCGAGCTGATGCGGGATGAAGGGGTGGTTGTGCACACATGGGAGGATACCCTCGGCTTCCGCGAGATCTCCGTGGAGGGCGGGGTTTTCCGCATCAACGGGCGCGCGGTCAAGTTGCGCGGTGTCAACCGTCACGACCAGCATCCGGACGTCGGCCGCGCCACGCGCGAGGAGCACTGGCGCGAAGATATTCTCATGATGAAGGAGGCCAATATCAATGCCGTGCGCCTCGCTCACTATCCGGCGGCAGAGGGCTTTGTGCGCATGGCCGACGAGCTTGGCCTCTACGTCATAAACGAGGTGCCGCTGGGTTTTGGGGGCAATCGTTTTCGCAAACCGATTTTTGCGGGCGGCATGATGCTCCGCGTCTACAGTACGGTTGAGCGCGACCGCAACCGTCCCTCTGTCGTCGTGTGGTCCTTCGGTAACGAAGACCCCCTTACGACGATGCACGTCTCCGGCGTACGCGCCCTCAAGGGCATGGATCCGAGCCGACCCATCCTCCTGCCGTTCCGCGCGGAAGAGGAGACGCCCCCGGAAGTCGACATCCTCGCGCCGCATTACTGGTTTACCGATGAATACGACGAACTGGGGGCCTCAGCGCGCCGTCCGGTCATCACCACAGAATACACGCATGCCCTTGGCCGGAACCAGGACTTCGGTGAGCTGGACGACCGCTGGACGGCACTCACGCAGCACCCCGCCGGCGCTGGTGGATTCATCTGGATGTGGGCCGACATCGGCTTGCGCCGCGAGGTGGCGGGCCGCGAGGTCCTCGATCCTATGGAGGACAAGGACCGCTACACGCGCGAGGGCAGCGAACTGGTCGTCGGTAAATGGGCGGGGCCGGACGCAGTCTACGATTCGCACGGCCGCCACGGGACAGACGGTATCGTCGATGCCGACCGCGAGCCGCAGCAGGACTACTTTGAAGCAAAGGCTGTCTACGCGCCTGTCCGCGTCCTTGTGGACCGCATGCCGCTGACGCGCGGCCAGACGGAAATGCGCGTTCCCGTGCGCAACGGATACGATTTCCGCAATATGTCGGATGTCACTTTCGAGTGGGAGCTGTTCCGCGACGACGAGGTGATTGACAGTGGAAGCATACAGAAGGAGGCGCCGCCGCACGTCACTCGCCGCCTCGTCATCCCCGCCACAGCGATTGGCGACGATCCATCTGAAGCTGTACACTACGTCCAGTTCACCATCCGCCGCGACGACGGAAGCGTCATGAATCGGCAGTCGGTGCGCTTCGACTACGACCGCACACCGCAGCCCGCCGGCCCGGCCTCGCCGAACCGGCCCAGCACGAGTACGCGCGGCGACATCCTCACCGTTTCCAACGGCCCCGCTTCCTATGAGTTCAACACCCGCACAGGCGAAATTTCCCGCATACTTATGGGCGGACGTGTCGTCGCCGAGGGCATGGACGTCGTCGTCTGGCGCGACGCCACCTTCAGCGAGCGCAACCGATTTGACACACGCGAGCGGCGCTACGACTGGACCACCTACATGCAAGGGCTCGATCCGGAACTGCGTTCATGGAATGTCGAGGAATCCGACGACGGCGTATCCGTTCGCGTCAGCAGCGAGTACCGCTATGACGAGTTGAATTCGTTTGTCGCGGATATTCACTACCGCGTTACCGACACAGGCACGCTCCGCATCGATCTTGAGGTCACGCCGGATCTCGACATCACCGAGTTGCCCGAGATCGGCATCGAGCTGAGCGCCGTCCCCGGGGCCGCCGCCCTTACATGGCTGGGCGAAGGTCCCATGGATTCGTTGCCGGGCCGGACCTCCGCGACCTACTTCGGGTGGTGGAGCGCCGACATCGGCGGTGAATACGCCGCCGGCACGAAGTCCGCCATTGAGTGGGCGCGGCTTGGCTACGACCACGGGGCCGCCATACACGTGAAGGGCGTCGCCGGCGTGCGCCTCGACGAACACGACGACGGCGGGCACGCCTTCCGCATGTTCACCCACCTCGCCGGGGCGTGGACAAAGAACGGCCCCGCCGAGCGACCCGAGTGGCACCTCTCCCTTACCGACGTCGATCCGTGGTTCGGCCGCGAACTCAATAAGTGGGATTCCTTCAAGGGCTCCTTCGAGCTTGTCCCCGTCGAATGATGGCCACACGCTCGGCGCTTCCATTATGAACTCATGCGACCAAATATGAAACGGACGCTCCGGCTTGGCGTCGTCGGTCTGGGCGAGGGGCGCAGCATCCTCTCGGCGGGCGTGGAGAGCCCGCTTTGGGAGGTTGCGGGGCTCTGCGACCTCGATGAGGCTCTCGGGCGCACGCGGTGCGCGGAGTTCGGCCTATCGCCTTCGCTCTTCACGACATCGCTCGACGCTTTGTTGGGCGATGCCGGTATCGACGCCGTGGGGATCTACACGCCCGACGCGCTCCACGCCGATCATGTCTTGGCAGCGCTGCGCGCGGGCAAGCACGTGATCTGCACGAAGCCGTTCGTGACGGATCTATCGCGCGGGCGTGAGATCCTCGAAGCGGAGGAGGCGTCGGGCAGGCGGGTGATGGTCGGGCAGAGCAGTCGGTTTTTCACGCCCTTCACGCGCCAACGGACGCACTTCGGGGAGGGAGCGCTCGGGGAGATCATCACGGTGGAGGCGTATTACCATGCTGACCACCGTTGGTTTCTCAATAAGCCGTGGGCACGCAAGGAGTCCTTCAAGTGGCTCTACGCGTGTATCAGCCACCCGGCCGACCTTGTGCGCTGGTATTTGCCGAATATCGAGGAAGTGACGGGGTATTCCATGCTGAGCGAAAACGGCCGGGCGCTGGGGCTCGTCCATCCGGACACGTTTCATTTCGTTCTCCGCACCGGAAGCGGACACATCGCCCGCGTTAGCGGATCGTATTCCGGCCCCACCGTGCCGGAGTCCCGAGACAGCAATATGAGCTGTGTTCTCCGCTGTTCGGAAGGCGCGAGCCAGGCGGATTATTTCGACCTGCGCTATGCGTGGAAGGTCGGAGGTCGGTCGGTCGTGGAGACTTATGCGGACGAAGACGCCCACTATTTCCGCTTCGAGGGACACTCGCACCACGCCGGTGAGTACCAGAACTACATTGAATACTTCGCGCGTTGCCTTGAAAACGGAACCGCGCCAAAGCCGGATGCCCGCGAGGGCCTCGTGACCGTCGCCCTCATGCAGGCGATGGAAGAGGCGTCGACGCGCGGCGTCGCCGTCAAAGTCCGCGATATCCTCGACCGACGCAGTCTGGCCGACCTCTGCGACGGCGACGAAGTTCCCGCTTCGGCCTCCTCCGCCGGAGACGGATGTTAACCGCGCCGGTCCCTTTCTATTGAATCGAAACGAACGTAATCTCACTCACCAACCTCCAATATCATGCAACTCATAGACTGGATTGTTGTCGCCGCTTACTTCTGTCTCCTCATCGGAATCGTCTGGTGGTCGTCCCGCCGCCAGCGCAACCCGCAGGACTACTTTCTCGCCGGCCGGGAGATCGGCTGGTTTGTCGTGGGCTGTTCGCTCCTCGCTTCGAATATCGGCTCCGAGCACATCGTCGGTCTGGCCGGAAGCGGGGCGAACCAAGGCATGGCGATGGCCCACTGGGAGTTGCACGCATGGGTGATGATCATCCTCGCGTGGGTCTTTGTACCGTTCTACTACCGCTCGGGCGTGTTCACGATGCCGGAGTTTCTCGAACGTCGCTTCGACGCCCGCGCACGCTGGATGCTCTCTATCGTTTCGCTTGTCGCCTATGTTTTCACGAAGGTCTCCGTCACGGTCTACGCGGGGGCCATTGTTTTCCAGACACTCCTGCCCGACACCTTCGGCACGCCGCAGAATGCCTTCTGGGTCGGCGCCATCACGACCGTTGTTCTCACGGGGATCTACACGATTCTCGGCGGTCTGCGCGCGGTGGTTTACACCGAGGTTGCGCAGACAGGCCTGCTCCTTACCGGTTCATTGTTCGTCACGATTTTCGGCCTCTCCCAGCTCGGCGGCTGGGGGGAACTGAAGATAACGCTCTCGGACCAGGCCGATCAGTTCGCCCTCTGGCGTCCGCTCTCCGACCCGGACTTTCCGTGGCTCGGCGTCCTTATCGCCTCACCGGTGATCGGTATCTGGTATTGGTGTACCGACCAGTATATCGTGCAGCGGACTCTCGCCGCGCGCAATATGCAGGAGGCCCGCCGCGGTGCGCTCTTCGGTGGTTTCCTCAAGGTCTTGCCGGTATTCCTCTTTCTCGTTCCCGGTATGATCGGGTTCGCTCTGCATGAAAAGGGCTTGATCCAAATCCCCCTCGATCCGGCGACCGGAGAACTGCGCGGTGACTCCGTCTTCCCCGCCATGGTTGCCACACTTTTGCCCGAAGGTCTGCGCGGCATCGTCGTCGCCGGACTCATGTCGGCGCTCATGAGTTCGCTCGCTTCGCTCTTCAACTCGTGTGCGACGCTCTTCACCATGGACATCTACCAGAAGCTCCGTCCGAACCGTCCGGACAAAGAACTGGTCACGGTGGGACGGATGGCGACCGGAGTCGTCGTCGTTCTCGGGCTTCTGTGGATTTTTGTCATGCCGTGGGTGTCGCAGGGTGGCCTCTATGTCTACTTGCAGAGTGTGCAGGGGTATCTCGCCCCGCCGATCACAGCGGTCTTCCTCCTCGGCCTCTTCTTTAAGAGGATCAACTCCCGCGGAGCCATTCTCGGCCTGACGATCGGGTTTTTCCTCGGCATGTTCAAACTGGTTGTGCAGGCGCTTGTCGGCGGCGAGATTATCGCCGACGCGGGCTTCTTCGGCTGGCTCGGCAACTACCTTTTCCTCTACTATTCCGGCCTCCTTTTCCTCGTCAGCGTGATCATCGTCATCGTCGGTTCGCTCACTTCTCCGGCGCAGGACGAGAAATCCATCGAGGGCCTTACATGGGGTTCGGTGAACCAACAGGACCGTGACGATAGCCGCGCCGCATGGGACTGGCGTGACATCGCCGGTACCGCCGTGGTTCTCGGTCTCGTCGTCGGCATCTACGTCTACTTCAGCTTCTGGCTCCAATGATTCGACCTATGATACGACTCCAAACCCCAATCAACATCCTCCGGACCGCGGCGTATGCCGCGCTGCTTGGCCTCGGCTTCACCGCATGGGGCGGTTCGGCGGTTCTGGAATACGCGGAGAAACTGGCGCGGGAGGCGTCGGTGGATATCAGCTACACAATCGACGAGGATCTCGGCCATCCGGAGGCTTTCCGGATCGAGAGCGGCGAAAACGGCGCGGCGAAGATCATCGCCGGAGGTCCGGGCGGCGTGCTCTACGGGGTGCAGGAACTGCGCCTTCCGCACACTGTTGTCGGTGCCGAGGGCACGCCTGATTTCGACGTGCGGGGTACCGTGCTCATGATGCTGAGCGCGTCGTGGTCCTACCAGTCGGAGCTGAGCCCGGAGCGTTACCCGTGGTTCTTCGACCGCGAGTTGATGACCCGCTATCTCGACTACGTCATGTCCGCGCGGTTCAATACCGTTGTTATCTGGTCGGGGCATCTCTTTCCGCACATCCTCGAGCTACCGGAGTATCCCGATGCTTCGCGCTTCAGTGTGGAGGAGATCCGGCGCAACCAGGAACAGTTCAACTGGTTCGCGGAGGAAGCGGCCAAGCGGAATATCTCGGTTCTCACGCACTTCTACAACATCCACATCAGCGAAGACCTCGCCCGCGCGAAGGGCAGGGAGGGGCGCGACCCCACACGCTACGCCGAGCCGGATGACTTTGTGCGTGAATACTACCACACGATCCTCCTGCGCTACCTCGAGACGTTTCCGAATGTGAGCTTGTATATTTGTCCCGGCGAGTCGCTCGCGCTGGAACATCAGGAGGCATGGTTCCGCGATGTCATCTTCCGTGCCGCGCGCGACAGTGGAAGAAATCCCCACCTTGTCATCCGCGACTGGACGCTCGATCCGGAATTCCAGCGGAAGCTCCCTGAAATGTATGAGAATCTTTCCTCGGAGTTGAAGCACAACGACGAGACGATCACGAGCACATGGCCGGATCTCCGCCACCGGGAGTGGGCGGGGGTGCTGAAGGGGCATATCATCAACCTGCATGATCCCGCTGACGCCACACCGTACCGCGTGGGCAGTCCCCGCATGTTCGGCGAGATGGTGCGCCGGTGGCACGAAGAGGGCTACATGACGGGGGCATGGTTCTACCCGCCGCAGTGCTGGATCTGGCCGGACACGCTCGACATCGTGCGCGACGAGGACGGGGACGAAAGTACGCTCATGACCTTCGACCGCGATGAAATGTGGCACCTCATTCAAGGCCGCCTTCTCTGGAAGGCGGAGCGCGATCCGGAGGAGGAATTCCGCTGGGCGGCGGACTGGGTGGGGCGCAAGTTCGGCTACGACCGTGTCGGCGAACGGATTGTCGAGTGGTACGACCTTACCGCGCCGATCCTTCCGGGTCTGCAAAACCTCACCTCTATCCGCTTCGGTAATTTCTTTCCTCCGTCCATTGCCCGCGTGCAGGCGGATGTTGACGGTATCTTGCACTACCGCACGACAATCGGTGAAGGCCCCATCGAGGGAGCCGCCGGTCTGACGAACCAGCGCTACTACAGCCGCCCCGTGGACGAGTTCACGCTCGAACGCTACAAGCGCAAACACGGCATCGACGATCTACGCGATCCGCACAGCGTGCCGGTTGCTGTCTATGTCGACCGGGTCGTCGACGGTGAAGATCTTGACGGGTATGTTTTGCCCGTTGAGTTGATCGACCTCTATCAGGAGATGGCGATAGAGTCGCGTGCCCGCGCGCGTGAAGCTGCCTTGATGCCGGTAAACAATCCGGCCGAGATGCACCGCTTTGTGCAGGACAGCGAGATTCTCCTCCTCACGGTCGATTACTACCGCCACAAGATTCTCGCCGCGAAGGAAAAACGGTTTTACGAGCGCACGGGCGATCCCGCCCGTCTCCAGGCATTCCGGGCGCACATGGAGGCCTCTGTCCCGGCCTACAAGCGGATGTTTCAGTACGCAGAGCAATTCTACCGTGCCGGAACCTCCATGTGGGACGCCAAGTCGTGGGAGCGTACGCTCGACGACCGCGTCATCTGGGACTATGAACAACAGATCTACTGGATAGAGAATCCGCATGACCGGTTCCCCGCGATCTGGGATCCGACCCGCGGAAACGATTGAACCCCGGCAACCCCCTACCCGTACCGCCTAATGAAATTCATACCCCTTTCCTTCCGCCGCTCTCTCGGCGCGGCTTTCGCTTTCGCCGCCGCGTCCGGCGTGGTGTCGGCGGAGTTGGTCGAGATGACGGAGACCGTCCCCAACTACCGGCTGTTCGAAGCCGCCGTCACAAACGACGTCGACTACGATAACAAGTTCACCGGCACCGAGCTGCTCGTGCAATACCAGGCGCCTTCGGGGCGCCTCATCGAGTTCCGCGGGTTCTTCGACGGACACGGCGACGGCACAGGCGACCCCCGCTCCGGCAACGTGTGGAAGATGCGCTTCATGCCCGACGAAGTCGGCACATGGCGGTTTGTCTATCGCTGGACGGACGGCACGCCGGGCGGACGCGGAGAGTTCGAGAGCGTCGCCGAGGGCGCAGGCCCCGGGATTATCAAGGCCTATGACAAGAATCCGCACTGGTTCGCCTACAACGGCACCGAGCCCGTCTGGCTGAAGTCCTACTACGAAACCGGGCACGGCTCTCTCGGGCAGGATTTCGACTGGATTGTGGAGAATGTCTATCAGCCGCTCGTCGATCACGGCTACAACCACCTTCAGGTGAACTGGCTGATGTCGCTCTGCTGCTTTGAGCAGTACTATCTTGACGGCCCGGAACCGGAAACCCTCGACCTCGCGCTTTATGAGGAGGGCAAACCGTCGTCGACGATGAACCTCGATGTCTGGCGCCGCAAGGAGCGTCACCTCGGCTGGCTCAACGACCACGACGTGGGCGTGCATATGTTCCTCGGCTTCGACGGCAGCCAGAACGAAGGCCCGGCGTGGGACAAACTCAGCCACGAAGATAAGGATTTCTACGTCCGGTATTCGGTCGCCCGGATGGGCGCGTTCGCGAATATCGCCGGATGGAACTTCGTCTGGGAGGTGCCCGGTGACCGCGAGGACTATGAACTCGGCTTCACGCGCCTGGTCATGAAGTACGATGTCTTCGACCACCTGCGCACCTACGAGGATGAGTTTCCGCGCGAGAACCATTATCACCTGCCGGAATACACCTTTGCCGCCGTGGAGAATCACGGCATCGCGGCGCCGGACAAGGACATGGAGCGCTACCACATCTGGCGGGACGCGTGGACGCACCACATGGCCTGCCTGCTCGGCTACAAAGGCAAGCCCGTCTATATGTCGGAAGGCAATGCGCTCTGGCGGCGCTTCTGGCAGGAACTCACAAAGGCGACGCAGGCGGATCTCCGGCGCTCGGCCTGGGCATGCGTGACGGCGGGGGCTTCCTTCAACTGGAACGGGCACGCCGGTGAATACGAACTCTACGCGGGCGGTCCCGATGGCCTTCCGTTCAACGAGGAAAACGAATACACCAAGTCGGAACGCGCCGTGCAGATCGTTGCTGACGTAATGACCGGGGAAGTGGAGTTTTTCCGTATGCGCCCGAACGACTTTCTTCTTGTCGGGCACCAGCCCCTCCGCGTCTACGCCCTCGCCGAGGAGGGTCGCCAGTACCTTGTTTTCGCTCCGGACGGTGAGCCGTTTTCCCTGCGTATGGAGGCCGGGGAGTACCCGCGCGTCCGCTGGATCGACACCGTCACCGGTGAGCATGTCGATGCTGCTCCGGTACGGAGCGCGGGCCTTGACGAACCTGTCGCCTTCACCGCGCCCGACCGCGAAACCGATTGGGTGCTCGTCGTCCGTTCGGTACCGGAGTGATCGAACCCGCGCGGCGCGCGGGACAACGAATCTGAAAATCTGATTTTATGAGCATGAAAAAACTACACACGAACATAATCCGACGCTTTCCCGTGTTGGCGGCCGGTGCCATGGGTGCCGTGATCGTCGCCGGAGGTGTGTCGCTTTCCGCCGCCGCTGACAAAGCCCCGCCGCAGCGGATGACCATTGCACAGGCGTTTGAGCCGGTGGTGGTCGACGGACTCTCCAACGACCGCGTCTGGGAGCGCGGAACGCTGACCTACGGGTTCCTGCGCTCCGGCGACGGCGAGCCGGCGCACCACGGAACGCGCGCCCGCGCCATCTACGACCGCACGCACCTATATATTGCGTTCACCGCACTGGAACCGGCGGTTGACGACGTTACTGCCGCCGCGCACCAAGGTGGAAATGACCGGCGTGCGAATGACACCGTGGGCGTACGCTTATCGGTTCCCGAAGGGAACGGGGATACACGAGAGTTTGAAATCCACGTGAATCCGGCGAACCGCGTGTGGGTCATGGTGAACGACCGGGAACAGCGCGACGGCCTGGAGGGCGTGCGCACAGGCATTTTCCCCCGGGAACGGAGCTGGGACGCCGAGATCGCCGTGCCCTTCGCCGCCCTCGGTGTGGACGAGCCCCGCGTCGGTGATCTCTGGGAGATCGATTTCCTGCGCCACCGGCCCGCCCGCGGGGACGATGCGGAAGAATCCTCGGCATGGAACCCGCCCGGAGGAAAGGGTGAACTGCGCTTCGGGCGCGACCTTATCGTCTATCTCTATTCGCAACGTCCGTTCACCGGCCGCGACGAGGTGATGGTCTACAATCCCTCCGACCAGCTCCGCCAGTTGCGCGCCGAAATGATCGACGCCAGGACAGGCAAGGTGGTGTCTCACGAAACGATTTACCTCGGCTCCGGCCACCGCCGCCAGCACTATCCGCTTCCGGCACCCGAAGCCGGCGACTACTACCTCGTTGTCCGGCAGACGGACCGCCCCCTCGAAAGCGACGACGATAAACTTGTGGAATGGCGTCCGCACCGCTCCGGGAGCCGTTGATCCATGCAAGTTGAACAACGCCAAAAACAAAGGATTTCATCCGCTATGTATTCAAAGTTCAGTATAACGTCACTCCTTCTGATTCTCGCCGGCGGCGCTGTTGCCGCCGACCACGTCCGCCCGGGACACTTGTCGGCTCCCGTGGTCGTCGACCGTCCGCCGGTCAATGTCGAGCATGTCTTCACTCCGGGCGACCTTCCGCAGGCCGATATCCCCGCTTTCCCCGGTGCCGAGGGCGGCGGGAAATACAGCTTCGGCGGGCGCGGAGGACGTGTCATCGTCGTCACGAGCCTTGAGGACAGCGGCCCCGGCACCTTCCGTGAAGCTGTCGAAGCGGAGGGGCCGCGCGTTGTCATCTTCAATGTGGCGGGGATCATCCGCCTCGAATCGAAGGTGCACATCACCAATCCGTACCTCACCCTTGTCGGACACACCGCGCCGGGCGACGGCGTGGTCATCGGCGGGGCCACTGTCGATATCGACACGCACGACGTAGTGGTGCGCTATATGCGGTTCCGCCGCGGTATCAGCTCCGCCTATGCCGCCCACGACGGCGCCATGGGCACGGGCAATCCGGTGGGCAACATCATTGTCGACCACTCCTCCTTCAGTTGGGGCCTCGACGAGAACATCTCGCTCTACCGGCACACCTACCGCGCGCCCGGCGAGGGCAAGCTTTATGTCGGCCCGGTGCGCAATCTCACGATTCAGTGGTCGATCTCCAGCGAGGCGCTGGACACACACAACCACGCATTCGGGGGTACATGGGGCGGTCGAAACAGCAGCTTCCACCACAATCTCTTCGCCAACAATACCGCCCGCAATCCGAGCATCGGCATGGGCTTTAACTTCAACTACACGAACAACGTGCTCTTCAACTGGAGGCACCGAACCGTCGACGGCGGCGACCACCGCAGCCGGGTAAACATCATCAACAACTACTACAAGCCCGGCCCCGTCACTCTGGACGGGCCCATCCAATACCGTATCGGCCGCGTGCAGCCGAACCCCGACCGCGCCGACAATCCTATCCGGCGTTGGCCGCTCTGGTATGTGCGCGGCAATGTCGTGGAAGGATATCCGGAGGTCACCGCCGACAACTGGAAGGGGATGGAGTTTCACGACGATCCCCACCTCGATGACGATGCCTTGGCGGAACTGACGCGTTCCAAGGATCCGTTTCCCATGGCACCGGTCACTCTGCACACGGCGGAGAGGGCTTACGAACTCGTCCTCGATTACGCCGGGGCGAGTCTGCCCCGCCGCGACTCCGTCGACGAGCGCATTATCCGCGAGGTGCGCACCGGCGAGGTCACCTACAAGGAAGGCAACGGAATCATCACTGATATCGATCAGGTAGGCGGATTTTCCGAATACAACGGCGATCCCTACAAGGACAGCAGCGGCGACGGGATCCCCGACTGGTGGAAAATCCGCTATGGTCTGGATCCGAACGACCCGGCCGACGCCTACCTCGACATGAGCGGCGACGGCTACAACAACCTCGAGTGCTTCATTTACGGGCTTGACCCGTGGAAGTACACCGACTGGCGTGATCCCGCCAACAACGTGAACACCCTCCGCGACCCCAACAACACCCTCATCCGCAATCCCGGTTAACGGCACGCCTTCGCACCACGCCGCCGCGCCCGCCATGGCGGGTGCGGCGGCGGCGGGCCCGTCCCCCGATCGCACCCAATCCCGATCATGGATACTTCAATACACTGGTTTGATGGTCTGATAATCGTCGTCTACCTGAGCCTCATGCTCGGGATGGGACTCTATTTCGCCCGGCGGCAGACGAATACCGACCGCTACTTCATCGCGGGCAAGACCCTGCCCTCATGGGCGATCGGGTTGTCCATTCTCGCCACGCTCATCAGCAGTGTGACGTTTATCGCTTATCCGGGGCAGGGCTTCGCGTCCAACTGGATTCTGCTTGTGCAGGGGCTCATGGTCCCGGTCGTGCTCATTTTCCTCGTATGGTTCATTGTTCCGCTCTTCCGCGGTGCCATCGGCCTCAGCGCATACGAGTATTTTGAGAAGCGCTTCGGCATCTTCGCGCGCATCTACGCTTCGCTCGCCTTTGCCATGGCGCACTTTTCGAAGATGGGCACGGTGTTCTTCCTCCTCGCCCTCGTCCTCTCCTCCATGCTCGGGGTCGACATTACGCTGCTCATTATCTTCCTCGGGATCGCCGTGGTCGTTTATACGCTGATCGGTGGGATCGAGGCGGTCGTTTGGTCCGACGTCATCCAGGGGATTCTTCTGCTCGCCGGCGGGCTTGTCTGCATCTTCGTTCTCTTTTTCACTCTGCCCATTGGAGGGGGGGAGCTGGTGCGTGTCGCGTGGGAAGCGGGCAAAATCGACTTCGGGCCCTACGACTGGGATCTCGCGAAGCTGACGTTCATCGTCATGGTCCTCAACGGTTTCTTTTACGGAATCCACAAATACGGCACCGACCAGACTATCGTGCAGCGCTACCTCGCTGCCCGGTCGGACCGCGACGCCATCCGCGCTTCTCTCGTCGGCGTGTTTCTTTGCGTGCCCGTGTGGGCGCTCTTCATGTTCATCGGTTCGCTTCTCTACGGTTACTACACAAGCAGCGTGGCGGAACTTCCGCCCGACACGCGGGCCGATGCCGTCTTTCCGTACTTCATCATGACGGAGCTGCCCATCGGCATCACCGGCATCATCTTCGCCGGTCTCATCGCGGCGGCGTTTTCAAGTCTCGACTCCGACCTGAACAGTCTCGCCGCCGTTTCGGTGGAGGACTACTACAAGCGCTTCGGCAATAATGTCGACGACCGTGCCGCCCTGCGCTTCAGCCGCATCATGGTTGTCATCTTCGGCGCGGCTTCGATCGCCATCGCCATGTATTATGTCCACGCCGACAACGAGACCATTCTCGCCATTATCTTCACATTCTACGCCATTTTCTCGGGCGGCATTGCGGGCCTCTTCCTCCTTGGGGTGTGTACGCGGCGCGCGAACAAGCAGGGGCTTTACGTCGGTATCGTGGCGACTGTCCTCTTCACGGGCTGGGCGCTTCTCACCTCGACACCGCTTGTCCCCGGCAGCGACCCCGTTCTCGACCTCGGGCGCTTCAATTACGGACACCACAGCTACATGCTCGGCGTCTATTCCCACCTCGTTCTCTTCGGCGTCGGTTATACCGCCAGCTTGTTCTTCAAGTCTGAGGATCCGGCCGCCAACCTCACGATCCACGCGTGGCTCGCGAAACGACGGGGGCGCGCGGCGGAATGAATTAATATGAAATAAACGAACCGATTAGGTGCGCCGTGAGGTCACCTAGTTGGCGCATTCTTCCGCATGTGACGCAAGATTGAAACCGTTTCGTAAAATCCGGGGGCTGCGTCGTTGTGTTCGCTTGACGTGAATGCTGCGGTGTATTTTAATGAAGGAAAAATAATTTCATGGAAACAACGATACCCCTTGCCCGCTTCCGGCGTTTTCGCTGTCCGCCGGTTCGCCGCTTTTGCGCATGCTCCACGCTCTTCGCCATGGCGCTGCTCTTTCTCTTCGTCACGTCACCGCTTGGAGCCGACGACCGTATCCCCGCCTTTCCGGGTGCCGAAGGATACGGCAAGTACACCACCGGAGGCACCCGCCTCGCGCCCGAAGTCACTCGGCCCGTACCGATCACCGTTCACAAGGTGACGAATCTCAATGACGGCGGGCCGGGCAGTCTGCGTGCGGCGGTCAACGCCTCCGGCCCGCGCGTGGTGATTTTTGAGGTTTCCGGCACGATCCGGCTGCGTTCCAGCCTCGTTATCTCCAACGCCATGATCACGATCGCGGGCCAGACGGCGCCGGGCGACGGTATCTGTATAACCGGACATCCGGTGATTATCGACGCCGGTAATGTCGTCCTTCGCTTCCTGCGCATTCGGCTGGGCGACGAGTTCGACGTAGAGGCGGATTCGCTCGAGATATTGCCGGGTCGTGGCAATATCATCATCGACCACTGTTCATTCAGTTTCGGTATCGACGAGACGTTTTCAGCGTACGCCGTGAGAAACGTGACCGTGCAATGGTGCATCATCAGTGAGAGTCTTTTCGAATCGATCCACGACAAGGGGACGCACGGATACGGATCCATCCTCGGCGGGGAGGGGATGAGCTTCCATCACAATCTCTATGCCCACCACTCCAGCCGCACGCCGCGCTTCAACGGCGGCCGGGCGGGCACGGCGGGAACCGAGCTTGTCGATTTCCGCAACAATGTCATCTACAACTGGGGCTTCAACGGGGCGCACGGCGGCGAGGTCCGGGCGAAAATCAACATCGTAAACAACTACTACAAGGCGGGTCCCGCCACCAGCACCGACCAACGCCTCTACCGCATCGTCGAGCCGACGTCCGATCGGCTCATGTCGGGGGAAATTCTTTACGACGAAGACGGGCTACCCTACCACACGAGCCAGTGGTTTGTGGACGGCAACTACGTGTATGGTTTTCCCGATGTGACGTCGGACAACTGGGCGGGCGGAGTGCAGGGAGCTTACGCCGATGATCCGGAAATCCGCGTGCACGAACCCTTCGCGGTCGAATATCCCCTGCCGGAGTACAGTGCGGAGGAGGCTTTCGAGCGGGTGATGCGGTACGCGGGGGCGACCCTTCCGCGGCGCGACGCGATCGACCGGCGGATTATCTGGGAGACGCGCACGGGCACAGCCACCTACGGAGCGTCATTCGGCGCGGGCACGGGCATTATCGACACGCCGTCGGATGTCGGCGGCCTGCCGGAGCTGCGCAGTGCCGAAGCGCCGTTGGATTCGGACGGCGACGGAATCCCCGACTGGTGGGAGATTGCGAACGGCCTCGATCCGCACGATCCTTCGGACGCCCACCGGGTCGATGATCCCTCCGGCTACACCAACCTTGAACTCTACCTCAACGAACTCGCGGCCGCCGCCATGCCGCGGAAGGAAACCGGCGTGTATGAGGGTTTCGATACGCAGCCCGGCGGGCTCGCCGGGGTCTCGGGCGAAACCTCGGCGGGCTGGGGCGCGCCGTGGACGGCAAACAGCTCGCACGAGATCATCGAAGACGGTCTCTCATGGCCCGGGCTGCCTACTTCCCCCGGAGCGCTCAAGTTGGGAAGTGACGATTCAGACGGTGCCTTCGACACGCTTTACCGTATGCTTGACGCGCCTTACCGTGGATCGGGAAGCATGTGGGCGAGCGTGCTCGTCGAGCCTTCCGTGTTGACCACGTCTGCTATCGGCGGATTCCTCCAGGTTGTCTTCGGCGACGGCGCGCAATCCAACAGCATCTATATGGGTGTCCAATGGGGCGGGCAGCACTGGCAGGCCGGCGGATCGCTCGTGATCCCGTCCGTGGATGGGCGTGTGACGAGCAATGTCACCGCTGCGGCGGGGGAGACCGCTTTCCTCGTCTTGAACTTGGATTTCGAGACAAATATCGGTACCTTCTGGGTGAATCCGGAGGCGGGCGTCGAGCATCCGGGAGAACCTGTCGGGAAGTTCACGTTCGACGAGCTACTGACGGTCGACCGGGTCGGCGTCGCCTTCCACAACTGGGGCAGCGGAATCTTCAGCGGGAGTGTCATCGACGAAATACGCGTCGGGACCTCATACGCTTTTGTCTCCGGTGATTTCGCCTACGGGCCGCAATGGTTGCCCAACGCGGTGGACCGGATTGTGCGCGGCGCTTATCCCATGTCGCCTTCGCATCTCGACGGGTCGGGCTATAGTTGGCCCGGTTCATGGAGCGGTCACTGGCACCCGGATTTCGGTGAGTTCGTCCGTCCGCCGGAGGCCGACTGGATCTTCTCGCTCTCCGAGCGGACGTGGTACTATCCGTTGTCCGTTGTCCCCGGCGAATTCTATTTCTACGAACCGGCGGCGGATGCATGGCACTGGTCGGCGGACGGTCTGGGCGGCTTTTTCTGGTCCCAGGCCAACGCCGAGTGGGGGGAGATCAACCGCCTGAATGTTTCCGAAGCCGACGTGCGCCCGCCGGTCGCGGAGGACGGCGGTCCCATTGGCTATGCCTCCCTCCCGCGGCGCGGTGTGGAGTCGCTCACCGGTGGCAAGGGCGGACCGGTCGTCTATGTCGAGACACTTGCCGAACTCGCGCACTACGCCGGACTCGATGACCCGCATATCATTGTCCTCGACGCCGACCTCGAAGGCGCGTCCACCGTGCAGGTACGGTCGAATACAACCCTGCTCGGGCGCTCCGGCGGGAGTACCCTCACGGGCATCGGCCTGCAAATGAACAACTTTGCCCACAACATCATTGTCCGGAATCTGCGCATCAACCGCGTCGCCGATCCTGTCAACGACGGCGACGCCATCCAGATCCGCGGCGGCGCTCACAGCATCTGGGTGGATCACTGTGAACTCTTCAACGAGGATCCGCTCGACCAGCCCGACAGCGAGAAATACGACAGCTTGCTCGATGTGACGAACGGCGCGGGGTATGTCACTGTGTCATGGACCCACTTTCACTCCCAATACCGAATGATGCTCCTCGGATCCGGCGACTCGCTGGGCAGCCGCGACGACCTGCGCATCCGCGTGACGATCCACAACTGCATCTACGAGAATCCGCTCCCGGATTCCGGTCCCGTCCACCGCGGGGGCTCGCGCACACCGAGCCTGCGCTTCGGCAAAGCGCATGTTTTCAACACGCTCTACCGACACCTCAGCGAGGGCCCCAATTCGCGCAACGAAGCGGACATCCGCTTCGAAAACAACGTCCTCGAACACGTGAACCGCT
Source organism: Opitutales bacterium (assembly GCA_020831525.1). Taxonomy (GTDB): domain Bacteria; phylum Verrucomicrobiota; class Verrucomicrobiia; order Opitutales; family Oceanipulchritudinaceae; genus SLLG01. Next base: position 61,496 of record JAFIGH010000001.1, read on the forward strand.
CGTGGCGCGATACCGCGGGCGGCGGATTCGGTCGGGGCTACTTCGACTTCGGCGGGGCGGATTTCGGTGAAAACCGGCTCATCAACACGACCGCCCGCACCGACATCCTTGAACGCTCCTTCGGGCCGCCCTACGAATACGAACACGCGCTGCTGCCTGTCGACGATCTGGTCGGCATCCTGCGCGAACGCGTCGGCGCGACACTTGACGATCCCTTCGACGGGCTTCCTTGATGAAGTGGGCACCGCCGAAAATCATATTTGGCTCCAGCGCGCTGGGGAATCTCTACGGTGTCGTGGAAGACTCCGCGAAGCGGGCCATCGTGGCCGAGTGGATCGCGCGGGGGAAGCCGACGCCCGTCATCGACTCCGCCGGCAAATACGGCGCGGGGTTGGCCCTCGAATGTATCGGCCGCTTTCTCGGCGAGTTGTACGTGCCCCCGGAGGCCGTCACCATCAGTAACAAACTGGGTTGGAAGCGTGTGCCGCTGCGCACCGACGAACCTACCTTTGAGCCAGGGGCGTGGTTTGGCCTGGAGCACGACGCGGAGCAGTGCATCGGCTACGAAGGCATCCTCGAATGCTGGCGGCAGGGCAACGAATTGCTCGGCGGATACTATGCACAGGTGCTGTCCGTGCACGATCCGGATGAGTTTGTCTCCGCCGCCGCCTCGGAGGCCGAAGCGGGGGAACGCTACCGGCAGGTCCTTGATGCCTACCGCGCCCTCGCGGAGTTGCGCGACGCCGGCGAGGCCCTCGCGGTGGGCGTCGGTGCCAAGGACTGGCGCATCATCCGCCGCCTTGTCGACGACGGTGTGGCGCTCGACTGGGTGATGTTTGCCAACGCGTTCACGCTCTTCAGCCATCCGCCGGAGGTGATGGCGTTTATGGATACGCTGCGTTCGAAGGGGATCACAGGCATCAACTCCGCCGTATTCAACGCCGGATTCCTCACCGGCGGAAAGTATTTCGATTACCGCGTCGTCGACCGTGCGCGCGACCCGGAACTCTTCGCATGGCGCGACGCCTTCATGGAGGTCTGCCGGGAGCACGGCACCGACCCGGCCCACGCCTGCTGTCAGTTTGCCCTCTCGCCGCCCGCCGTCGCCGCGCTCGCCCTCAACACAAGCCGTGCCGAGCGCGTCGCCGACAATGTCCGCTGCGTAAGCGAAGCGCTGCCGTCCGCCTTTTGGAAGGCGATCAAGGCGCGCGGCCTCCTTGAAGACGACTACCCTTATCTGTAGGCCTTATGAAAGCTGTATGTATCACCGAACCGGAGCAGTGCCGCCTCATGGATGTCTCCGAGCCGCCCGCGCCCGGAAAAGGCGAAGTGCTTCTGCACGTGCGTCAAGTCGGATTCTGCGGATCCGATCTCACGACGTTCCGTGGGCTCAACCCGCTTGTCACGTATCCGCGCATTCCCGGACACGAGATCGGTGCCACTATCGCCGCGCTCGGTCCGGAGGTTCCCGACGTATGGCGGGAAGGAATGGATGTCCTCGTGTCGCCCTACACAAGCTGCGGGGAGTGCTCCGCCTGCCGCCGCGGGCGTGTCAACACCTGCCGCCACAACCAAACCCTTGGCGTGCAGCGCGACGGTGCCATGACCGCGTACATCCGCGTGCCCTACGCAAAACTATTTACCGCACCGGGCCTCAGTCTCGCCGAGATGGCCATGGTGGAACCGCTCACGGTCGGATTCCATGCCGCCGCCCGCGGAAAGATCGGTCCGGTGGATACAGCTGTGATCATTGGCTGCGGGGCGATCGGCCTCGGTGCCGTGGCCGGTGCCGCCGCCCGCGGGGCGCGCGTCGTCGCCGTCGATATCGACCACGCCAAGCTCGAACTCGCCCGGCGCTGCGGCGCGGCCGATACCATTCACTCCGGGGAATCCTCCCTCCACGAACGTTTGCAGGAGTTGACCGGGGGCGAGGGCCCCGATGTCATGATCGAGGCCGTGGGACATCCCGCCACCTTCCGCGCCTGTGTCGAGGAAGTCTGCTTTGCCGGGCGCGTTGTCTACATCGGCTACGCCAAGGCACCTGTCGAGTACGAGACGAAATTTTTTGTCATGAAGGAACTCGACATCCGCGGCTCCCGCAACGCCCTCGCGGAAGACTTCCGCGCCGTCATCGATTACCTCGGGAGAAAGACCTTTCCCATGCAGGCCGTCCTCACCCGCGAAGTCTCCCTCGAAGAAGCCCCCGCCGCCCTCGAAGCATGGAGTCGCGACCCCTCCAAAATCACGAAGATCCAGGTGCGTATCGACGAATCCGCCTAGGCGGCAACCCAACCGGTGGCACCCGGTTTAGACGGGAATGGCGCTCGGATAAGCTGCTGGCTCGCAGGAGTGCGACTCTTTAGACCGCATAATACCATTGGTACGCTTTTCGACTCCGCTCTTATCCGAGCGCCATTAGGTTTAGACGGGGGTCGTAAGATTGCGGGTTTACACGGAAAAGGGGTAGGATGGTGGGTTGTGAGACCAATCAAATCAAGGGTCATTGATCTCGTAGGGTTCAATGACCACTTGCATTAAGATGACTTGATTATACGGATGCGGAGAGTATGAGATGCTGGCTTCCCCGAATTCAATCCCTGCGGCAGGCTGATCGGGCTCGGCAGGTGGCATCGTCAATTCACTTGCCCGTTCCCAATTCTCGGCGTCCAGGCTGTACAGGACTGTGTACCGCAATCCATCGACCTCATACCCTTTATCTGTGAGGTGGCCGTTAATTCGTCGTCGGTAGGTCAGTGTGGCAAGCTCGTTTCCGGAATCAAAAGAAACCGAAATAACGGGAAGAACGGAATCGTCAGCGTGAAGCGGATCGCCACCGAAGGCGCGCTCAAGGAGATTGGGAATTCCGTCACCGTCAGGATCGGCGAAATCATCGCCGAAACTCTTGCCATCGATGGGCAATCCGTGGTCGGCCCGCCATTGTTCGACGATGCCAAGCTGAGGTTCCCGCGAACCAAGGTAGGATTCTATAAACTCGTGGTTCGACAGACTTCCGGTGCCGAGTTGCCCGTAGTCGTTGTGGCCCGTTGCGGACACTGTTCCGTCCTCGTGCAGGAAAACGGCGTGATTGAATTTGACCGAAAGAGCGATCACGTTTTCCAAGCCAGAAACTTTCGAAAACGTCTGGCTTGGGAAGGTGGTTCCGTCGCCGAGTTGCCCGAATTCATTCCGGCCAGCGGCGTACACATAACCGCTGGAGTCCAGAGCAAGGGAATGGTTTGCCCCCCCATTGATCATGACAATGTCTCCGGCCAGATCGAGCGGCACGCGCGTGGGGACCTGAACAGAAGAGGGGGCATTGGGTATCCCCAGTGTTCCATGCAGGTTGTATCCCGTACCCCATAGGCTTCCGTCGGACTGAATGAAGAAGCTATGGTCGCGACCCGAGCCGATAAAGTGCACATTTTCCGGTGCGGCAACTTTGGCAGGGGCAATCCCGGGATTACTGTTATCTCTCCCCAATTGCCCCCTTTGATTCCGACCGCTTGTCCAGACAGTGCCGTCTTGGAGCAGAAAGAGGCTGTGGTCTTCGTATGTCGCAATATCAACGACGTTCTCAAGAGAGGTAATCGCAACCGGATAAATTACGTTGGTTGAATGACCCGTCCCCAACTGTCCGTAACGATTAGAGCCGACGACCCAAACGGTTCCGGAAGAATCCAAGAACATGCTGTGCTCACCTCCTGCCGCGATTTTCGCTATTGGCGGAAGATTCTCAATGCGCACGGGGGTGTCCAGTATGTTAACTGATTCCGGGCTGACTTGATTTCGAAAGTTTGCCCCAACGCCCCATACGGTGTTGTCGGATTTGAGAAAGAGGCTGTGGTTGTTTCCGGCGGAAATAGCCACCACTTCCGAGATGCCCTCGACCGATATGGGGGTCTTCGCGAGAAAGAGATCAGCTGGTCCCAATGCGGACGATTGATTAGAGCCTGTGCCCCAAACCGTTCCGTCAGTATGCAGCATGAGATTGTGGCGCCGCCCTGCGGAAACGGCAACGATGTCCTCCAATCCGTCGATGCGGGCGGCCACCTTCCGGTGATTCGTGACAGTACCGTCTCCAAAGAGACCCTGTCCCGGTATGTCCATCGTGTACTGAAACGGCGCATTCCACCCGGAGGCGAAGATCTGACCTGTCTCCAGTAGAAAGAGACTGTGGTTCGTCCCCGTCGCGATGGAGGCGACGCCCTGAAGACCGGAAACAGGTTGTAGGAATTCATCGGTATCCCCCGCATAACGGGATTGCGACATGAGAAGTTCACCGTCGACGGTCACAAGTGCAGTTGCGCGACTGCTGGTTGCAAACGCCGCGCGAACCGCTGTTTCTACCGGAAGTCGAAAAGGCGTGTGGACGCGGTTTTCGGAATGACCGGCAAGTTGTGCGAATCCACCATCGCCCGTTGCCCATACGCTCCCGTCGGCTCGAAGGAAGAGTGAATGTACGCCGCCCGTGGAAATGGCGACCACGTCTTCCATGCCAACGGTCTGGACCGGGTCTAACCGGTTGTGGAAGGTGCCATCGCCGATCTGACCACCCTGATTACTTCCTACACCCCATACGGTTCCGTCGGCTCGTAAAAAGAGGCTCAGTTCTGCGCCTGCGGCGATCGCCTTGATGTTGGATATCCCCTCAATAGGGACAGGAGCCGTCTGCGGAGCATTTGAGGTTTGCCTGCCGAGCTGGCGCCTGAAGTTGGAACCCGCGCCCCACACGGTTCTGTCGCTCTTCAGGAAAAGGCTGTGGTCTGGGCCGGCCGCGACAGCCACAACATCCGACAGATCTGCCACTTCAAGAGGAAGGGCGGAATCTTCCTGTGTTCCGTTGCCCAATTGACCGCGGTCATTTGCTCCTGCGGCAAAAACCCGCCCGTCCGAAAGAAGAAACAAGCTGTGGTCTAAACCGGCGGCGATGCCGACGACAGGCCCCGGAAGGTCAGGAGATACGGGCATTAGGCGGTCATCATGGGATCCGTCCCCAAGTTGCCCCCGCATGTTCCCTCCGCTCGCCCAAACGGTTCCCGAGCTTTTGAGCGAGAGGCTATGGCTTGTGCCGACAGCGATCTGTGGGGTAAATCCAGCCGTTTGCAGGAAAAACTCTTTGGTCGCTGTATTGCCGTCGGCATCGGTCACGCGGAGAGTGAAATGCGAGGGTACGTGCGTGTTGGTTGCGCCATGAAGTCGTCCGTCCGGGTCGAGAAAAATCCCCTCCGGGAGTTCACCGTCAATAATCTCCCACGTGAAAGGTGCATGGCCTCCCCGCGCGACGATCCGGTTCTCGTACGGAAGCGTCCGGTAAGCACGCCAAAGCTCATCTTCTGAAAGTATCGACAGGTCGATTACGGAAAGTTCGGCGTAAGCGGATGTGGTCCGGGGTTCGATTCCATTGCTGACAACGCAATGGAAGGTGTCGCCGTTCATGCCGGGGGATACGTCATTGATTCGAAGCGTGTCGGTTCGTGCTCCTGAGATCACAGCATTGTCTGTCAAATCCTGCCATTCGTGACTGTTTGCCGGTCGGCGACGCCATTGGTAGGAGGCTTCGGGATCCGCAAACGCGTCGATCTGAAAGACAGCTTCCTCGGCGGCGTACGCGGTAACGTCGCCGGGTTCGGCAAGAATGACAGGAGGAAAGTAGTTGAGCACCGTAGGCCGAATATCCGCTGCAGCGACAGAGGTATCGCCTGTTTCGCCGGACAAGTTGTAACCCACGCCGAGAACGGCACCGTCAGACCGGAGAAAAAGACTCCCGTAGGAAGTCGCCGCGACGTCGACAATGGTTCCTGCAATTGGAACGATGACCGGCGATGACCTGTTCTCGTTCGTTCTGTCTCCCAGCTGCCCGTGGCTGTTGTAACCGGCTGCCAGCGCCGTACCGTCTTCGAGCGTGATCAGTGTATGAGAGTGTCCAGCAGCAATCCTGACGGCTCCGGAGACGCCAGCCATTCGCACGGGGGCAATTCTATGGCTGCCAAATCCATGCTCTCCGTTACCCAGTTGACCGTAATGGTTGTATCCGGATGCCCAAACCGAACCATCCGCCCTAAGATACACGCTGTGAAGTGAGCCTGCGGCGCTTTTGTTTCGATGTTGGATTCAGAGAGTCAACGAAGTTGTCCCAACGGCCTTCCATTTTGGATACGTAGTTTTCGAGACTTCACTGGTATTTGTGAATATCGGGGTTTTGGCGGTGGGTTTTTTCGACAATCCCGGTGCTGGTGGAGTCATGACACTTGTCCTTGTCCTTGGATACTATTTGAATCCAGCCTTCAGGATTGAACGGGCAAAGCGTGAGAAGATGTGAGGGGGAAGGGATGTGGGTATTATTCTTGGCCCGGCGCGGGTGGCGCATGGGTTTCTCACCGCATTGGCGTTCGGTTGCGATTGGCGCGGCGTACCTCCGGCCGCGGCCCGAAGACCTTGCCGCGCTGCGCCGCCAAACCCGAACCATTGCCGGTTTTGGCGGACGGGCTTGGTCTGCGATATGTCGTCCCTTCGCTCCCCGGAACCTGTCCGTGGCGAAAAGGTCGATTGACGGCGTGATTGACTCTTTAGGCGGGGAAGTGTGGAACCAGTGCCGTTGAAAACGAAGCCAATCGCTATTGTTTCCCTCTTTCTCGTTGTTTGCGCGGTCGCGCTATACTTTCTGGGCGGAAGGCTCCGGATTATTCCGGACCGCCTCAAGGACTTGGATACCTATTTCGAGCGCACGGAGGACCAGGTCCTGATACGGGCTGTATTGGACGGTGACAAACGGAGAGTGCGTCGTGCTGTGGAGGCGGGGGCGGATGTGAACGCGGTCGGCGACATGGATTTCGAACCAGTTAAGGACGTTCTTTTTCATGATCTTGCTGGTGATGGATGGGTTGAATCTTGCTTTACTTGTTTGTCGTCCCGCTCCGCCGCTGAGGATTCTTCCATGGCCGAAAAGAGCACCCTCTACCGCTGGCACGACCGGCTCTTGGCCCACAGTTGAGAAAGATGGGTTAGAGACCGTAGACCCGCCGCGCGTTGGCGGCGAGGATTTTTGTCCGCTCGCCCTCTGCGAGAGGGGCGAGGAGTTCGCGGGTGAGCTCGCACCAGCGGGGCAGGCCGCTGCCGAGGTTGCAGACCGGCCAGTCGCCGCCCCAGACCATGCGGGCGGGGCCGAAGGTGTCGAGGAGGACGTCGACGTAGGGGCGCAGAGCTTCGGTGTTGCGCTGTTCTTTGGTGGCATAGACGGTGATGCCGGAGAGTTTGACGTGGAGGTTGGGGAGTTCGGCGAGAGCGGTGATGTCGCGCTTCCACTGCTTCCAGCCCTCGCCCGCGGGCGCGTCGTTGCCCGCGATGTCGGGGACGCCGCAGTGGTCGAGAACAAAGACGGTGTCCGGCGCGGCCCGCACGAGTTCGCGCGCGCGGGGCAGTTGCCGCTGGAGGACGCAGATGTCGAAGGTGAGCCCGCGTGAACCCAGTCGTGCGACATTTTCGCGGAAGCGGGTGGATTGTGACAGCTCGTCGGGCTGGGTGTGGAGGATGCGCCTGATGCCGCGCAGGCGGGGGTGGGCGATGGCGTCGAGGTGTGCTTCGAAGCCCTCGTTTTCGGGCCGGGCGGAGGCGATGACGCCGAGGATGCGGTTGGCCGGACCGTCGGCGAGCGCACAGAAGTGGCGGGCCTCATCGGCGTTCTCCGCCGGTTCGACATCGACCTCCATGAAGACGGAGCCTTCGATGCCGGTGCCCTCCGCTTCCTTGCGGTAGGCTTCGAGCGGGAACGCGCCGTGCAGGGCGGCGATGTCCTTCGTCCATGTGTAGGTGAAGCGGTCGGGATAGAGGAGGTGCTGGTGGGTGTCGATCATGGCATAGGATTGATTGAAGGTGAGCCCGCGGTCAACAGCTTCATCTGCGGTTGCCGTGAGACTGGAGGCAGCCACCGATGGACGCGGATCAACACTGATGACCAGCGGTTCGGTTCAATGAGAAAGCTGCATGGCATGCGGCGTAAAGTCCTGTGGATGCCCACGCGGGCGGGGATTATCCGTTCACTGTGAGTGCGGCTTCGATTTCGGCATTGTGCTGGCCGATGGCGGGCGCACCCCGCGGGGAGCTGTAGATCTCGCCGTCGACACGGATGGGGCAGCGGAGCGTTTTCATGGGGGTGCCGCCGGGGCAGCGGACTTCCTGCTCCATTTCGAGCGCGCGGTAGCCGTCGGTAGCACGGAGTTTGTCCCAGCCCATGACTTCGGCGCACCAGATGTCGGCGGGTTCGAGGATGCCGAGCCAGTGCGCGGTGGGGCGGGTGGCCAAGTGGTCGCGGAGAACGGCTTTGATGGTGTCGCGCTCGGTGAACCACGACTGGCTGTCGGTGTATTTAAGGAGTGGAGCACAGCCGAGCAACTCGCCGAGGCGCGGGATCGCACCCATGGCGAGGGCGATGAACCCGTCGGCGGTGGGGTAGATTCCGTAGGGGGCGCCAAGGTAGGCATGGCCGTTGTTCACGGCGCTGCGCGCGGGTGCCTTGCCGCCGTCGTTGAGGTGTGTCGTGAGGACTTCGAACTGCAAGTCGAGAATCGATTCCATGAGGCTTACTTCGACGCGTCCGCCCTTGCCGGTGACGCCGCGGCGCACGAGGCAGGCGAGCACGCCCTCGACCAAATGGGCGCTGGCGGTGAGGTCGGCTACGGCGAGACCCATCGGCGTGGGCGGATCGGCGGCGTTACCCGAGAGCCAGCAGAGGCCGGACATCGACTGCGCGAGAAGGTCCTGGCCGGGTTTGCCTGCCCACGGTCCGCGCGATCCATAGCCGGTCACCGTGCCGTAGACAAGGCGCGGGTTGATGGCGCGCACGGTGTCGTAGTCGAGTCCGAGTTTGCGCATGACACCGGGGCGGAAGTTCTCGATGAGGGCATCGGCCTGCTCAATGAGGCGGCGGACCTTCGCGAGGTCGTCCGGATTCTTCAGGTCGGCGGCATAGCCTTCCTTGTTGCGGTTGATAGAGTGGAAGAGGGTGCTGTCGCCCTCCATGCCGCAGTTGGAGATGTAGAGCTGCCGGCAGATGTCGCCGCCTTTCGGACGCTCGATCTTGATGACGCGCGCACCGAGGTCGGCCAGTCGCATAGCGGCGGCGGGACCGGCGAGGAACTGGGAAAAGTCGAGAACGAGAAGGTTTTCGAGTGGCTTCATGGATACTTGCGGGGACAGGCGGTTGGGCGGGGTCGGCTTGGATTTGCGCCGGGTCAGAGGGCGCGCGAGCGGCGGTAGATTTCCTGTAACTCGCGGGCGGCGTCGGAAATGGACGTTGTACCGGCGAGGGCGGCATGGGCGACGGGTGAAGCGTTGTCCTGGAAATGCATGTAGCCGGGGTAGGCCGGCCGCAGGAGGGCGGTGTCGAGGGTGTCGAGGGTGTCGCGGAAGAACCCGTTGGAGGCGGCGTTGACGCTGTCGTCGAGCCATGCCGAGCGGTGTCCGGGCTGGCCGCCGCTGGTAAAGTAGATGCCCCGCTGGGTCTCCGGTTCGCCGGTGAAGGCGGTGTATGCAGCGGCTTCTTCGGCGTGCTTGGTCCGGGAGGAGACGGCGAGTCCCGCGCCCCCGAGGGTGGAGCGGAGGGCCGTGTCTCCGAGGCGGACGAGACCGCCGGCCTTGAGCGTCCGGCGGGCATAGCCGGGCCGCGAGTAGTTGGAATAGCTATACGCGAAAGGGCAGTAGGCGGCGGTGTCGGTGAGCGTCATGCGCTCCGCCGTGCGGATGGGGTTGAGTTCGAGATAGACCGGATCGATGCGCCGGGCGAGTTCGCGTAGGTGCTCCAGAGCGGATTCGAGAATCTCGGTCGGGGCCACGGAGGACTCGTCGGCAAACGGCTCGGCCCCGAGTGCTTTGCAGAACATGTAGGTGTTCATGAGCACATCGACGGGAAAAAGAGCCGCGCCGACATGTCCGGCATCGGCGAGTTCGAGGACGTCGTCCCATGTGGCGGGCAGGTCGATTCCGCGGTTGCGCAGAAGGTCTTCGCGCCATGTGGCGACGGGGGTCGCGGCGTCGGTGGCGAGGGACCACTGGTGTCCGTTAAAGTTGTAGCTGCGGTGCGACGCGCCCACACTGTTTTCGGCCTGGTCGTCGAGGTAGGCGGACGGAAGGTGTTCGTCGAGGGGCAGGAGCAGCCCGGCTTTCGCCGCGAGGGCGGTGTGCGGGTGGTCCATGACGATGAGGTCGTAGGCGTCGGCGAGCTTTTCCATGGGCGCGTCGGCGAAGGCCTGGAGCGAGCGCTTTTCCCATAGGATGCGGATGTGCGGGTTGAGTTCCTCGAAGCGCTGGGCGGTGGCGACGACGGAGACAAAGCCGCGTGTGTGATTCCAGGCAATGCCGCGGAGATTCGTGATGGTATCGGACATGGAATTCTCTTACTTGGGATTTTCGCGGGGCGGTGATCAGGCGGGGTCGCGGCGTTCGACGAGTAGGAGGTGTTCGCAGACAAGCACCAGTTCTCCGCGCTGGTTCACGACTTCGAGCTTCTCGGAGACCACGCCGTGGGTCGGGCGTTTGTGGTCGCGCTTGTCGTGGAGAGTGACCTTCGAGGTGATCGTGTCGCCGATAAAGACCGGCTTGATGAAACGCAGTTTGTCGTAGCCGTAGGACATGGCGCGCGGGTTGATGGCCGCCGCCGTCGATCCCACCGCGATGGTGAAAATGAGCGTGCCGTGGGCGACGCGTTGCTTGAAGGGCTGCGTCGCGCACCACTCTTTGTCCATGTGGTGCGGGTAGAAGTCGCCGGATTGCCCGGCGTGGAGGACGATGTCGGCCTCGGTGATCGTGCGGCCGTAGGTCTCGCGGGTTTCGCCGAGCGTGTAGTCTTCAAAATAGAGTTCTTGGAACATGGTTTTTTGGTGGAGTGGTGGAGTGGTGGGAGTGGTGGAGTGGGTGAGTAGGCTGAAGCTTTAGCGAGGCACGGATGCGGTTGGAAAGGGAGAGGGAGAGGGGTGGCTTTACTGGAGAAAATCGGCGACGGGGGTGCCGCCGGAGGCGCTGGAGGTATAGGCGGCTTCGACGCAGGCCATCGTTTCGATGCTGTCTTCGACGGAGGTCACGAGGGCATCCGGTTCGCCGTCGGCGGCGCGCATAACCTGCGCCATGCTGCCGACGAAGGCGTGCGGAAACCACGATCCTTCGAGGTCGTGGCTGCGCCACACGGGCTTGCCGTCCTCGAAGGTGCAGACCTCGAAGGCGTCGGGCACGCCTTCCGGGTAGTTCATGAGCAGCCCCATCTTTGCCTTGATGCAACCGTGCGTGCCCTCCCACTTGATGTAGCTCTCCTGGTGGCGCGGACCGTAGCGGTGGAAGTGGTTGGTCTGGATGTTGGCGCGGACCTTGTCGCCGTAGTCGAGGATGATGCTCGAACGGCTTTCCGGCATGTCGAGTTCGGGGTGGCGGAGGGTTTTCGCGTAGATGCCGCGGGGTGTGCCGAGAAAGTGCCGGATACAGTCGATGTGGTGCACGCTGTGATAAACGATTTCGAGGCGCGGGACGTTCTTGAGGAAGGGAAAGTGGTCCCACGGGGTCTCCGTCGTCACCCGGATTTCTATGTCGCGCAGTTCGCCGATGGTCCCGCGGTCGATGAGGTCTTTCGCCGCCATGACAAAGGGCGCGAAACGCAATTGAAAGTTGATCGCCGCCACGAGCCGCCGTTCGCGGCACACCGCGAGGATCTCTCGCGCCTCGCCGATGGACTCGCCCATGGGCTTCTGGATGAGGACGGGCGAACCCTCCGGCAGTTTCCGCAGCACTCCGGCGAAGAGGCTCGCGGGGAGGGTGAGGTCATAGACGGCGCCTTCCGGTGCGTTCGCGATGAGGGTTTCGAGGGAGTCCTCGACGTGTCCGATCTTCCACTTTTCCGCAAGGGCCTCCGCTTGTGCCCGCGAGCGGTTGGTGATGGCGTGGACGGGGTAGCCCGCCATGGCGTAGGCGGGAAGGTGGGCGTCTTTGACAATACTGCCCGCGCCGATGATTAGAATTGGACGCGGGCGACGGGGTTGTGCAGGGTGGTAGCGAATCTCCATCGTTTCATAGATAAAATCATATTTTATATGCGCAAGGAAAAAGCGGTCGCTGCCGGGAAGGCATCCGTCTACACCGCGCCCGCCCTGACAAAGGGGCTGCGGGTCCTGGAACTGCTGGCCTCGTCGGCGCGGCCCTTCACGCAGACAGAGATCGCTCGGGCGCTCGGGCGCACGCCCGGCGAACTCTACCGCATGCTCGCGGTGCTCGAACAGGAGGGCTACGTGAACAAAGACGGCTTCGGCGGCTACTCCCTCACCCTCAAGCTGCTTACGCTCGGCCACGGTTCGCGGCACCTCGACATCCTCCTCAACACTGCGCGCGGTTTCATGCGCGAATTCTCATGGAAAAGCGGCGAGGAATGCCACCTGAGCGTCCTCGAAGACGGTCGTCTCACAGTCATCGCCCACGAATCCGGTTCCGGCGCGGTGAGCCTGCTCGTGAAGACGGGGTCCGTGCACCATCCGCTCCACACCGCTTCCGGGCGGCTCCTCCTCGCGCACTGCCCGCCGGACGACCGCGCATGGCACCTCAAGCGCGCCGCCGCCCACTTCGGGGGCGGGACGGACAGCGGGGACGCGCCGGCAGTTTTCGAGCGTATCCTCCGCGACGGCTATTCCGAGGCCGTCGGCGAGTCGCTCCGCGGCATCGTCGACACCGCCTACCCCGTGGGCGACAGTGCCGTGCGCGTGTGCGCCGCCCTCGCCAGTTCCCGGTTTCCCGAAGCCGGCGGAAAACGCGCCGCATCCGCCGCCCGCGTGCTCCTCCACGAAACCGCCCGCAGCATCACGCGTGCGCTGCGCGAGTAGTAGGGCCGCCACTATGCTTGTCACATCGGTTCCGTCCTGCTTCGGGTATGTGGAGTTGCTGTTCCATCGCGGGGCGTTTCCTTCCGGCGTCGTGACCCACGCAGCGGAATTTAGCCGACGGTCAGAGTCGATCACCTTTCCGATCTGCCGCGACCAGTTGGCTGGACCCAAAAACCAAACGACACGCAGTAGGCGGCTTTGGAGCTTTACTTTCGTAAACAGAATCCATCAACTCAAGAAATCATTCGTCACTGATTTCCACTTTCTCGGGGGAAACCCGTTCCTCCGCCCATGCCGTCTCCCGCCTCTCCCCACCTCCTTTGGATTGCCCGCTTCGACTACGGCGGCGGGGTGCGCGTGTTTCCCCATGCGCATGCTTTTCACCAAGCCCTGTTCATTGTCAGGGGAACGGCGGCGGCGCGTATCAACGGAGAGGCGGTGCGCTTCGCCCTTGGCGACTTCGTGTGGTTGCCCCCGGACACCGTGCACGAGTGGAGCATTCCGTCGGGGCGCTTTCTCGAAACCCTCGATATGAAATTTGTCGGCATGGGCGGGGCCGGTTTGGACCAGTGGACAGTGACGGCCCGCCCCGAACTCAAAATCCTCTTCACCTGCCTGCTCGAAGTTGCGCTCGGTGGCAAAGGCGACCGGACGAGGTGCTGCGATCTTCTTCTGGAAGCCCTCCTCCTCCGGGCAGCGCAGGCCACGGCACCCGCCGACAGTCCGGAGGCCGCCCCCATTGAAGGCGGGGACCACCCGGTTCTTGGACGCATGCTCCGTCTCTTTGAGGAGTCCCCCGGCAAGCCGTGGACAAGCGGGGAGATTGCCCGGCAGCTGCACCTTTCCTATCGGCGGCTCAGCCAGCTTTCGCAGGAACATTGCGGGCAGAGTCCCTTGCAGGTGCTCCGGCAGATCCGTCTGCGCCAGGCTTCCGAGCAATTGCTCTACAGCGAATGGACGATCAAGGAAATTTCCGAAATTTGCGGCTTCGGAGGCGTTCACCAATTCACCCGTGCCTTCCGGAAACATGTCGGTAAACCGCCTGCCCTCTGGCGCGAAGAGGCCCGGCAAAGGCGTTTGCGGAGCATCGAGGTTGATCCGAGGTTCAAAAACACACTCCGCCTCAGCCGCGGGAAGCCCTGAGCCCATTTCCGGATTCATCAAAAACCCTGCCAGCGCGGCTAAAGACAAATAAGCGCCTTTCTGCTTCAATGCAACGGCAATACCCCGGCAGCGCACGGTGCCCTTCGCCGGAATCCACTTCTTCATCACACGCCCAACCCGAAAACACCCATGCCCCGAAAAATGACCATGGCGCAGCTCGATCTCGTCGATGCCCGCCACCCGAAGGCCCAGCGCGTTGCCATTCTGCGCGAACCCGGCAAACTGGAACTGGCCCATGCGCAAATCCCCGAGGCGGGCGACCACGAGATCCGCGTGAAAATCAGATGGGTCGGCATCTGCGGCTCGGACATCGAGGCCTTTCGGGGAACGCGCAAACCCGAGTTTATGAGCACGCCGACCCGTCTCGGCCATGAAGTGGCGGGCGTCATCGACCAGGTCGGGGCCGAAATCCACGGGCTCAAGAAGGGCGACCGCGTGACCTGCCGCTATGTGTGGGGCGCGTTCGCGGAGTACATCGTCTGCAGTCCCTTCAACGTGAAAGTGCTCCCGCCCGCCTTTCCCCTGCGCGAGACCAGCCTGATCGAAATCCTTCCGGGTGTCATCCACGCCGCCGAACTCGGGCAGATCGATCAAAACAAAAACGTCCTCATCACCGGACAGGGCGTGAGCGGACTCGTCCTCACACAGGTCCTCGCGCTCTATAGCCCGAAAACCCTCGTCGTGACCGATCTGCGCGCGCGCAACCTCGAACTCGCCCGCGCCTACGGGGCCACCCACACGTATCAGATTCCCGATGACAAGACCCCCACGATGTCGGTTGTCGGAAAAGACTTTCCCGACGGCTTCGAGGTCGTCGTTCCGTGCCTCCTTGAGGGCGACGGCATGGTCGATGCCCTCGATTGCCTCGCCACCTGCGGCAAAATCGTGATGTACGGCTGCATCGGAACCTGCCACGAGCCGTTCGATTTCTTCAAACTCCACCGCCGCCGGGGGGAGATCCTTTCGACTGAACCCAGGCGCGATATCGATATGCGGAGGTATTTCCAACAGGGCGTGGACTGGGTCCTCGACGGTCTCATCAACACTTCCGGAATGATCACCCACACCTTTCCCCTCGAACGCATCCAGGAGGGCTTTGACCTCCGCAACCAACAGAAAAACGACGCCATCCACGTCCTCATCGACTGCGACTCCGAATGAAACTGACAATTCCCTTCCAAGAAATACCCCGCCCGCTCTCGATTGAGTGGCGGTGGACCGGTTTTACCCCGGCGAAGCTTCTCCTCAACGCCGACATGCGGCAAACGCTGCGCTACCTCGGATCGATCCCTCGGCAGGGGGTGCGGTATGTGCGCATCCACAATCTGCTCGACCTCGTCACGGGCAAAGGCATGGACACACCGAAGCCCCGCTACAACTGGTCGCAGCTCGACGAGGGCCTTGATGTGCTCGTGGAGAACGGGATGGTGCCGTTTTTCGAACTGATGGGAAACCCCTCGAACTTCTTCACCGACTTTCAGGAGCGGGCGCAGGCGGAGGCCTGGAAGCAGCTCGTGCGGGACCTCGCCCGCCACTGCGGGGAGCGCTACGGTCGCGCCGAGGTCGAGCAATGGTGGTTTGAGACGTGGAACGAGCCCGACTGCGGCTGGTGGAAGCAGAGCATCGAGAATTTTCTCATTTATTACGACGCTTGTTCGGAGGGCCTCAAGGAGGCAAATCCGTCCCTGCGTTTCGGCGGTCCAGGGACCGCGATCACGCTCTCCGCCGAGATCAAGGCGCTGCTCGCCCATGTGGACAGCGGAACCAACCACCTCACGGGGCGAAAAGACGTGCGTATGGACTTTCTCTCCGTGCACGAGAAGGGGGCATGGTTCAGTCCGGACGACATTCCCGTTTCGCCGGAACGCATGCTCGAAGGGGTGCGCCGACTGCGCGCCTATCTCAAGAAGAACCATCCGCGCCTCCTTTCCCTTCCGCTCATGAACAACGAATGCGACCCGCAGGTCGGTTGGAAGACGCCCCACACCTGGCGGGCGACGCCGTTCTATGCCGCGATCATGGCGAAGGGGCTCTTTCTGCACTACGATCAACTCGTCGATGCGGACGGGTGCGACTTCACTTTTTTCGGAAACGACAACGGCTTCGTCGGTGACTGGCCGCAGCGCACGCAATTGACCCGTATCGGTCTCCCCAACAAAGACCCGGCCTTTTTCACCCTCATCAAAAAGCCCGCCCTGAACCTCCTCACCGCGCTCAGCCTTGCGGGCGACCGACGGGTGCCGGTGCGGGCGGACGGCGACAACGCTTTCCATTCCCTCGCCACCCTTCTTCCCGGCGAGGAAGGCGCGGCTCTTTTCCTCGCCCACGCCGACAACCGTGCGCGCACCGGCGGCACGGCAATTGTTGAGGTCCAATTGGAAGGATTGCGGCCCGGCCCCTACACGCTTGTGCAATATCGCATCGACGAATTTCACGGCAATCCCTACCGCGCATGGGAGGACCGCCTCCCGCTCCTCTTTATTCAAAAATGGTGCCCGGCAGCGGAGGATCTGGAGGCCTTGCGGCAGGAACAGGAGCTGACCCGCTTCGCCGAAATCACGGAGATTGAAGTGGGCCCGGACGGAATCTGGAAAAGCGCTCCAGACCTTCCCCTGCCGTCTCTGCACGTCGTCCTTTTGCTCTGCAAAGACGCCTGCGCGCCCCCGGCGGGCGTCACCGCTCTCCGCGCCGAGCCCTACGAAGGGGTGCATCCGGACCAGCCCATTCTCGTCAGTTGGAAGCCGCCGCAGGCCCGCTCCGTTGTCGACCACCACGTGGAGTGGCGGGCCCACGGGCAATCCGCGTGGCAGGAAATTCCCCATCCGCCTCTTCTCGACGGCAGCCTCGTGCACACGGTTCCCGGCGGCTCACCCGTTCCCGAATACCGGGTGACCCCGGTCGATGCCTGGGGCCGCACCGGACCGACCGTTACCCTGCCGTGAGCACGAACCGAAAATTATCGATGCTGTCCCCGGTGGCTGATGGCCATGCGGCACCGCCCGCACCGATTCCCGAAGACCGCAAAAAACGTGCCGGATGGCCGCAATTCCGTATATTCAAAAACCGGATTTTTCCCTAGACTTTGTCCGTGCTTCGATAATGGAGCGCGGGACCGATTCCCGTAGCGCGCGATTTACCCCGGCAAGCTCCAGCCCAAATACCGCTGATACCAAAAGTGAACCTCTTTAACACGATGAAACATACAAAACTCCCTTCAACACTTTCTCCGGAAAACTCACCGGCGAATTTCTTCGGGTATATCCGGGGATCTCTCACGGCTCTGGGCATTCTTGCGCTGGCGGCCATTGCCCACGCGCAGCCGACGAATAATCCGGTGGCGGCTCAATACGTGAATAACTATCCCGTTTGGACGGACGCCATCCAATGGGAGAACGTCATTGATATGTCGACCTATGCGAACGGCGAGAACCACTTCGAGAGATTTGAAAACGCCCGAGACGAATTGCACGCGCAAGGCGGGGGCGTTCTCTACTATCCGGCGGGCACCTACCACTTCGACCTTCCGGACATGGGATACGGTCCGGGCATCGGGCCGACGAGCCGCGGTCTGATGTTGAAGAGCGGGGTTGTCATCCGCGGGGCGGATCCCGTTCCGGGGCACGACCAAGCTGTGGTGCGCGCGAGCGAAGACCCGGCCGATCCGCTTTTTGCAAACGATGTGACGCACAACCTCACGCCGCAGACGGTCTTCACTTTCCCCATGCAGATGCGGGGAACGGATCCCGTTTCGCTCGACCAGAATGCGGCCGGAGAACTCCCCTCTGACTGGAACCTCATCGGCATAACACCGGGAACGGGCGAAGATACGCTCGCCGATGTGACCAATGTGGGCATCGTCAATATCAAGCTTGATGGAGGAGTGATTTACTGGGGCTACCATACTCCCCGCGCCCCAACGATGAACGAGGGCCGCTGGTTCAACGGCGTCTTTAAAACCGCATGGCCCGCATTCGCTCCGACCGAGGAAACCTGGGCGGGGCACGCCCCGACGGGCGAGCACTACATGCACGCCATCCACGGTTCGGAAGGCTGGCATTCGGATGTTTCCGCCGGCAGCGGCCGTCTCGCCATGAATGTGAAAATCCAGGACGGCGCCACCTTCAACGACATGTTCTACCCGGACCGTCGGAGCAACACGAACATGTTCGATGATACTTTCAGTCACTACCGCTTCACGGGACGTCTCACGGCACACGGAGGCAACATTTTCATCGCCAACAACGTTCTCGCTAAGCCGACGAAAAACTTTGTTTACCGCGAGATCCAGAGTGGCGGTGAGTTTCGCAACGTACTCTTCGACTACGCCAACCACATCGGCATTGATGTGAACAAGAGTAATTTTGGCGGCAATCAGGACAACCCGACCGTATTCACCCCGGGAATGGGATATTACGCGGAAAATGTCATTGTGCGGAACAACTGGGTCTTCAACCGGGGCAACAAGAATTTCGAGATCTCCGGCACGTGGGCGAAGGTCATCAACAACCACGCGGAAAAATACTATATCGGAAGTGTTGTTTACGCTGGTTACATCACCAATCCACAGGTCTTTGGTTTTGATCCTTCCTCCCCAAGCTTCGACCCCATGGCGACGCTTGATATGGGCGGCCATACCTTTGACGGTTGGAATTGGCGCGGGTCGGGGGCCAATTCCTCCGACTACATGAACCGCGGCTATGATTTCGGGGGCCGCAATCTCTGGGTGCACCGGAATTCCGTGGTCAACCCCGGCTCCATTGGCAACGACGGCGAGGGCTTGATTGCGCAGGAACACAACCGTGTTGGCGTCTATTCGTGGGCCTGGTCGGAGAATCAGTCAGGGCGCGTGAGCAAGGGCCCCGGTACCATCGGCGAGGGCAGCGGCAAGGGCTGGATCGGCTCCTACAACATGCAGCAGTTCGGTTTCCTTCTCTTGCGCAACGCCGCGCAAAACTCCACCTCTGTGGGCACGATTGCCTCCAGCCGGACGAGCAGTCCGGATACGGGTCTGAATTGGTTGTTGGACGTTTCCATTGTCGGCACCGCGCTGAACGGCAATTCCACCGATGGCATTGCCCATCTCGATCCGGGGCATTCCAATTTTGAGCAGAATCTCGGACCGCACGAGCCCATCGACATCATCATCATTGATGATGTGAATGAGCACACCGCCGCCGTCAGTCCGCCCGAGGGACTCAGCGCCACGCTCCAGCCGGACAACAGCGTCTACATATCCTGGACGGATACCGCCGACAACGAAGTGGGTTTCCGGGTAGAGCGCCGGGTGGGGGGGCAATCGTGGAAAGTCATCGCTTATCGCCCGCTTTCCAATCTCTCGAAAACCATCACGGACATTCAGGATCCCCTCGAGCGGAGCCATGACGGCACTGTATCGCTTGTGGCCAATCCGATGATGATCTCCGAACTCAATCCGCAGGCATGGCGCGATTACACCGCTCCGGTAAACAGCGGTGAAACGATTGAATACCGCGTGATCGCGATCAACGCCCTCGATGACGACTCAACCGGCGTGAGCGATGTTGTTGCCCTCGGGGATGCGCACGGCCCGGTTTCGCCGGAGATTCCCCGGGCCGTGAATATTTCCATGGTCGCTGGAAGCGTCTCTTTGCACTTCGTCTCTCAGGTGGGCGTGACGTACCAGCTACAGCGATCCTACGACCTCGACGAATGGGTGAATGTCGGCCCCGCGATGAGTGGCGACGGCGAAACCCTCACAGCTGAGGACAACGCCCCCGGAGCGACAGAGGGGTTGGTCTTTTACCGTTTTGAAGTTGCCGGTGAGTGAAGCTGGTTTTGCTCTCTTTTACATTGGCCAGCACGCTCTTTATTACATATCCCCCTTTATTCAACGTCCAACCCTGTATACCAATGAAACATCAACCGCTGCTCCGGCACTTTGGTTCATTCACGCGTGTCCTTATCTGTCTTTCCATTGTACCGCTGTGGGCCGTCGCCGCCCCGGCACAGGGCATTGAGGCCCTCCACCTGCAGCTCCTCGATGCCGGACCCAATTTGGAAATCGTCCATGTCGACGCGGATGTGGACGGCATGGCGGCGCTGTCGATACCTTCGCTCCAGTCAGGCGGCAGCTATGGGTCGAGCCTCGCCGCCGCCGCGACCGGTTCTCTGCAGCGCTCGGGCAGCAGCTTGACGGGGGATCTCTCGGCGACCGTCCGGTCGGGTGCTTTGCCCGGTGCCGGGACGACTCATGCCCTGCACGTCAGCATCTCCGCCGCGATTGACGCCGCCGGCGTCGTCGAGGGCACATGGTCGGCGGTGGGGGGCAGCGGCTCCGGCATTGTCAGCGGCCTGCTCACCGAGCTGCCCGGCGAGGCGGAACTGGACTTCGCCCGCCTTCTCTTTCATGCCGGTTTTCCGGGTGACTGGTCGGGGACAGGCAATGCTTCGACCTTCTTCCGCGTAGGCGTGTCGGCGCACCTCGCCGCCGGCGACATTACGGAGGTGACGATTGAGGATGACTTTCCCCAGGCGAGCATCTCTTCGATCGAAACCGCTGTCCTCTCCGCCGATCCCTACGGCCGACCCTTTTACGTGAGCCGGCCCCGCGGCGGAGAAGCCTACGACGGCGACGGCAGCGGGGGCTTCAGCGCGCCCGCCGCCTTCACCGGCAGTGTCTCCGCGCAGGTGAGCGGCGAAACAACATGGACCTTCGAGCTGCAGCGCGCAGGCACGCTCCTTTTCGGCACGTGGGCGGGTTCCACCGGGAGCGCCTCCGGCAGCGGATACGCCACCGGGCGCCTGGGCCTTCGCGACCGTCTCCGTGTGCCCGGTGCGCCTGCCTCCATGGCCCCTATGGACATTCTCTCCGCGCACGCCGTGGCCCTCATCGAGCATCCTTTCATCGGCCCGTTCCGCGACGCCCTGCTCCTCATGTCCAGAACTGGTGTCAACGGCGATAAGAACTACGACAATCCCCCTTACAATGTGGCCGGGGGCGTCCTTGCCGGATTGACACTTGAGCGCGTCTCAAGCGACCCGCGCGAGCGGATGATCGGCCGCATGATCGCGCGCAACGGGGCGGAGTTCTGGCGTATCAAGCGGGGTCCGGGGCCAAACGGCCTTGCCGTCGTCTACAAGGGGAATTCATGGATGCAGGCGGCTGCCGTGGAAGCGCTCGGGTTTATGGCCGCGGCCGAGCCGGGAAGCACGGGGCTTCGCGCCCTTGCCAATCAGGCGAGCAGCGCCATGGCCGCGCGGAGCTTCAAGGGCAACGACTGGAACTGGCTCCAAAATGAAAGCGAATGGGGCTGGCTGGATTCCTACGACTTCCATGTGCTCTCCGACCCCGGTTGGGTGTGGTGGACGCATTTTGAGCGGGACGGATCCGGAATGGGTGTCTCCGATTCACGCAACAACCGCGACCGCGACCACCGCAAATTGCCCTTCGGCGAACTCATCGCGGCCATGAGCCTCGTGCGCGGGGTCGACGGCGGCTACGATTCGTGGAGCAAGGAAGTCGGGCACCACCGCTATCTCCTCGATACTATGGACATCGCTCCCTATTGGATGACCCGGCACCGCGCCGCCGCAACGCCGAACACACCGCTCTCGCCCGTCGCCCATATAGGGTGGCTGCAATGGCTTGTCGAAACGGGCCATGCCGACGAAGCGACCGTCGACCTCGTCGAAGACTTGATCATGGATACCTTCGTGGATGAGTTTTACGGCGTTCCCGAGTTCTGCCGCGACGGGCGGCCCTTCCTGATGGGCGTCTATCCGCGCGGAGGCTCACAGGACCAGCCGGACCTAGCCTCCACCGCCCGCCTCGCCTATATCCTCGCTCTGCGCGGAAAACACGACGAGGCGGAGCTATTTCTCCGCTCTGTCCTCGGTCGCGCGAGCCCGTGGTCGGGCATGATCGACTTCACCGGCCGGCAGTTCATCAACGACATGGAGACAATCGGCTTTTTCGATACCGCCCACCCGTACACCGGACTCAAGGCGACAACCGGTTGGTATGCGCTCGAGGCGGCCAAAATCCTCGGTCTGGACACAGGCATCGACGACCTGCCCGTGTTTTTCACGCAGTGGCTCGGCAACTACGGTCTGGACGGGCAGGACCCGGACACGACTATGGTCACCAAAGGCGGACGCCCCGTAAACCTGCGCGAAGCGTTCCTCCTCGGCGAGGATCCGCACGATCCCTCGGATGTTTACCGCGTCCGCGAACTCGTCCACGACGCCGGCGAAGGCGTGCTGACGGTCGAACTCGATACGCTGCCCAACCGCGTTTACCAAGTAGAAGTCTCTTCCGACCTCGGCGAGGGTTCGTGGGTCAACCACGGTTCTCCCGTCACCGGCACCGGCGGCCCCCATTCCGTCACCCTGCCCCCGGCAGCCGACGGAGATCCGCTGTTCGTCCGCATCCGCATCTCGTTCCCCTGAGTCGCCCCTTCCAGCCAATTCATATCATGAAACACCTGCCTCATCTTCCCCGCATTGTCACCTATCCGCTCCTCTCCGTCCTGAGCCTCGCGCTCCTCCCGGCGCAACCGGTGGAAAATCCCGTCCAGTCGAGTCCGGTGGACCTCGGAGACTACGACGCCTCATGGGTCGACACCATGGTCGACTGGAGCAACGTCACCGTCACCGCCGCCGTGCCCGATGCCACGGAGGATCAACTGCCCTTGATCCAGGATGAAATCTTCACCCTCTCCGAAGCGGGAGGGGGCGTCCTCTACTTTCCGGCCGGCGTCTACACCCTCGGGGACAACCTGTATCTGGCCGACGGGGTCGTCCTCCGGGGAGCGGCACCCGCCGAAGCCAACGCCATCGGCGACTACACCGTCGGCCCGGATAACCTCCGAATCTACGATCCCGTGTATGTCCCGCCGACGCGCTTTCAGTTTCCCTTCTATGAGCATGACTGGTCGAACAACATGCGTCCCGGCGCCGACGGTTCCATCCGCGACAACTATTTCAAGCGCATCCAAGTGGGCCGCCGCGACGGAGGCGACATCGTCCCCGACGCCACCTCCGCCTCCAATCTCGGCATCGTCCACATCGACATCGAGTCGGCCTTCATCTCCATTGCCGACCGCGCGCCGGGCGACCAAACATGGGGTGTCTCGATCCCGAAAAACCGCATCGCGGCGCACAACATACTCATCTTCGGAAACCGTTTGAACAACGCCTTTGTGCCCGAGCCGGGTATCCCGGAGTCGGGGCAAAACGCATGGCAGATATGGCCGACCCGCACCCGCGGAAAGATCGACGTCAGCACGGGCGGTTACACGCTGGTGGCCAACAATGCCGTCATGGACAAGCACTACCGCTACCATGCCCTCGGCGACACATCCGCGCAGATCATGGACATCCGCTTCGATGTGGACCCGGCCACCCCGGGTCCGCCCCTTGTGGAGTCTTACCTGAGCCGGCAGGGACAGCGCGTCGAAACGCAGGACGGCGGTCACGGACTCTACCACGACGGGCGCAAAGTGAACTATGTGCGAACGAGCGACGGCTACGGAATCCGCATCAACCACATTCAAAACTACGCCAATGCCCACACCCCCGCACAGGAGCCGAGCAAATACCGCAGCGGGCTGGGGATTATCAACAACTTCGTGTTCACAACAACCCGGGTGGCCATTGTCAGCGCGGGCAACGGCTTGGTTGTCCACGCCAACGCTGTCGTGGACATCCCCCCGTCCATACCGAAACCCTACACGTTGGACGAATCCGGCCGCTCCCGCATACCGATCAACAACACCCCCCTCTTCCAAAACCGCGCGGTGGACGTCACCGGAGGCTATGGTGTGGTGATTTCCGATAATTATTTTCTTGTCACACCGGGCCGGACTTCCGGCGGGGTCACCTATACACCCGACGGAGAAACCGCGCGCATCGTCTTCGAAGCCTCCGCGATGGACTTCGCCGACTGGGTCGTGCGCGGCAACACCGCCCACAGCGACTTCGTCATCCAGGGCCTGCGCTACATCAACGGTCTCCGGTTTATCGACAACAACTTCCACAGCGGCGTCCTTTCCATCAACGCCATCCCCACCGGCTCGCAAGGCCGGGTCGGCAATGTTTATTTCGAGGGCAACACCGCCGCGGAAATCTACGCACAGTATGTCATCCGACCCATGGGCATGGAGTTCGTCGACGGCGGCGGCAACGCGCCGACACCCGAGGAACGCACCATCGGCGGTCTCCCCGAGGATTCCTCCGAGCTAGTCGACGGCGATGACGGCGATGACCTCGAAGACGATGCCCCCGAGACCGCCTCTCTTGTCATGGACACTTCTTCCATTCCCGGCGTGGAAATCCTCTACCCTCGCCTTTCGGACATCGGCGACCTCGTGGCCGGCGAGTGGGTCGACATTTATGTGCGCGTCACCCGCGATCCCGACGATCCGCTCCCAGCCGTCGGCTTTGAGGACGATCCCGTCATCGTGCAGGTTTTCGACGGCGTCACCGGCTACCCCGCAAACGGCACGATTTCCTCCGAATACTGGAACTGCGGTGAGCCCGCTTCATCCGGACCGGTGGGCGTCTTCATGCACCTCGTCGATCCCGACCCCGTCACCGGCCACCTTGGCGGAGGGCTCTACCAAGGCTCATGGCTCGTGCCCGATGGCTTTCCGGAATACGGCATGATGATCGCCGAAGTGCGCGTCGCCCCACAGGCAAGCATCTATCCTCCCGGATACTGGGTGGAGCGCAATTGGGCTTTCCTTTCCGAAGACTGAGTCCTTATCCTCTTGGGCAGGAGCGCGGGACGGGCACTAAGAGGATGGACGAAAATCCCGCGGTGTGCGCCCCTCAGTCCGGCGGAGCGTCTCGCGCATGTGGCGTGCGGACGAAAACCCCGTGCGCTCGGCGATTCGCTCCATTTCGATGGTTGTTGTGCGGAGGAGAAATATCGCGCGGCGGGCTCTTTCTGCGTCGAGAAAGCGCTTCGGTGTCTGCCCGAGGCTGAGACGGAGCGCCCGTTCGAGGGGTCGGCGGCTACTCGCGACCAGTTCAGCCCATTCGCCGACGTTCTGTGGCACCCGCTCGACGACCCGCAGGGCGGCGATCGCCCGCCCGGCGAGGGTGTTGCCCATGAGGTTGGGATCGGTGCTTGCCCGTGGCATCACCCCGATTGCGGGGATGAAGCGTTGGGCGGGCTCGGGAAGGCAGCGGAGATGGGCGAAATGGCGGAGGAGTTCATTGCAGGCCCGGCCCATTTCAATGGCGTCCAAGCGCACGCTGGAGATGGGCACGGGGCATAAGTGGCAGAGGTATTCCTGGTCGTTGACACCCAGAACAAGGGCTTTGTAGGGCACCGCAATGCCCTCGTTGACGAGGTGAATGAGGAGATTGTTGGCGCACTCGTCATCGCCCGTGAAAAACCCGATCGGCCCGGTCACGCCGCGAAGGCTGGACAGGGGAATATCTTCCAGGCGCGAGTAGGCCCCGAGAAAGGGTATATTGCGGGCTTTGAGATAACTCTGGAAGGCCTCGTTGCGCATGCGAAAACCAAGGTGGTCCTCCGGACCAAAAAAACAGCCCACGGCGATCTTGCAGGAGCAGAGGTATTCCGCCGCCACCCGGCCGATTTGTGCCGAGTCGAATGCTACCTGCCAGATTCCCGGCGGCACGGAGACAGTGCTCGAAAGCGTAATGACGTGTTGGCTGCACTTTCGTGCCGCGTCCAACGACTCCTGCGTAATAAAACTGCCGAGGACGGCATCGAAGGACTGGTTTGTCTTCTGCCATTCTTCGAGGGAATCCAGTCCATGGTAGCCATGATGGCACCGCCAGAGGGAGTTTTGCCAGCCTTCGCGCGCGATTTCCACGATCGCGTCGGTGAAGGGCGGCCAATGCGGAGCCGCACAGATACCCAGCTCGAAAGGGTAGGGAGAGGTTCTTTCAGGCGTGCTTTTCAACGGGGATGGAGAAAAGCGGGCGGGAGAACCCGCAGAAAAATCGGACCCGCTTGTTCTTTACGTCCATAGGGCAAGCGGGGCTGGGCTTGATTTCAAGCACAAAGCAGTGCGCTGTGGGGAGGAGGAGCTGGTCCGCAGGGCACGCTTTTTTCGCGAGGGCTCTCAGGAGGCGGTCTCTTCCACCAGGGGGGCAACCGGGGCGAGCGCCACGGTGAGGTAGCCGGGAGCGGTCGTGGTGTAGCTGATATAGCGGCCATCCTCGGAAAACGACGGATGCGGATCGATGTGGTAGGGCCGGAAATCACGCCATTCGAGGGGTTGCGGCGGCATCGCCGAGACGATGGGAAGATCGCGGCCGGTCTCGCGATTGAAAAACCACACGGCGCAGGGTGCGCGCTCATTCCATTTGTAGCAATTCACGTCACCGGCAAACAAGCGGTTGGTCGAATCGCTCTGCGCGTGCGTGCAGGGACGGGACCAGATGACGCGGCTGGAATGGGTCGTGGGATCGGCCTCGACTACCCCCCGCTTGTAATCGCAGAGGTCGATTTTGCCCTCCGGGGTCCACCACTCGTGGCAATTCCATGAGTTGCGCCCGAACCAGGCGCCGGGCAGGAGGGGTTCGTAGCGGGTGAGCTGTGTATTCATTACCCAGATACGATTGTTCATTTCAAACTTGTCGCCCGTGATCGGGTCGGTCCAGTGCCCGAGATTGACCATGAAGAGGTCGGGGTCATGGCGCGAAAAGACGGCGTGGTGGTGGCGGTTGCCGAACCAGCGCAGGGGCGTGAATTCGCCCGTGTGCCGGTCCACCGTGGCGATGAGCCAGCGGTTGCCGATGTGGCAATCGAGGACGAAGCGGCGGTCGTCCGTGCTCAGGCTCAGGTCGGTGACGAGGTTGAAGAGGTGGCGGCCGCCAAGGAGGTCCCGGGGGAGGCGGAAGATCTCCTCCGGCTCGCCCTCGAACGATTGCGCATAGAGACCGTCCGCGATGGGCAGCCAGGCGGTCCCGCCGCCGGGGGCGAGCATCGGATTGCCCGCCGCGACGGAGTGGGGGAAGTGGCGCACGTCCGGACGGGCGGGGTCCAGACGGACGGCTGCGCTCGTCCAGGCGCGGGCGGGCGGGTGGGCGACATGAAACCAGAGCAGCGGGCTCTCGCCGCGCAGGCTCGGTTCCATGAAATACCAGGCCTTTTGCAACGGCCCGACCCGGTGGGTGAGCACGTAGCTGAGTACGCCCGAGACGGGATCGCGCCATGGGGTGAAGCAGGGGTGTTGGTCGAGATCGTGGGGCGGGGGTGGTTTCATAGGCGCGATGGGATCCGGCGTGAACGGCATTCCGTTTCCGCATCCATGGGTTTTGCGGCGGTGATAAAGCGTGGACAATCCGGCGCGGAAATCAAGGACCCTGCACGCTCATCCGCCAGAAGCGGGGAGCGCCCGGCGACGGGACGTCCGACGGGTTCACGGTGACGTGATGGACGGGGCCGTCCGTCTCTTCCGTGATGACGGCTCTTTCGGCCACCGCCGTCCATGTGTCGGCGCCCGGTTCGAGGAAGGCGATGATATCCCACTCGTCTGAGGCAAGGTCTTGTGTTTCCTCCACGACGATCAGGAACTCCACCTCGGCGCGGCGGGTGAAATGCAGGGAAATGCCCTCCCCCCCCCGCGGCAGGCCGGCATGGGGATTCTCCAGGTGGTCGAGGCCGAGGGCGTAGTCGATGACGTTGCGGATGCCGCGCTTGAAGGGATCGGCACCGGGTTCGCCGTCGGGGTGTTCGGTGTCGCCGAAGCGGTCCGCGCGCCAGTCGTTGTAACCGCTGGTGGAGCGGCGGGCTTCGATGCGCACGTTGTCGAAGACGGCGGCCGTTCCCGTGTTTCCGGCCCCGCCGTCGGCGCTGTAGCGCAGGCGCACGCGGGCATCGGCGGCATTGTTCAACGCCTCCACTTCGGCGAAGTCGAGGGCAACAAAAGTGAAACCGCTGGTGTAATCCGCGCTTTGGAGGACGGAGTGTTGCGTGTAGGTTTCTCCCCCGTCGGCGCTCCACTCGACCGTGGCCGTGCCGGGCAGGGTACTGCGGGTTTCGTAGGCAAAGGAGATGACCGCCGCTTCAAAGCCCGTCATGTCGAAGCGGAATTCGACGACGCCGTTGTCCCAGCGACTGCCGCGGCGCAGCTCGATGCTGCCTCCGGCGGGCGTGCCGGTGGCGGCGTTGATTTCAGTGCCGCCGCCGGTTTCGCGCCGGAAGTTGGTCCCGGTCGAGGTGGCGCTGCGCACGAAGAGCACGCCCGCGCCGACGTCGGCGTCGACCATTTCTTCAAAACCGTTGGTTGTGGTGGTGGATGCAAAGTGATTGAAATTCCACTCCGCGAGCACGGCATCCATGGACGGTAGGACGAAAATGGATACGTCGGCCGCGTCACTCACGGCATTGCCCCCGGCGTTGCTGACAACGACATCGTAGCTTCCTTCGTCCCCCGGGCCGAAGGAGCTGACGCGCAGGGTGGCAGTGTTTGCGCCGGAGACGCCCCCGCCGTCGGACAGGGCCGCGCCGTTGCGCCGCCATTGATAGGAGAACGGTGCCGAGCCGGCGGCTTCGACGGAGAGCACCAGTTCGCCGCCCTCGTTGACGGCGGTGCTCTGCGGGTGGGCCGCAATGGACGGCGCGATCAGTTCGGTGACTTCGAGCGCCCCGCCCTGGCTCACGACGCTGCCCATGTCGTTGGAGACGACAACGTCGTAGCTTCCGGCGTCGCCGTCGCTGATATCGGCGAGGGTGAGGGTGTGCGTGTGCACGCCGGAGACACGCGGCCCGCCTTCGAGCGGTTCGCCGTCCTTGCGCCATTGATAGGTGAAGAATGGCGGCGAGCCCTGGGCGACGACCGTGAACGCAATCGTCGCCGTCTCAAACGAGGTGATATCCTGTGGGTGCGAGACGATGACGGGGGCGGCCGGCTCCGTGAAGATGTCGATGACGACCGAGGCCGTCGCCTGCATATCGGCGCTGTTCGTCGCGGTGAGCGAGAGGGTGTGCGTGCCGGGCGAGAGGTCGTCGACGGTCAACGACCCGCCGAGGCCGAGGACACCGTCGATATCGGAGGACCATTCGAGGAAGGGATCGTCCACCGGGTCCTGCCCGTCTTGCGCCGAACCGGACAAAGCGACCGGCTCACCGACATGGAACCAATCGCCGTCGGCGGGCGAGGTTATGGCGACAACGGGCGGGGCGTCGTCGGCGCCGGTGCGGTCGACGATCTGGAAGCCGAAGATGGCCGGGCGGTTGTTCCCCGTGTTCAGCTCGAGGGTCATCGTCGAACCGGTGACATTGCGCCAGAGGAGAACATTGTGCCCCTCGGCGGCCTCGCCGGGAGCGGCGGCTTCGCTCACGGTCCACGTGCCGTCGAAGCCGTGCCCGTCTTTGCGGGCGTAGCGGCTCACGCCGTTGACCTCGAAGGGGTAGGCGTTGGCGTCGGCGGCTCCGGCGTAGTAGACATAGACGTTGTAGACCGGATAGGGCACGTCCTCCACAATCCAACGCATCCCGCGGTCGGAACCATACACCTGGTGGGTGCGGGCGACTTGGGCGAGGCGCTGGTTGCCGTCCATGCGGTCTTCCAGCTCGCTTGTCACAACAACGCTGCTTTGGCGTCTCCCGTCGGATACCGTGATATCGACCGGCTCGCCGTGGGAATCGAACCAACCGGCGGCGTAGGAGCGGGTGATCAGGTTGTTCCAGAAGGCAACGGGAACAACGCCCGCCCCAACGGTGTGGGACATGCGGCCGGAGCGCCGGTCGAAGTTGAAGCTGATGGCGGGCCGCCCGCCGTTGGGGGGCAGCACCTCGATGGACTGGTGCGTGCCGGAGGAGCGCCCGCGCTCGTCGCGCACGATGAGGACAACATCAAACACGCCCGCCTTGTCGAAGGCGTGGCTCACGACTTCTCCGGAGGCGCGGCGGCCGTCACCGAACTCCCAGTGAAACTCCATGGCGTCGCCGTCGGGATCGAAGGTGGCGGAAGCGTCGAAGGTGACGGCGGTCCCGGCCGGGACGACCGCCGCGCCCGGCGTGAAGGCGGGCACCGGTGCTTCGTTGGGCGTGGGCGGATCGACAATAATGGTCACCGAAGCTGTATCCACGGCGCCGTTACCGTCGCGCACGGTGACGACGGCTTCGTAGGTTCCCGGTTGGAAGTAGGTGTGCTCGAAGGTATCCTGCCCGAGCAACAGATCGTGCGCATGCCCGTCGCCGAAGTCCCACGAAAAGTAGAGCCAGTCGTTGTCCGGATCGGTTGTGGCGGAGGCGTCGAACGCGACCGTGAGGGGCGGCTCGCCGCGCGTCACGGAGGCCTGCAGATCAGCCGCCGGCGGCTGGTTGCCGTTGATCGCGGGATCGTTGTCGAAGTAGCTGAAGACCTGCAGCTCCGTGAGTTCGACCTCCCCGGCGATCCCGCCGGACTGGTTCTCGAAACGGAAGAGGTAATGGGCGTAGGCCTCCGTGTTGGGGAGGGTATAGATGATCGGAATGATGCGGGCTTCCCCGGATTGCCCGGTGACCTCGTCGATCAAGGTCCACGACGGATTGTCCGCGCCGGGCTCGATATCAAAAGCATCGGGATCGTTTGAACCGTAGATGCGCCAGTTCTTCGGATCACGGTTGGCGGTCCACGCAAGGCCGCCTGCGGTGATGGAGTATTCGGTGATGTTGTAGGCTTTGTCGACGCCGTCCTTTTGGAAATGGTACCAGATGTAGTCCACCGGGTTGGAAGACACCCAGCGGGTCTGGTAGGCACCGTCGCCGACCATGGCCGCTCCGAGATCGGCGCGCAGCTGACTGGAGTAGTAGAGTTGCGTGCCGGGTTCGACGGCGTGGTTCACCGCTTCGAGAATATTCCTCGGGCTCGTGCGCCGGTCGAAGTTGTACTGCGTCGCCCCGATGGAACTCATGGGCCGCATGACGAGCCCGGCGTAGCGGGAAACGGTGACCAGTTCCCCGACCGTCTGCGTGGCGCCGCCGCTGTCGGTGACCGTGAGGACGGCGCTGTAGACGCGGTGGGCGAGATTCGAAGGAAGGTTGTAGGTGTGGGCCACGCTGCGCCCGGTGGCGGTGTTGCCGTCGCCGAAGTCCCAATGGAAGTGCAGGGGTTCGCCGTCGGGGCTGTCGGTCGTCGCTTCAAACTGCACGGTGCCGCCGTCGTAAACGGTGGTGGGCGTGGCGCGAAAGGTGGCTTCGAGCAAATTGATGTTGGAGAAGTGGAGGCTTTCCGGAACGGGGCGAAAGCGGTCCGTGCCGGGCGGAGCCCATGTGAGGTCGTTGAAATTCGGGCGATCCCATGGGTCCGCCGGATTGTAGGTCGTTTCAAACCGGTAGGGATGGTAGCCGGCTTCGAGGGCGACAAGGGCGAGGTATTCGTGGCTGTGGGGAAACCCGCTGCCGACGATCAGCTCGCCCGAAAGGCGGAAGCGGCTCTGGTTCTGCGTGCGCATGCGGAAGGCGTAGGCCCCCGTCTCCGGCACATACAAATAGCCTTCGTAGCGGATGACGAAGAGGGTATCACGGTCGGAGACAAGGAAGTCGAGATTGGCCACGCGCCCACTCTTGAGCGGGCGCAGGGTTTCGATGTTCGGGAGGTTTGTCTCAATATTCGGATCGCCCGCGAACACCCGGTAACTCAGGCCCTGCGCAATCTCCCCGGTATCCGCCGTGGACGGGATGATACTCTCCGGCCCGAGGGCGGTGATGGTTCTGGTCCGCTGGCCCGATTTGCCCGCCGGGTCGTAGACCGTGAGGCGAACGTCGAAGTCGCCCGGGGTAGTGAACTCATGGGAGATGAAGGGCTCGCTGGTTTGCACGACGGGTGTGCCGTCGCGGAAATTCCATTCGTAGAGGAGCGGTTCACCCTCGGGATCAAACGAGTCGGAGGCGTCGAAGTTCACCGTGAAGGGCACGAAGCCGCCGAGGGAATCGAAACTGAAGTGCGCCACAGGCGGCTGGTTTTCCACCTGGATAGAGGTCCGCGCCACGTTGACGTTGCCAGCCGGGTCAGTGACACGAAGCGTGATCGGAAAGGTTGCTTCGTCCGGCCAACTGGCCGTGACGACCTCGCCGGTGAGGGTGCGTCCGTCGCCGAGAGTCCACTCGTAGGTGAGCGGATCGCCGTCGGGGTCGCTCGATCCGGAGCCGTCGAGCGTGACCTCCACGCCGGGCAGAACGATGGATTCGCTGAGAGCGATTCGCGCCGTGGGCTCACTATTGCCCACGAAGACGCGGCGGGTGGCGCGGTCCGAGCCTCCGGCCCCGTCGCGCACTTCGAGCATGACCATGTGGATGCCCTCCTCCGCGTAGGTGTGGGCGGGGTTTTGCGCGGTCGAGGTGTTGCCGTCGCCGAAGTCCCAGAAGTATTCGAGGTTCTCGCCCGGATCGGCTGTGGCGCTTGCGGAAAAGGATACGGCGAGCGGGGGCAGGCCCGATGTCGTGTTGGCGTTGATTTGCGGATTTGTTGTCGAATTGAGGTCGGTCAACGTGGAAGATTCGATACTGCCGGTCGAGGCGTTGTAGGTGAGGACGCTGTCTCCGAGCGTGACGGCGGCCCCGTTGCCGCTGCCGCTGATGTCGGCGACCGGGGGCGTGCCGCGGCCCGTGGCCATGACCGTCCAGATGTCGAGGGCCGTGGCGGGCGCGTATTCGTAGGTGACGTGGTTGTCCCCGTTGGCAAAACCCGCGCCCGGGGTGACAAACCAAATCTTCAGGTAGGCGTCGCCTTCCGTCAGCAAAGCGTAGGCCGCCCCGCTTTCGCTGCCCGTGGTAAACGATTTGCCGGGCACGAAGGCATTCCATGCGAAGGCCCTCGGGTCTTCGGCGGCCATTTCGTCGAACGTCGAAATAATGTCGAAATCCGCCGGCGAAAAGTCCGTGAGAACGTGCCGGTGGGCATTGCTCACGCCGAGAGAGGCGAACTTCGAGCCCCCGCTGACGCGCGCGTAGCCGCCGGTGGGCGAGACCTTGTGGCCGAGGAGCGCGCCCGTGCCGGTGGATTCACGGGCCGTGCCGTCGACGAGAATTTGCGAGAAAGCGTTATCGAGTCCGGAAGTGGCCGGCCCCGGACCCGCCGTCCACTTCGTGCCGTAGGACATGAGGCTGATTTGCCCCGCGTCGGCCTGGCTCCATGAGCGGCCGTAGTTTGTCGTATCGGCCCAGAGCCCGACGATCGTGGTGTCGGCGTCTTCCCAGCCGGAGCGGAAGATGTAGCCGCCGCGGTTGTCATTCATGACCGTCGGGTAGCTTGGCGTCGGGTCCGCCGCCGTCACATTCTCCGGGTAGAAGATGAGCCCGTAGACGGTGCCGCCGGCGTGGTAGTCGTATTTGCTGGCGGGCGCGGCGGGGTTGAGGATGCCGCGGGCTCGGTCGTAGAACCACGTGTAGGCGGGCAGCTCGCCGGGCGCGACGAGGGCGAAGAGCGCGCTGGTGATGCCCGCGTTGGGGATGGTGTCGCCGCCCACTCCCCATGTAAGCGAGTTTTGCGCGGCATTGAACATACTCGCATACAGGATGATGTGGTGCGGGCGGCGGGTGGCGAAGGTGGTTGTGGCGTAGGGATCGCCGATTTGCAGAAGCGCGGCCATGGCGGGAAAGACGTATTCCATGGAGAGACCGAAGTAGAAGTTGCCCTCCTGCGTCCACCCGCGGTTGCCGAAGGAATCGGGATGGACGCGCACGATGTCGCGGCTGCGCTGGAAATCGCGCCGCCGCTCGTCCATGTGCTGGTCCATGGCGATGAGCGACATGACATGCGCGCCCGCCACGACGCCGTTCCAGTTGGAATTCTGCTGCTGGTATTCAATGTTGGGGTGTCCGAGAGCGGTGCCGTAGGTGTCGAAGCCCTCGTTGACCCGCGCGCGTATCCAGTCGCGCTGTTCCTGTGTGAAACCGTCGTAGCCCCAGTTGTAGGCCATGGCGAAGCTGGCAAGGGTCTGCGCGCGCCCGAGGCCGCTGCCCGAGCTGGGCGTCGCCTGATCGTCGGGAAGGCTCACAGTGTAGACCTCCTGCAAGCGCGTGTAGGCCGTATCGAGATAATCCGTGTTGCCCGTAATGAGGTACATCAAGGTCGCCTCGCGGGCCATGTAGCCGCGCTGGTAGCTGCTCGTGCCGGGAATGTGGTTGGCCTCCACACGGGCCTTCATGGCCCCGAACATCTCGTAATGCGTCGTCCCGGGGACGGTCACAAGCGTGCGGATTTCATCGAGCCGGTCCTCGTCGACAAGAAAGAGCGGGGGCCGGCCGAACGCCGTGGCGGCGGCGATACTGAAACCCAAACACAGGAGAAGGGAACGAGGGACGGGGGATTTCATGGGATTCAATTATGGAGGGGATTCTGAAAAGTAGACGAAAACTTGGAGGAGAAGGCAAATCACTCCCCAATCCCGACACGCAGCCGCATGAAGCGAGGACCGCCGACCGTCGGCGGACCGGAAGGATGCGTCACGAGAACATGGCGGATGTCGCCGGTCCCGGTTTCCTCAACCAGTGCGGGACCGGTCCATGAGGCGGCACCGGGCTCGAGCGTGGCGGCGGGAGTCCAGTCTTCGGCGCCGAGGGTGGACGACGTTTCAATGATGAGACGGGCGGCGGAATCCGCGCGCCGCGTGAATGCCAGCTGGAAGTCACCGGACAGACCGGGCATGCCCGCACGGACATCTTCGAGAAAATCGAGCCCGAGGGCATATTCCACGGCATTGGGAATCCCTCGCTGGAGGGGATCCACTTGCGGTGCTCCCGCCGGGTCATCCATGCCGCCGAAGCGCTCAATGCGCCATGCCGCGTAGGTGCCGGGCGTCGCTCCCGCCGGTGCCCAGACTTCGATACGCACATTGTCGAATCTTGCCCCCAGCCCCGAGCTGCCCGCCCCGCCGTCGGCGCTGTAGCGCAGGCGCAGGCGCGCGTCGGCGGCACCGGCGAGTTCGGAGATGCCCTCGAAATCCAGCTCAATGCGGGTGAGGCTGCCGTAGTCCGCAGTCTCCAAGACGGTGTATTCGGAGTAGGTTTCCCCGCCGTCGGCGCTCCACTCCACCGTGGCCGTGCCCGGCAGGGTGCTGCGGGTTTCGTAGGCAAAGGAGATGACGGCGGTCTCATAGCCGGTCATATCGAACCGGAACTCAAGGTAACCGTTGTTCCAGCGCTCGCCGCGGCGCAGTTCGATGCTGCCGCCGGCGGGTGTGCCTTCGGAGGCGTTGAGGTCGGTGCCGCCGCCGGTGTCGCGGCGGAAGTTGGTCCCGGTCGTTGTCGCGCTCTGCACGAAGAGTGTGCCCGTGCCGACATCGGCGTCGATCATTTCTCCGAATCCGTTGGTTGTTGTCGTGGATTCGAAGTGGTTGAAATTCCATTCGGCAAGGACGGCGTCCGGCGGCGGCGGAATGAAGGCTTCCACGAAGACCGGCGCGCTCACCGCCGTTCCGCCGAGATTCGTCACCACGACATCGTAGCTCCCGGTATCGGAAAGGCGGATACCATCGATGACGAGCCTGTCGCTTTGCGTGCCGCTGAGGACATCGTCATCGGAAAGGTCCGCACCATCGCGCCGCCACTGGAAGGCGATGGGATCGGAGCCCGCAACCTCAACCGAGAGTTCGGCCACGGCGTCGACCCTGAACCGTCCGCCCACGGGATCGGCGAGAATGGACGGGGCCACCGGCTCGAGGACCGTAAGCTGCGCTTCGGCGCTTTCCGCCGTGCCCTCGGTATTCGTCACCTCGACACGGTAGCTCCCCGCATCGTCGGCTTCCAGACCGCTGATGGTCAGTTGCGCCGTCGCCGCGCCGGAAACGCGCCCGCCGTCGGCGAGGGGTTCGTCACCCTTGAACCACTGGTAATCGAACAACGGCGGCGAGCCGGTCGCGGCGACGCTAAAGACCGCCGCGCCGCCGCGGAAGGCTTCCGTGTCCTTCGGCTGCTCAACAATCGCCGGAGGCGCCGGAGGCGGGTAAATGTCGATACCGACCGTCACCGTGCGGCTGCCGCCGTCACCGGTGGCGGTGAGGGAGATTGTGTGTGCGCCCGTGGAAAGGGTGTCGACTTCGAGGAAGGTTCCCGTGCCGAGGGTGCCGTCGAGATCGGACGACCAGACAAGAAGCGCCGGGTCCAAGGGCGTATTCGTCCAATCGACGGCGCTGCCGGCGAAGGTGACGCTGTCGCCGACGAAGAAAAAGTCACCCTCGGCGGGCGCGTCCAGCGTAACCGTGGGCGGCGGCTCGGGACGCTCGTACGATCCCACGGCAAAGAAGGCTCCCGCCGGATTGTCCGGGTCACCCGGCTCGGGTTGCGGGGCGTTGATGGTGTAGAGGCGGGTTTCCTGGATGCCGCCGCCGCCCTCCCCGTCGACACGGAAGCTGCCTGTCCAGCCGCCCCACGCGACCGTCGGCCGGTTCAGGCCATCGCGGAAATCGACCGTTACGGCGGCGGCATTTCCACCGCTCAGCCGCGTCGTGAATTCGCGGATACTCAGCGTCGGATCCATGATGATAAGATACGCTCCGCCGGTGTAAACCGCTTCGTCGGCCCACGGATTGAAGGTGGCTTCGCCGGGACTCGGCGAATAGCCTTGGAAGCCCTCGATGGGCATGCCGCTGGCCGTCGCCCCGACCATGAAAAGCCGCCCGTCGGCGTCGACGGCGAGTTCGCCGTCGCGGATTCGCCAGCCGTTGCCGGCGTAGGCGCTGCCGGTCCAGAAGCGGGTGAGGAACTCCTGCCCGGTCAAGTGCTCGCCGGTATCGGGATCGTAGCCCACGACGACCGTCTTGTGTTCCGCGCCGGTGTTGAAAAAGTGGTGGAACATGTCGCCGCGCACGAGGGGCGCGGGCACGAGAAGGTTGTCGTTGTTCGGGTCCCATGCCGCCGCGCGGAGAAAGATGTGGTTGCCCCCGGCGGCCTCGTAGGCACCGTAGAGGTAGCCGTCGAGTCCGAGGTGGACGCGGTAGCCGCGGGTATCGGCCATGAGGTTGGTGAAGGGGCGGTCGTAGGGTCCGGTGCAATCCGGCTCAAGGATCGGGGCCGGCCAGTCGTAGTTGAGCCAGAGGACATTGCCCTCGAAGTCGACCGCCCGCAGGTAGGCGATCTGGACGGGATTGCAGCCGCTGTTGGACTGCCGCCAGCCGATCTGGTAGAGGACCTGGCGGCCTTCGTCGAGGGCGATATCAAAGGTGCGCCGGTAGTTGGAGATGATGCGTTCGTTGGAGCCGTCCGCGTTGAAAATGTGCGTGTTGCTAGTCTGCCGCGCGGCCACCAAACCGGAGGGGGCCACGTCGACGTCCCGGAACTCAAGGTCGGGCCGGGCCATCCAGAGCACGGAGGTATCCGCCGGGTCCAGTTTGATGAGCCCCGACCCGCTGCCGATGTAGGGATGCCCGGCAGCGTCGGTGTCGAGGTGGAAGACTTCGTCCGCCACCCGCACGTAGGCAAGGACCGTCCGGCCGGTGGCATCGAGGTGCAGATAGACGCCCTGTGAAGATTCCGTGGCCCCGGCAAGGAGGGCCGGGGTGCCCGCCCAAGGCAGTTCGCCCTGCACCTGCGCGACGACGTAGATGGAGCCGTCCGGCGCAATGCGCATCCCGCGCACCTCGTCGCCCTGCGCGCCGCCCATCCACGAACTCGTGATGATGTCATAGGGCTCCTGCGCGGGCAGCGCGGCAAAGAAGCCGGGAAGGATGAGGAGGGTTCGAAAAGCAAGGCGGGATAATTTCATATACGTTACGTTTACAGGATGGGGAGGGCGCGTAGGCGGTGTCGGCGAAAGCTAGGGGGTCTGCAAACGCAGCCGCATAAAGCGACGCTCCCCACGGGCGGGCGGTCCGGAAGGATGGGTCACCGTGACTTCGTGCGTTTCGCCTTGCGGCACCTCGGTGACCGGCGCCGGTCCCGTCCATTCCGCGCTGCCGGGCTCGAGGACCGCGATAATGTCCCAAAACGGAGCACCCAGCTCGTCCGTCGCTTCGATGACGAGGAGCAGGTCGAGGTCGGCGCGGCGGGTGAAGCGCATCTCCCAGCCGTTCAAGGCGCGCGGCAGTCCATCGCGCAGCGCAACCAGATGGTCGAGCCCAAGGGCGTACTCGAGAGCATTGACGATGCCCCGGCCCAACGGGTCGAAGCCGGGCGCTCCGGCGGGATCGTCTATATCGCCAAAACGAGCCGTGCGCCATTCGTCGTAACCGCTCGTGGAGCGGCGCGCCTCGACCCGCACATTGTCGATTGCCGCGCTTAGTCCGGAACTGGCGGCTCCGCCGTCGGCGTTGTAGCGCAGGCGCACGCGGGCTTCGGCCACGTCGTTGAGGTCGTCGATTTCGGAGAAATCCAGCTCCACCACGGTGAAGCTGCCGTAGTCCGCGTTGGTGAGGACGGAGTGCTCCGTGTAGCTCCCACCGCCGTCTGCGCTCCACTCCACCGTGGCCGTGCTGGGCAGGGAACCTCCCGTGCGGTAGGCAAACGAAAGCACCGCCGCCTCATGGCCCGTCATGTCAAAGCGGAACTCGAGGTAGCCGTTGTTCCAACGCTCGCCGCGGCGCAACTCGATGCTCCCGCCGGCGGGCGTGTCGGCGGAGGCGTTGAGGTCGGTGCCGCCGCCGGTGTCGCGGCGGAAGTTGGTGCCGGTCGTTGTCGCGCTCTGCACGAAGAGTGTGCCCGTGCCAACATCGGCGTCGATCGTTTCTCCGAATCCGTTGGTCGTATCGGAGGATTCAAAGTGATTGAAATTCCACTCCGCGAGAACGGCGTCAATCGGCGGCAGGACAAAGACCAGAACCCGCGCGCTCCCGCTGACAACCTGTCCGACAAGATTGGTCACAATGACGTCGTAATCGCCCTCGTGCGACAACCCCACTCCGTTGATCGTCAGGGTGGCGGAGTTTGCGCCGGAGACGGCTCCGCCGTCGGACAAGGCTTGACCGTTGCGGCGCCACTGGAATTCGAAGGGTGCCGAACCCTCCGCTGCAACGGAAAGCTCAATCGTCAGCCCCGCCTCAAAGGAACCGCCCTGCGGGGCCTGCACAATTTCCGGCGGAACGGCTTCGCTCAAAGCCAATACAGCCGCAACGCTGGAAACCGTCCCGTCCGCGTTGCTGATGACCACATCATACTCGCCCGCGTCGGCCGGTGTGAGGTCGGAGAGCACAAGTACAGAGGACCGGGCACCGGCGACGCGCGTCCCGTCGGTCAGCGCCGTCCCGTTGTGCCGCCACTGGTATTCCATCGGTTCGCCGCCTTCGGCGATTACAGTGAACTGCGCGTGTCCGGTGAAAAAGGCGTCTTTGTCCTCCGGCCCCTGAAGGATCACCGGCGGGTCCGGGGGCGGGACGACGCCCGAGGTTAATTCGCCGGAGGCGGCCGTCCAAACCACACCTTCGGTGTTTTCCGCGCGGAAACGGTAGAAATAGGTGGTCTCGTCCTCAAGACCGGCAAGGGTGTGGGCCATGCCGCCGAGGGCGTGGGTTCCGAGGTTCGTGCTGTTTTCCCATGCGGCGGGATCGGTTCCGCCGTCGGTCGTTCCGTAGTGGAGCGTGACATTGATTTCCGAGGCCCCGTCGCGCAGAAATGCCCGGACGACGGCGGAGTCATGGCTGATCTCAGCCGGGGCGCGGGCTTCGAGCACGGGCGGTCCTTCGCCTTCCGAGGGAATGCGCAGGTCGAGGGCGTAGATCCCGCGCGCGCCGCGGATAAAGAGGCGCCCGTCGGAATAGGCATGGCTGGTCAGCACCGGGGTGTAGGAGCTGGTGTCGCGGAAGGCCGGTCGCCACTCCGGGGCAAGGCGGGAGAACGACGCGCCGTCGGCAAGGAAAAGGTTCAGAGGGGTATCGCTGTGCGTGGCGTCATTCTGGATGATGAGGCGGTCGTCAAACCACTGCGTGAAGCCGTTGTTCCAGTTGTTTCCGGCTGTCGCAAGGATCTCCCCGCTGGCGAGATCGAGCATGAGTGCGGTCGATCCGTCACTCTGGAAGTAGACACGCCCTTCTTTGATCACCGGGATGGTGCCGCCGCGTGCGTCGTGGCCGTAATTGCCGGCGAGGCTCCATGCAAACTCCGCGCCTTGCGGCGTAATGGTGTAGGCACCGAGCCGGTCGGGTTCGCCGCCGAGACCGCCGACATTGAGGAGCAGATGTCCTTCGCCCACCGACATCGTGTATTCATTGTTCCCCACGCCGGACAACTCCCATTGGATGGCCCCGGTTTCGGCCTTCACACAGACGACGCGCCCGCTTCCGTTGCCCGTGATGATGTAGCTGGTTCCTTCGTGCCGCCAGTGCAGCGGTGAGGCACCATCCGTGCCCGCGTTGGGAATCTCCCAGAGGGTCGCGCCCGTATCCGCGTCGAGGGCGCGCAGATGGGTGCCCGAAAAGACGGCCATCCCGTCGAGGGCGACGGCGTAGCGGTTGCCCGTGGAGCGCGTCCACAGCAGCTCACCCGTGTGGGCGTTGAAGCCGAAGGTCCGGTTGTTGCTGCCGTGCACGTAGACGCGCCCGTAGCCGGCCGCCGCCTTCGCGGTGTAGGCACCTTTGGCAATGCCGGTACCGTCCCAGCCATGGTAGCGCCCGCCCGGCACGCCCGTCTTCCACACCGTCGCCCCGGTGGCGGCGTCGATGGCAAGGACCACATCCTCTGCTTCGACCGTCCACATTTCCACGCCGAGGGTGCGGTTGCCGTCAGCCATCTCACTCGCCGGATAGCCGACGAGTTCCTCGCCGTAGGGACGGAAAAAATACTGGAAGACCATGCCGTGCGCGACCACCGGACTGGAACCGCCGCCGGCCGCGCCGCCGCGCTCAATGTAGCGACTGATGTTGCTTTCGCCGTAGCGCGTTGTTTGCGCGCGCCCCGGCGGCACATGCTCGCTGCGCCAGAGCAGGCGCGCGTCGTGCAGGTTTTCGACGAGCGAATAGTTTCCACCGCGCAGTGCCGCCATGTTCGACTCCGGACCGTTCCATGCGGGCCAGTCGAGAGCCTCGTCAAGGGCATAGGCCGTGCGCAGATCCAGGCCGTCGCGGGCTTGACCCGATAACGACCCGCCCACCGGATGAACCGGACCGAAAATGCACGAAAAGCTGCCCGCCAATTCGGCGCCCTCCGCGTTGGCCGCGAGGGTGTAATCGACTTCGAACGGATGGTCGGCGGCGACGATCGCCCCTCCGGGAA
Source organism: Opitutales bacterium (assembly GCA_020831525.1). Classification (GTDB taxonomy): domain Bacteria; phylum Verrucomicrobiota; class Verrucomicrobiia; order Opitutales; family Oceanipulchritudinaceae; genus SLLG01. Next base: position 102,596 of record JAFIGH010000001.1, read on the forward strand.
AATACACCCGCAGCGTGCCGTCCAGCCCCCCGGCGCTCACATTAATTCCGTCGACATCCACGTCAAAGCGGTGGGTCACATCCGGGCGCAGGGCCACGCCTTCGACAAAGGCACCGTCGCGGTAGAGCAAATTGAGCCGCAGTGTAAGGCCCGACTCGATTCCGTCCTTTAAATCGAGAATGTAAATGCGGTCGTTTTCCGGCTCGTAGAGGCCCGTCGCCGTTCCCGCGAGAAAGGAGCTTTGGCTCGGTGAGCCGTTCAGCAGGGAAGAGAACGACCCCGTGACCTCGTTGTTGCTCACAACCCCTTCGAAGCTCACCGTGTAGATCCCGTCCTGCGTGCGCGGGCCGCCGCCGGTGATCTCCATGACAACGGTTCCGGAGACCTCGTCGCCGATGTAGGCAATGTCGTGTTCGAGGATCTCCGCCGACCATGTGAACGAGGGGCTGTCCCTACCGTGGTCGACGCGGACGTTGGCGACTTCACCTGCGTCGATCTCGAAACTCAGCGTGATATAGCGGGTGATACTCAGCGATCCGACCAGCAAGTGACCGCTGTGGAGCGTGAATGCCGTCGGACGGGCGTCATCCGCCGGGGCCTCGTAGCGGCCGGAGAGCGTGTTCTCGACAAAGTCGCCGTAGGTGAAGAGGCGCACCTGGTCGGGGGTGACGAGGAGTTCATCCGTCGAATAGACGCGGCGGCTGGTCCGCACCGCATAGTGCCCCGTGTAAGCTTCTTCGATGACGGATTCGCCGAGGGCAAAATCAAGGTCGTAGACCCCGCGGTACATCACCCCGTCCACATGAATCCACACATCGACTTCGCCGGTGAGGCGACCGTCCTCAGCCCCGAGGGCGGAAGCGTCGACACGCTCGGCGACCAAATCCCCGCCCGGCACGGTTGCCCATTCCTGGCGGATTTCCCCGCCTTGGTAGCCGAAGTGGAGCGTAAGGTCGCGCCCGCCCGGCAGGGCCTCCGTCAACGTCAACTCATAGCGTGTGAAAGGTTCCCCGCCGAGAAAGGTGTGGTTCGGCGGAACGGCCTGTGCGAGGGAGGCAAAGGCCGTGAGGATGAATACGAGGTATAAGGGGGAGGAGTTCATGACAATGAAGGTGAGGATTTTGACTGAAGGGCAAACGAAGGGCGGACACCGATTTCGACCGGATTCTCCCTTACGAAACAAGAGATCCCATCGCCGGTGCCCGGCGTGAATAAGAACAATAATCGTTTTATTATACCGGAATCTCCGGAAAACCGCCACCCGTTTCTGCGGCGGGAAACGACGGAATTGCGCCCCTTCTCCGGGCCGGGACGCACAGCGGATGCCGCCCGTCCGGTCAAAGACAGAAAAACCGCCGCCGGAAAAGCCCCGGCGACGGTTGAAATTCGTTGTCAATGCTTCGCGGAGCCGCGCTGACCGCTCAGCCGCGGCGGCGCCGCCAAAGGACAAACCCAAGGGCGAACACTCCGAAAATCGCGGCGTAAACACGGGGCTCGGGGATGCCGAGCACATCTTCGAGGCCGCTTTGGCCGGACCGGGCGGACACCCGCAGATCGTCCCAGTTGGCTTCTTTGCCCCCTGTCGTTTCGATGCTCTGGCCACCCACGTTGATCGTATTGATGCTATCGCCCCAGTCAATGGTGTCCGAGGTGAGGTGGGGAGCACCGAGCGAAACAAGGTCGACCGGAACACTGGCGTCGTCGCCGTAGAACCAGAGGTCGACTTGGTCGTCGGCTGACTCATTAATGTTCACCCGTGCGAGGACGAGATTCCAAGTATTCGCGGTTGCGGAGGGACCTGTCTCGATAATCGACAATCCATTCGCTACGACAAAATTCAAGGTCCCGCCGCCGCTGTTATAGACTCCGAAGCCCTGACCGTTGGGGCTGGAGTTGGATGTGCCGCCGGTATTCAAAGAAAGGAGCGTGATCGACCCGTTGTCATTGGTCATTCCAACCGGATTCACAAACGCCGAGATCCAGAATTCACCGGACAGGGCCTGCCCGAGGGCGGCGTTGCTGCCCCGCCAATCCGAGCTGTTTGATTGACCGCTGTTCAAATATCCGCCCGCGTGGGTGGGAACATAGCCCGTGCCTGTGAAACTGAGCTGACCGCCTTGGCTCGAATCACGGTAGCGGATATTGTTCGTGCCCCCAGTCCAGCCGGGCGCGTTAGCGATGTTTTCATTGTTATTCAATGTCCCGTCATAGTCGAAGTATTCTTCGAAAACGAGAACCTGTGCCGAGGCCGTGGCGCTGAAGGCGAAAGCCGTACCGGCAAGAAGGAGGAGTTGTTTTCCAATGTTCATAAGCGTATGTGGATTTTCGGAATGAGATAGCGTTTTTTTCATAGTATGGATGTGTCTCTTCTCCTTGGGGTAGTTGGTTGGTATTCTTGCAGCGACCGCCGCCCTCATGATTGCAAAGAGAGGAGAGGGACTGAAGCCATGAGTTACGTAGTATCCACGTTTTTCCTTGCGTAGACAACCCATGGTTGCGACAATGTTTTTTATCCTTTGCGACATGCGCGCTTTGCGCCTTTGGAACACACAGAATCAACCCCCGGAAATTCCGACATGGCCCCTTCCCCCCTACCGCCCCGATCCTCCGGTTGTTCCGTGGACGAGCCGGTCTATTATGTCCTCGGCGGCAACCAGCAGATCGGCTTGCCCGCGATGCAGGGGGCGACCCGTGCCGCATCCATGCGGCGGGCGCAATGCATCCTATACCGGTGGATGGATTGGGAGCGCGGGGCGCTGGAATTGCCGGAGGTCCATGGTGCCGTGCTCACAGCGGCGTCACCGAAGCTGTGCGCTTTCCTCCGGGACCGGTCTTATCCGGTCATCAACATGAGCAATGCCTCCGGGCCCAAAGAGGGCATGGGAAATATGCTCAGCGACGATGCCGCTGTCGGCCGCCTTGCCGCCGTGTTTCTCCGGCAGCGCGGATTCCGCCGGTTTCTTGTCATCTCGGCGGGCGCTGGATGGATCGCCCATGAGGAGCGCGCCGCAGGGTTCTGTGAGGCGATCCGGGAGGCGGGGTTTCCGGTCGAACACGAGAGCGTTTCGATACGGAGTGATTCTTCCGTGAAGAGAACGCCGAAGGGTTACATCGATTTCATGCGCGCCCAAATGAGCCGATTCCTTGCCACCACCCCCCTCGGCTGCGGGATCTTTGCGACCAACGATGACATCGCTCTCTTTGCGCAGCAGGTCATGCGTGGCTTCTATCCGGAGCATCTCGACGCCTCCGGCGTACTCGGGGTCGACAATACTATGGAAGGCACCGGCTACTACGGAACCCTGCCCGGTCTCTCCTCCATTGTTCCCGCCTTCGAAGAGATGGGAGCGGCGGCCATGGAATGGCTTCTCGACCATCCCGGCGCGTGCGGCAAGCCGATCGTTTCAGACGTGCTCCGGCGCTTCCCGCCAGTCGATGTGGTCGAACGGTCGTCCACCGCCACCGGTGCCTGTTCCGACCCCCTCACGGCGCGGATCATCCGTTGGACCTGGGAGCAAATGTGCCGGGGCGAGCGGATCCACGTGAGCGACATGGCGCGTTTCCACGGGCTCAACCGCAAAGCCCTCGAGCGCCGCTTTGCCCAATTCACCGACGGCACGCCCGGCGATCTCATTGCCCGGCTGCGCCTCGACAGAGCCCGCAATCTTCTCCGCACCACCCGGCTGAGCATCGCGGAGATCTCCGAGACATGCGGCTACGCCAAGCAGGACGTTCTCTCCCGCGCCCTCCGCCGCGAAAACGGATGCACCCCCATTGAATTCCGCAGGAGCGCGCAAGCGGAGAGGGCCGCAGCCGACCGCGCCCGGATTGCCGGTCGTGCGGTCCCTCCGGATCAGGGCATGTCCACGCGCAGTCGCCAGAAACGGGGCGAGCCCGGCAACGGGGTATCGGGGGGCGTCACGGTAACGCGATAGAAGGAGCCCTCCGGCTCTTCGGTAACGGCGGCGGGCCCTGACCATGCGTCGGCCCCCGGCTCCAGAAAATCGACGATGCTCCAAACCGGCGAAGCGGGATCCGTCGTTTCTTCGAGAGCAACGAGGATCTCCAAACCGGCGTGCCGGGTGAACTGCAGTTGACCGCACCGGTCCCCGCCGAGGCCGTTCCGCCGTCGGCGCTGTAGTGCAGGCGCACGCGCGCACCGGCGGCCCCGTCGACAAGATCGGTGCCGTCATTGCGCCACTGAGTAATACGTGGTGCCTGTCTGCAAGCCGGTCAGTTCCCAATCCAGCTCGCCGAGTGGAGCGCCCGCGCTTTCATCGCCGGGTCCTCCGTGACGCGCGCCAGCGTGATCATGGCCATGGCCCCGCCGTAGTTCACCTCCGAGCCGTTGTCGTGGTTTTTCGTTCCCGAATTGATGATGTGCGCCGACGTGTGGCCGCTGTGGATCGCACCGAGGTAGGGCGAGGTATACAGCCAAAGCGCGGCGGACTCCACGCGTTGCCGGAAATCCTCCAGCCCGACTTCCTCGAAATACGGTGGCTGGAATCCGGTGCCGCCGGACGCAGGCACCGGCTCGATGGGTATGACCTGCGGAACCTCCACGGCCATCGAAAGCCCGGAAACATCCGCCGCGTAGGCGCGCCAGTTGCCCAGAGAAGTGCCCCGCCCTGAAAGCTGTCGTTCGCCTCCGGCCAGTAATAGGACATCGCGCGCCCCGCCGTAAACGCCCCGTTCTCATGGCGCAGATAGAGATGCACCGGGATACTGCCCTTGGCCGGGCCCGCATTCAGCGCCCCCTCAAGGACGAACTCGTATTCCCGCTCCTGCGCAAAAAGCGGGCTCCCCGCGGCGATGCCGTCCGCAAAGCCGACGAGCGCAGCGGGTGAAGGCGGTCAGACGGATGCGGCCAACCTGCTGCACCGGCTAAGATTGGCTGTCTCTATGCCTGTGCCTGAAACCTACGAATCTCGGCGAAGTTCCTACCGAGTCACGCGCGGAGAGCGGCGGTGGCAACTGCCGCCGCTCACCAGAAAATAATATAGAGGATGACAGTCAATCCGATGACGCCGAAGCCGCAGAGTTTGGCGCCTTTGGAGGGGGTGATGTCCATGGCGGCGTTGACGGGGAGGACGACGGGTGTTCGAAGGGGTTTCCAGAGGGTCATCACGGTGCAGAAGAGCGCGACGATGATGAAGCACAGGCCCATGCGGTCGAGGAAGGACATGTTGTCGGAGAACCAGTATCCGCGCGAGGTCATCCAGTCGCCGAGGCCCCACTTGAAGGTGCCGTAAAGCACGGCGTTGAGGACGATGCCCATCCAGCCGAGGAACTTCGGCGCGGTGGGTATGAGCAGTCCGAAGAAGAAGACGGTGAGGATGCCCGGGCTGATGAAGCCCTGGAACTCCTGAATGAAGGTGAAGATGCCGCCGAAGCGCGGGCTTGCGAGGAAGGGTGCGATAATGGCCGCGATGATGACAAAGATGACGACGAAGGTGCGCCCCGCCATGACAAGAGTCGGCTGGGAAGCCTCTTTGAAGACGCGGTTGAAGATGTCCATCGTGGCGATGGTGGAGGCGGAATTGAGCATGGCCGCGAGCGAGCTGACGACGGCCCCGAAGATGGCGGCGAGGACGAACCACGAGAGCCACGGCTTGTCTTTGACGAGCATGCGCAGGAGGACGGCGAAGGTGGCGTCGTAGTTGTATCCGGTGAGTCGGGAGGTCCGCAGGGTTCGATCAGCTTGGCGCGCGTCGGCGGCCAGTAGATTGGCAAGTGCAGTGAGTTCGTCGGCTGTGAGGTAAGGGTCTTCGGCAGGCGGTATTGTTCCAGTAAGGGCGGCATTGTGGTGTATGACTCTCCAAGTGAGTTCGGGTTCCAGCTCCGCGAAGGTGGGGGAGACGATGAAGACGCGGTTGCCGCCGGCTTCGAGCTGTTCGAGGTGGACGACATTGCGGGTCTGCGCGGCCTCGCGCAGCTGGTCGGAGAACAGATTGAAGGCCAGTATCCCCGGAATCACGACAACAAAGGGAATGAGGAGCTTGAGGAAAGCGGCGAGGACGATGCCCTTTTGCCCCTCGGCGACGGATTTGGCCGCGAGGGAACGCTGCATGATGTATTGGTTGAGGCCCCAGTAGAAGAAGTTGGGGATCCACAGCCCGAGGAGAAGGACCGTCCACGGGATCTCGGGGTCGTCGATGGGACGGACCATGTTGAGTTTGCCGCCGGATGTGTTGGGTCCGGTGCGGGGTTCGCCGTCGTTGAGGAGCTTGAAGCGTTCCCATGCGCCGGCCTGCTCAATGTCTTCGACCGTGGCGGAGGAGGTGGCGACACGCGTTTGGATGAGTTCCTCGGCGGGGGCCTGGGCGAGGGTGCTGAATGCAAGGACCATGACAATGGCCCCGCTGACGATAAGCGAGGCGCCCCAGATCAGGTCGGTCCATGCGCAGGCTCTGAGCCCGCCGATGAAGACATAGGCGGCCGCGACGATGGCGATGAGCCAGCAGGCGGCGGTGAGGCTGCCGAGGATGGGGACGTCGGGGTAGTAGCCGGAAATGACCGTCGCGCCGGAGTAAATGACGGCGGCGGTGGGCACGCCCACGAGGATGACGAGGGTGGCCACGGCCATGACGAAGCGGGAGAAGGGACCGTAGCGGTATTCGAGAAACTCGGGGATGGTGTAGATGCCCGCCTTGAGGAACTTGGGCAGAAAGACGAGGGCGACGACAACGAGCGTGATCGCCGCCATCCACTCGTAGGAGGCGATGGCCATGCCGAGCCAGTCGGAGGCTTTGCCCGACATGCCGACGAACTGTTCGGTGGAGATATTCGCGGCGATGAGGGAGAAGCCGACGAGCCAGAACGTCAGCCCGCGCCCGGCGAGGAAGTAGCCGGAAGCGCTCTTGTCGGTGTCTACCCCCCGTTTGCTTTTCCAGATGCCGAGACCGACAACGCTGATGATGGCGATGAGAAAGAGGGTGATTTCGAGGGCGTGCATGAGTGGTGGTGGTTTTGTGTAGTGGTTGGAAGTGGTGGAGTGGTGAAAGTGGGGCGTAGGCCGAAGCTTTAGCGAGGCACGGGTGCGGTTGGAAAGGGTGGGAGTGGGGCGTAGGCTGAAGCTTTAGCGAGGCACTGGGTTGGGTGAAAAGATGAAAAGGGAGAATAAGACGAAGAGTAAGAGGTCAGTCGCGGGTTAGGAGAAGGGGTAGGGTGTCGGTGCGGAAGGGAACGGCGGGGAGGCCGGCGGAGTTGACGAGATTGGGATTGGCGGTTTCCTGCCATGCGAAGCGGGCGTGGCGGGGGCGGGGGACCTCCGGGCTGTGGAGGAGGACGCGGTCGCCGTCGATTTCCGCTTCGGCTTCGACAAAGACGCCGTCTTTGCCGGCGATGAGAAAGTGGGAGGGAGCTTCGCTGTCGCGGGTGCGGAGACCGTCGCCGGTGTGTTTGAATCGGAGGGCGATGCGTCCGCCGCCGTGATGCTCAACTTCCGTAAACACGGGGCTGTGGACGGTTCGTCCGGTGCGGCCGTAGGTTTCGGCGAGGGCGAGTCCGGCGAGGCGGAGGCCGACGTCGCGTTTGTTGGTCGGGTGAATGTCGCGCGCGTTACCGGCGAGGTCGGTGGTGACGATCATCCCGGTATAGGGGATTTCGGTACACGTTGCCTGGACTTCCCAAAAGTGCGGAAGGGCTTCGGGCGTGAGCTTTTCGGGAAACTGCTCGCGCTCGGAGTAGTTGAAGGGGGCGAGCTGGACGAAGTAGAACGGCGCGCCGAAGTCGTTCCACGCGCGTCGCCAGCCTTCGACGAGGGCGCGTTTCTTGGCGCGGTAGATCTCGCCGTCGGCGACCATGACATTGGCCTCGCCCTGGTACCAAAGAAAGCCGCGCAGTGTGAAGGGCAGGACCGGGCGGATCATGCTTTCGAAGAGTTCGGTGGCCTGCACGCCTTCGACCCATGCGAAGTAGGTCTCTTCGAGCAGCGGTTCGAGCCGGGGGTCGCGGAGGAAGGCTTCGCGCGGGGTCCATGCCTCGATCATGGTGCCGCCGTAGCTGGAATGGATGAGGCCAACGGGTACGTCCAGCTCGCGTACGAGTTCGCGCCCGAAAAAATAGGCGGCGGCGGAAAAGGGAATGGCATCGACCGATTCCGGGGTGCAGGGAATCCACCGCATCTGGACATCGGGGCGCTTGACCTCGCCCTTGTGCGGCACCTGGAAGAGCCGGAGTGTCGGGTGGTCGGCGGCGGCGATCTCCTCCTCGTGGTTGCCGGTCGGCTTTTGCCCGCGCATCTCGCCGAGCGGCTTTTCCATGTTGGACTGCCCGGAGGCGAGCCACACTTCACCGACAAGAACGTCGTGGAAGGCGGGACCGGCGCCGTCGGCACCGGTGACGGAGAGCACGCGGGGTTCAGCGCTCGCGGAGAGGGGGCCGAGGTAAAGCGTCCATCCGCCGTCGTCGCCCGCGCGCGCGGTTGCTTCCCGGTCGCCGAAGCGCACGGCGACGGCTTCGCCGGGCGGGGCCTGCCCCCATATCTTTACGGCGCGGTCGCGCTGCAGGACCATGTGGTCGCTGAAGACGGGGGGCAGCGTGATCTCCGCCGCGAGGACGGCGGGGAGCGCGAAGGCGAGAAAGGTGGACAGGCGGCGCGGCGTGCTTCCCATGGGCGTAGGTCAAGATTCACTCAGAAGTAGCCGACTTCAATAGAAACTTTGGTTTCTCCGAGGCCGGGCGCATGAGCCTTCAGCTCGATCTCGCCGGATTCAGGAAGGGACCGCACGACAACGAGGGCGCGTCCTTCGAAGACCCGCCGCGTCGTTGCATGGTAGGATTCGCGGCTCGTGAGGTCGGCGCTGCCCACGGCGACGATCTCGCCGGGGCCGGTGATGCTGTAAGTGACGGAGTCGTCGGCGGCGTAGAGGCGGTGGTCGTCATCGTCGACTATTTCGACGACGATGAAGGCGAGGTCGTTGCCGTCTGCCTGGAGGCTGAACCGTTCGGGCTGTAGAGCGATGCGCGCGGGTTCGCCGGCGGTCTCGAGAACGAAGGTCTCCACTTCTTTGCCGCCGCGCAGGCCGACGGCCTTCAGCTCGCCGGGCTGATAGGGAACGGAGAAGACGGCTTTGAACTCTTCGGCGCGGGTTGTCGGGGCTTCGCCGACGCGGCGACCGTTGAGGTAAAGGCGCACGGCCTCGTGGCGCGAATACACTTCCACGCGCAGCGGCTCACCCTCTTGGCCGGGCCAATTCCAGTCGGCGCGCATGGGAGGGACGGCCCACTGCGAGAGGTTCCATGATCCGCCGTCCGGCGCAGGCTTTTCGACGGCTGCGTAAAGCGTTTCGCCCCGGTCCCAGACAATGTTCCGGTAGTGGGAGACGGGCTTGCGGTAGCCGGTGATGTCGATGTCGCCGCAGGCCGCGCCGTGCCACGGATAGTGGCTGCCCTCCCAATGGGCGAAAGGTTCTTCGTCGGGCGGAAAGACACGGCCGATGCCCGCTTCGCCCAAGTAGTCGATGGCGCTCCAGACAAAATCGCCGATGACGTAGGGGTTGTCGTTGGTGGCCGCCCATGAGGCGAAGGCGTCTACCTGGTAGGACTCGGAGCCGTAGATGATGCGGCCGGGGACGCGCTCGTGGTCTTCCGCGTGGCGGTGCAGTTCGTAGTTGTAGCCCGCGACGTCGAGTGTAGCGAAGAGGGGATCGAGGTTGGACCAGTCGCCGGTCTCGCCGAGCCCGTTGACGCCGGCGGTGGCGAGGCGCACCGGGTTGTTGGGATGGGCGGTTTCAAAGCTGCGCACGCGCTCGACCATGGCTTCGGCCATGTCGACGGCGCGGGGGGCGGCCCGCTCGTACATTTCGTTGCCGATGCTCCACATGACGACGGAGGCGTGGTTGCGGTCGCGCCGGATCATCATGTCGAGATCGTATTTCCACCAATCGTCAAAGATCTCCCCGTAGTCGTGGGGCAGTTTCTTTGCGCGCCAGCCGTCGAAGACCTCGTTGATGACCATGAGACCGAGCCGGTCGCAGGCTTCGAGAAAGGCGGTGGACGGCAGGTTGTGGGCGGTGCGCACGGCGTTGAATCCGGCCGCTTTGAGAAGACGCACCTTGCGCTCCTCGGCGGCGGCGTGGGCGGCGGCGCCGAGCGGACCGTTGTCATGGTGGACGTTGCCGCCGAAGAGGTGGAGCTGCTGGTCGCGGATCAGTTCAAAGCCGAATTCCGGGCGCACGCGCACATCGCGCACACCGAAGGTGGTCTCGACACGGTCGGTCATGAGGTCGCCCACCCACACGCGGGTGACCGCACGGTAGAGGGCGGGGTTGTCCGGCGACCAGAGATCGGGACGGGCGATGGGGATCTTGCGGCTGTCCATGGCCGTTTCTCCCGGCGGGATTTCAATCTCAAAGCCGGCCGAATGGAGCGGATAGTGCTCCGGATCGATGAAGACCGTTTCGACGCGTGCCGTCTGCGGGGTGTCCTTCGTGTTGCGCACCTCGACTTTGACCCACATCGTGGCTGTCTCGGGGTAGACGTCCCATGGCGCGACCTCGACACCGTAGGGCGCGACGTGGACGGGGTGGGTGACGTCCAGCCACACCGGTCGGTAGATGCCGGAGCCTGTGTACCAGCGGCTGTGGGGCTGGGGTTCGTTTTCGACGCGCACGGCGAGGTGGTTGGCCTCGCCGAGTGTGACATGCGGCGTCAGGTCGAAGCGGAAGGGGGTGTAGCCGCTCGGGTGTTTGCCGAGGCGCTCGCCGTTGATCCACACGGTGGCGTTGCGGTAGACGCCTTCGAATTCGATTTCGATACGTCGGCCCACCCAGTGCGCGGGGGCCTCGAACTCATGGCGGTACCAGCCCGTGCCGGTCGGGAAGTAACCGCCTCCGCCCGCCGACGCGGCATCGGGATCGGTTTCGAGCCCGATGCTCCAGTCGTGCGGCAGGTGAACGGTTTCCCAGCCGCGCGGCTCGAACGCGGGGGCTTCGGCGCCGTCGACATCGCCGTGGTGGAAGTGCCAGCCGCGGTCGAGCGGGACGCGCTTGCCGGCCCGCCCCGAGAGAACCGGCGGGGAGAAGAGCAGCCGGGGCCCGCCCGCGCGGGGGGGGGCAGGTGACGGGTTGCCCCGCCGGGGGGCTCGACCGGGGGGGGTTCGGCGCCGGCGACATCGGGGTGGTGTACGTGCCCGCCGGGGTCGAGCGGGACGCGCGCGCGCGCGAGCGCCGAGACATCGGGCACGGCAAAGAGCAGGAGGGCCGCCAGCGCGGCCGCGTGGGATCGTATTTCCGGTAAACGCATGATCGTTTGCTTTGGTAGGGTTTTGAGGAGACTGTCCTTTCGCAGCGCGCAAATGCCCGTCCCGGGTGGTGCGCCGACGGCGTTCCCGGTGCGTTTCCTTACACGCATTTTCCGAAGTGTGGGGCGGAATCCGGTTGACACAAGATTTTTCATGAAACAGAAGGTATTTTGTATTATTTCATATGAAACAGTTTTGGACTACCCCTAAGGCTATCCGCTTCAGCCCCGCCCCCATTCGCGATTCGGTGCGGTTTCCGCGATTGGCCGGAATTTTAGCGCTCGCGGTCGCCGCGTTTACGCCGCCCGCCGCCGGTTCCGGGGACCTCGGCGAATTATTCGACGATCCGCCCAGCGAGGCGTTGCCGTGGACCTACTGGTATTGGCTGGAGGCGGCGGTCTCCAAGGACGGGATCACGGCGGATCTCGAGGCGATGGCCGACGCCGGTATCGGCGGCGCGTTTCTCATGACGATCCGCGGCCCGGCCGACCCGCCGGTGTGGGATCCGCCGGTGAACCAGTTGACACCCGAGTGGTGGGCGAAGGTCCGCCATGCCTTTGCGGAGGCCGACCGGCTGGGCGTTGAGATTGTCATGCACGCGTGCGACGGGTTTGCCGTGGCGGGCGGTCCGTGGGTCACGCCGGAGCTTTCCATGCAGAAAGTCGTCTGGACGGCGGCGCATGTCGAGGCGGGGCGCCGCATCAACATCACACTGGAACAGCCCGAGGATTACGAAGGCTATTACGAGGATATCGCCGTCTTCGCCTTTCCGTCGTATCCCGGCGCGGGTAAGGACTCGCGCACGGTGCCGCCGGTGGTGACGACGAGCCTGCCCGGCGTGGACGCTTCGTTTCTTGCCGAGGGCAAGGGCGGGGACCGCCTGCGGCACGATTCCCTTGAGCCGATGTGGATTCAATACGCCTTTGACGAACCGTTCACGGCGCGCTCCGTTGTCCTCGATCCGGACGGGCGCGATTTCCAGTCGCGGCGCATGAGCCTCCATGTGAGTGACGACGGAGAGAATTTCCGCCAAGTCTACCGCATGGAATCGCCGCGGCACGGCTGGCAGGACTACGAACAGAACCTCACCTACTCGATCCCGCCGGTGACGGCGCGGTATTTCCGGTTCAAATACGATCCCATGGGCACGGAGCCGGGGTCCGAGGACCTTGACACGGCGAAGTGGCGCCCGCGCCTGCGCATACGCGGCCTCCTGCTTTCAAGCGAGCCCCGCATCCACCACTTCGAAGGGAAGAACGGCGGCATCTGGCGTGTGAGCCCGTACACGACGGAAGAGATGATCCCGCCCGGCGTGGTTGTGGCGAAGGAAGACCTCATTGACGTCACGGAGCACATGCGGAGCAACGGGCGCTTCCGCTGGACGCCGCCGGAGCGCGGGGAATGGACAATTTTGCGCGTGGGCCACACCTCCACCGGCCACACCAACGCGACCGGCGGGGCGGGCGTCGGTCTCGAGGTCGACAAGTTCAATCCCGAGGCGGCGCGTCTGCAGTTTGACAGGTGGTTCGGCGAGGCGCTGCGGCAGGCCGGCCCGGACCGAGCGGGGCGCGTGTTGAGCGCGTTGCACAACGACAGTTGGGAGTGCGGCAGCCAGAACTGGTCTCCCGTCTTCCGGGCCGAGTTCAAGGAGCGCCGGGGCTACGATCCTGTGCCGTGGCTGCCCGCCATGGCCGGCATACCCGTCGGCAGCGCGGAGGACTCTGAGCGCTTCCTGCACGACGTGCGCGAAACGATCGAGGAACTGATCATGGACAACTACTTCAAGGTGATGCGCGATCTGGCACACGAAGCCGGTTGTTTTTACACCGGCGAGGCGACCGCGCCGGTGACTGTAACGGACGGCTTGCGCCACTTTGATATTCTGGACGTGCCGATGGCGGAGTTCTGGCTCCGCAGCCCGACGCACGACAAACCCAACGACAATCTCGATGCCGTCTCCGGTGCGCACATCTACGGCAAGCCGATTGTGGCGGTGGAAGCCTTCACGCAGGTGCGCATGGCATGGGACGAATACCCCGGCATGCTCAAGGCCCTCGGCGACCGCAACTTCGCCCTCGGTTTCAACCGGTTCGTCTACCACGTGTATGTCCACAACCCGTGGATGGACCGCAAGCCGGGCATGACGCTCGGCGGGGTGGGGCTCTTTTTCCAGCGCGACCAGACATGGTGGGAGCCCGGCAAGGCGTGGGTCGACTACAAGAAGCGGGCACAGACCCTCCTGCAACAGGGTACCCATGTGGCCGATGTGGCCGTGTTCATCGGCGAAGACATGCCGCGGCGGGCGGTCTTGCCGGAGCGGCTCGCGGTGTGGGCACCGGGGCTGGTCGGGCGTGAAGCGTATTTGGAGAATCAATTGCGCCGGATCAACCGCGACCTCGCTTTGCAGGAAGAACCCATGGGTGTCATGAACTCCGCCAACATGGCCCGGCCCGAGGATTGGACCGATCCGCTGCGCGGATACAAATACGATTCCGTGAACCGTGACGCCCTTTTGCGCCTCGCCGAAGTGCGGGACGGGCGTATCGAATTTCCGGGCGGGGCAAGCTACGGTATCCTGATTGTTCCCGGTTCGCGCAAGATGTCACCGGAAGGCGGGCGCATGTCCCTCGATATGGCGCGCCGCATCGGCGAACTGGCGGAGGCCGGGGCGACGATTTTCGTGAACGAGCGTCCGACACGCGGCTTCGGTCCGCAGGATGACGAAAAACTTGCCGAACTTGTCGACCGCTGGTGGCCGTATGGCTGGGAAGGTGTGCGCGAGGTGGGCGACGGTCTCGTCCTGCGCGGACCGGTTTGGGACGATGACCTCACCGCCTACGGCATGGAGCGCGACTTCTTTGCCCTTGAGGATGACGGATCGCTCGCGCGCCGCCTTGCGTGGACGCACCGCCGCAGCGAGGATCTCGATGTCTATTTCATTTCGAACCAGACCGGAGAAAAGCGTTCGCTGGAGGTCTCTCTGCGGGCCTCCGGACGTGTGCCGGAGCTGTGGGACGCCGTCACCGGCGAACGCCGTGTGGCGCGGACATGGAAGATCGAGGACGGGCGCACGGTCCTGCCGCTTCGCCTCGATGCGGAAGGTTCCATCTTTGTTGTCATGCGCGAACCGGCCCGGGCGGCGGCGGCGGGCGCGGAAGACGGTCCGAACTGGGCCGAGCCGCAGCCCGTGCAGGAAGTCGCGGGACCGTGGCGGGTGCGCTTTGATCCGGAATTCGGAGGGGCAAGGCGGCCAGTGGTCTTCGACTCGCTCACAGACTGGACGGAGCACGGCGACTTCGGCATCCGCCACTACTCGGGCACCGCCTCATACCGCACCTCTTTCGACTGGGACGCCGCCCGCCGCAACGGGCAGCGTGTCTGGCTCGATGTCGGCAAGGTCGGGCACGTCGCGCGGGTGATTCTGAACGGCGAAGATTCCGGTGTGGCATGGACGGCGCCCTACCGCGTCGAGGTGACCGATGCTCTGAGCGACGGAGCGAACGATTTGGTAATCGAGGTGACCAACCCATGGCACAACCGCCTCATCGGCGACCACGGACTCCCCGAGGAAGAGCAGGTGACCTTCGCGCGCGCTCCCTTCCGGCTCGAAGGCCGACCCTTGCAGGAGTCCGGACTGCTCGGGCCGGTGCGCCTCATGGCCGAGTAAGCGGCGCCCCGCCCGTGACCGGTCGCCACCAAAACCCTATACGAACATGAAACACCTGATACACACCCTCCTTTTGCTGGGAATCCTTGCGGCCACGGCCTGCCAGACCGCGCCGCGGGAGTCCGGACCTGAACCTTCCGAAGCGGACTCTCCCGAGGCGGTGGACGAACCTGAGGAACCGCTGCCGTACCCCCCGGAAGTCATGGCGAACGCGCGCGAGGTGCCGCAGGAGGAAATGCAGCGGGTCTTCGAAACCGTGCGCGCGCCCTACAAACACGGCGTTGTCATTCAGCCGGAGGAGGGGGAACTGGTGGACTGTCCGAACGTCTTCCGATACGAAGGCCGCTGGTACATGGTCTTTGCCTCCAACCGCGACAACGTGGGCTACGAGACCCATCTAGCAGTGAGCGACGACCTCCTCAACTGGGAGCGCCTCGGTTCCATCCTTCCCTTTGAAGAGAACCAGGGCTGGGACAAGTGGCAGGCCGCCGGCGGACTCGCCCTCTTTGACACGGAGTGGGGCGGTAGTAACACCATTGAGCGTTTCGACGGCCGCTACTGGATGACCTACATCGGAGGCGAACTCCAGGGCTACGAGACCGATCCACTGTCCGCGGGTATCGCCTACACCGATACGCCGAACGAAGCGCGGCCATGGAACCGCTGGGAAGGCAATCCGTTCTTTACCCATGACCAGCCGGACGCGCGCTGGTTCGAGGCCGCGACTGTATACAAAACCCATGCCATCCGCGATCCGGACGAGAGCCTCGGCTACCCTTTCGTCATGTTCTACAACGGCAAAGAGAAGGGCGGCAACGGGCACGAAGCCATCGGCATGGCCGTCTCGAACGACATGCGCAACTGGCGGCGCATGGGCGACACCCACCTGATTTACCACACCGGAGAATCGCGCTGGGCGATCACCGGCGACCCGCAGATCACGCGTATGGGCGATTTGTGGGTCATGTTCTACTTTGGAGCGTTCTGGAAGCCGAACGCCTTCGACACCTTCGCCTGTTCCTACGACCTCGTGAACTGGACGACATGGGACGGACCGCACCTTGTCGAACCGAGCGAGCCGTGGGACCGGCAGTTCGCGCACAAACCGTGGGTCATCAAACACGACGGTGTTGTCTACCACTTTTACTGCGGCGTGGGTGAGAACGGGCGCGTCATTGCGCTGGCCACCTCGGAAGACTTGCGTGAAAGCGAAGCCCCGGCGGGCCGGGAGGAATGATCATGACCAAACCGATCCGATTCTTCCTCTCCGCAGCGACGTTCTCCGTCGCGTCACTGGCCGCTGTTTCCGCGGCGGACCGGCTCATCTGGTTCGACGAACCGGCGGAGTATTTCTTTGAGTCCTCGCCTCTCGGCAACGGACGTCTCGGCGTTATGATCTTCGGCGGCGTGGAGGACGAGCGTATCGTCCTCAACGAGAACGGCATGTGGTCGGGTTCGCCGCAAAATGCCGACCGCCCCGGCGCGGCGGAAGCCCTGCCGGAGATCCGCCAGCTTCTCCTCGAGGGACGCAATGTGGAGGCGGAGGATCTCGTCAACGCGCACTTCACCTGCGCGGGCACCGGGTCGGGCCGGGGCGTCGGCGCGAACGAACCCTACGGTTGCTACCAGACCATGGGCAACCTGCGTATCCGGTTTATCCATGCAGATGCGGACGCTCCTGTCGGCGACTACCGCCGCGAACTCGACGTCGGCGACGCCTTCGCACGGATCACCTACGAGCGGGCGGGAACGCACTATTCGCGCGAGGCCTTCGTCAGTGCGCCGGACGAGGTGTTCGTCATGCGCCTGACCGCGGGTGAGCCGGGCCGCATTTCCTTTGACGCTGCACTTGACCGGCCTGAGCGCTTCACGACGGTTGCGGAGGACGAGAGCACGCTGCGCATGTTCGGCGACTTGAACAACGGCTGGGACGTCGGCCGTGGCGTGCGCTACTCTTCGCTTCTCCGGGCGGACACAGTGGGCGGTTCGGTAGACACCTCCGAGGGTATCCTCTCCGTGCGTGACGCGGACGAGGTGCTCCTGTTTTTCACGGCGGCGACGGACATAAAGACCTTCGCGGGGCGGAACGTTTTCGACGCACGCGAGGCCGCCGGGCGCGACATGAAGGGCGCGGCGGCAAAGTCGTATGACGAGTTGCTGGAGGCGCACCGGAAAGACTACCGCAACTACTTCGACCGCGTCGCGCTGCGTCTCGGGCGCGAAGGGGAGGGCACCGGTCAGGCCCGCCTGCCCATGCCGGAACGCCTGCGGGCTTTCCGTGACGGCACGGAGGATCCCGGCCTCGCCGCGCTGTATTTCGACTTCGGCAGATTTCTCCTCATCTCCTCGTCGCGCCCCGGCGGGCTCCCCGCCAACCTTCAGGGTATCTGGGCGGAAGAGATCCAGACCCCGTGGAACGGCGACTGGCACACGAATATCAATGTGCAAATGAATTACTGGCCGGCGGACACGACCAATCTTTCCGAGCTGCACGAGCCCCTCTTTTCGCTCATCGAGTCCCTCGTCAAGCCGGGCACGCAAACGGCGCAGACGTACTTCGGCGCACGGGGTTGGGTGTCCTTTCTTCTCGCCAATCCATGGGGTTTCACTTCGCCCGGTGAGTCGGCGAGTTGGGGGTCTACCGTGTCCTGCTCCGCGTGGCTGTGCCAGCACCTTTGGGACCACTACCGCTTTACGGGCGACCGCGGGTTTCTCGAGCGCGCCTATCCCACGCTCAAGGGTTCGGCCCTCTTCTACCTCGACATGCTCATCAAGGAACCGGAGCACGGCTGGCTCGTCACCGCGCCCTCCAATTCTCCCGAAAACGCCTTCCTCATGCCCGATGGTACCAGAGCCCACGTGTGCATGGGTCCGACACACGACATGCAGCTGCTGCGCTACCTCTTTGAGGCCGTGGCCGATGCCGCGCGCATTCTCGGGCGCGATGAAGATTTCCGCGCTGAGCTGGAAGCCACCGTGCCCCGCCTCGCGCCCACGCAGATCGGCTCCGACGGGCGCGTCATGGAGTGGCTCGAAGAATACCCGGAGGCCGATCCGCACCACCGCCACATTGCCCACCTCTGGGGACTTTTTCCCGGTCATGAGATCCATCCGGCCACGACCCCGGATCTCGCCGAAGCCGCGCGTGCGACGCTCGAAGCCCGCGGCGACGGCGGAACAGGCTGGAGCCTCGCCTTCAAGATGGGCATGTGGGCCCGCCTCGGCGATGCCGAGCGCGCTTACCGCCTCTTCCGCGAGCACATGAAACCCGCCGATATCGAGACCACCCAACAGCGCTGGAGCGGGGGCACCTACGCCAATCTCTTCGGCTCGCATCCGCCCTACCAGATCGACGGAAACTTTGGCGGCACCGCCGTCATCGCGGAGATGCTTTTGCAAAGCCACCTGCCGACGGAGGAGGATCCCGCGTCCGGCCAGATTCACCTCCTGCCCGCGCTCCCCGCCGCATGGGCCGACGGCGCGGTACGCGGTCTACGCGCGCGCGGCGGCTTCGAAGTGGACATGGAATGGGCCGGCGGTTCTCTGGCACGCGTGACTCTGCGCGGACTCCGCGAAGGCCGGACCGTGATTCACTATAACGGCGAGCGAAGTTCGCTGGAACTGGCGGAGGGCGAATCCATCACTCTCGACGGTGCCCTGCGCCCAATGTGAGCTCCCGTGAGAAAAATCCGGCGCCGCTTGATTTTCAGGGTTGACACGGGTCGTTCATTGGTTTTCATGAATGAGAAAGAAATTCATATGAAATAGTGTGAGTCAATTCCACCGCCCCGTTTTCACTTTCCTCCACGAAGAATTCCTTCTTCGGGATGAATCAACACAACTCTCATTCAACCAACCTAATATGAAAGATACCCTGAAGCGGGCGTTCCGCTTTTTCGCTGCGTTTGCCTGTGCGGCATCCGCCGCTTTTGCCCAACACGACCCGGACCTCATCGCTTACGAAGGCTTTGATTACGAAGTCGAGAGCAGTATCGAGTTCCAAAACGGTGGCTTCGGCTGGGCCGCCGCTTGGAACTTCCGCCAAAACGTGCTCGGCGGCGGCGCCGGGGGACCTATCCAGAATTCCGCCATCGTCATGCCGGGAAGTCTATCCTACGACGGTTTGCGGACCACCGGAAACCACGTCCACCTCTACGGCGACTTCGGTGAGTTGCAGTTGGCCCGTCGCCTGACAGCGGCGCTGCCGAGTGAGCCCGGCACGAGTATCTACATCTCATTCCTCGGGCAGCGGGTGGGGCCGGCGGCCGACCCGGAGGACACCGAGACGTACCCGGATGGCTATCCGTGGGGTGACAATCTGTATCCCCGCGGTGCGGCGGTCCGGTTTTTCAACAATGCCAATTCTGAGCGTCTCTCCGCCGGCATGTTCTCGAACCGCACACACGGCAACTGGATGCTCTACGCGCAGGGGCTCGACGATCCGACGGATGTATCTTGGACCGAAGCGGTCGCTTTTATTGTCATCCGCATCGATTTCAACGGTGGCCCCGAGACCTCTGACGACATCTACATGTGGGTGAATCCGGACTTGGATGAACCCGAAGACACCTCTACAGCGGATCTCGCGATTCTCGGTCCGATGGACGGCGCAAATCCAGTGCATTACACCGGTCTTACCGTTGTGAGTCCGTTTGTCGGCCACGCCAGCGGCAACCGCCCCCATGCGGAGATGCTCCTCGACGAGTTACGTATCGGCCGCACATGGGCATCGGTGACGCCGGTCGGCGACGATCCGGGTCCCGTCGATCCCGATCCGGGTTTCTACACCGACCCCGTCCTCAGCGGCCACTACTACTTGGGCAGCGGTTGGTCGCTCTGGATGCCGGACGGAGATGATGATGACTGGGGCTTTATCTATACCGCTCTCCGCGAAGAAGACGGCACGGGCTGGATTCACCAGGAAACCCTGGGCTGGCTCTATGTTATGCCGGGTGACGTCGGTGCGGGTGGTGCCTTCGCCTATTCCGAAGAGCATGGCTGGATCTACGCATGGAGCGCGATCACCGGCAACCGCTACTACAGTTACTCGTCCGGTAATTTCGAATTTTGGGTACAGTAATACAGGGACATAGCACATATAGTGTGTTTCGTTAGTGCAGGGGGCCGTGTCGCTGCGGCCCCCTGTCTTTCGAATCCGTATCGGCGACGGGAGAGTGAATTTGATTTATGAGACATACAGCAACCGGCATAGCACTACTGACCTTGACCCTCGCCTATTCCCAGGCCGCGGCCGCGGCGCCGCCTGACTGGGAAAACGAGCAGGTCATCCAGATCAACCGCGAACTGGCGCGCGCGACGTTTGTTCCCTTCCCCACGGCGGAGGCCGCGCGGGAGGGGCCCGATGCCTCGTCGGCGCGGTATCTGTCGCTCGACGGCGATTGGAAGTTCCACTACGTGAAACACCCCGATGAGCGCCCGGTCGATTTCTATCGGGAGAATTACGACACCGCGGGATGGGACACGCTGCCTGTCCCGAGCGTGTGGGAGCTGTACGGCTACGGCACGCCGATCTACGTGAGCGCGGGCTACCCCTTCAAAATCGATCCGCCCCGGGTCATGGGCGAGCCGCGGGAAGATTACACGACTTTCATTGAGCGCAACGCTGTGGGTTCGTTCCGGCATACCTTTGATCTGCCCGCCGATTGGGACGGCAAGCGCGTCTACATCCACTTCGGGGGTGTGAAAAGCGCCTTCTACCTGTGGATCAACGGCGAGCGTGTGGGCTATAGTCAGGGGAGCATGTCTCCCTCCGAGTTTGAGATCACGGATTTTGTGCGTCCCGGTGAAAACCTGCTCGCCGTGGAGGTATACCGGTTTTCCGACGGCAGCTATCTGGAGGACGCCGACATGTGGCGCTTCAGCGGCATCCATCGCAGCGTGCATCTCTACGCCACGCCGGGCGCGCGCATCCGCGACTTCGCCGTGCGCACGGATCTCGACGAGAATTTCGAGCACGCCAAATTGCGTATCCATCCGAAACTCGCCGCCTTGCCCGATGTCGACGTTTCCGGCTGGACAGTGCAGGCGCAGCTCTACGATCCGGACGGCGATGCGGTTTTTGAAGAGCCGCTGAGCCACGACGCCGATCCCATCCTCAACCGCGATTACCGTGCCCCGATCCTTGTCGAGCGCACGCCACAGCGTGGTCTGCGCAAGTTCGGGTGGCTTGAAGCTCATGTCGAAGACCCGCTCAAGTGGACGGCGGAGATCCCGCACCTCTACCGCCTCGTCCTCACCCTCAACGACAACGACGGCAATGTCGTCGAGGCCATCGGCAACAACGTCGGGTTCCGCGACGTGCGTATCCGCGACGGGCGCGTGCTTGTCAACGGCAAGCCCATACGCTTCCGGGGCGTCAACCGCCATGAGCATGATCCGGAATTCGGCCGTGTCGTTTCCGAGGAGCGCATGATCGAGGACATCAAGCTCATGAAGCAGGCCAACATGAACGCCGTGCGCACCGCTCACTATACCCACGATCCGCGCTGGTACGAGCTTTGCGATATCTACGGACTCTACGTCATGGACGAGGCCGATCTCGAGACGCACGGCCTGCGTGGTTTCCTTGCCAGTGAACCGCACTGGCACTACGCCTTTATGGACCGCGCCGTGCGCATGGCCGAGCGGGACAAGAACCACCCCTCCGTCGTTTTCTGGTCAATGGGCAACGAATCCGGCTACGGGCCGAATTTCGCCGCCATCTCCGCGTGGCTGCGCGACTTCGACCCGACCCGACTCATCCACTACGAGGGCGCGCAGAGCGAACCGACCGACCCGGATACCGTGGATGTCATCAGCCGCTTCTACCCGCGTGTCCAGGAGGCCTATTTGAATCCGGGCGTTGATCCGGACGCCGTCGAAGAACGCGCGGAGAACGCCCGTTGGGAGCGTCTCCTCGACCACGCCCGCAATCCCGCCGACAACCGGCCTGTGCTGACGAGCGAATACGCCCACGGCATGGGCAATGCCATCGGCAACCTACAGGAGTATTGGGACGAGATCTATTCGCATCCGCGGATGCTCGGCGGCTTTTTGTGGGACTGGGTCGACCAAGGACTCTACAAGACGGCGGAGGACGGCACGCGCTATATCGCCTACGGAGGCGACTTCGGCGATGTGCCGCACCTGCGCGCTTTCTGCCTCAACGGCGTCATTTTCGCCGACCGCACGCTGCCTCCCCACTACTGGGAGGTGAAAAAAGTTTATCAACCGGTGCTAATCCGCGCCGGTTGGAGTGACCCTGCGAATACCACGGTACGCGTCACCAACCGCCACCACCACGTCAGCCTTGACACGCTCGAACCGCGCTGGGCGGTGATCAGCGACGGCGAGGTGCTTCGCGAAGGCGTCATGCCGCTCATCGATCTCGGTCCGGGTGAGTCGCGCGAAGTCGTTGTGCCGGTGGGCGAAGCTCCCGCGCTTGCCCCCGGTGCGGAGGCGTGGTTGCGCGTGAGCTTCCATACCCGGCAGGACGAACTGTGGGCGGACAAGGGCTTCGAGATCGCATGGGAGCAGATCCCCCTCGATATCGCGGCGCCGGACATTCCTGTCATTTCCGCCGCCGACCTTCCCGCCGTGTCGCTTGACCGGAGCGGCGACCGTATTGCCCTGTCCGGCGACGGCTTCCGCGCGGTGTTCAGCCGTCAGGCGGGCACGCTCGTGGAGCTGGAATACGACGGGCGGCGCATCCTCGAAACGGGCGCGGACACCTCAGCTCCGGCGGGACCGGTTTTGCAGGCCTACCGCGCCTACACCGACAACGACCGCGGCTTCGGTGGCTGGCTCGCCCATGACTGGCTGGAAAACGGGCTCAACCGCCTCAGCCGCACGGTCGAGTCGTTTGAAGTGGATCAAGTTTCCCGTAACCGGGTTCGTGTGGAAGTCGTCGCACGGAGCGAAGCGGAGCACGGTGCCTTTGTCCACCGCGCGACATGGACGGTGAAGGGTGACGGCACCATTGACGTCACCAACCGCTTCGAACCGGAAGGCGAGCTGCCTTACCTCCCGCGCATCGGCGTGGTCGCACGCCTCGACGCGGAACTGGAAGACTTTACATGGTACGGGCACGGTCCGCACGAGAACTACGTCGACCGCCTCCGCAGCGCGCCGGTGGGCCTTTGGTCGTCAACCGTGGAAGAAAAGTATGTGCCGTACCCGCGTCCGCAGGAGACGGGCAACCGCGAGGGTGTGCGCTGGCTCTCCCTCGCCGACAGCCGGGGCAACGGTGTCGTCGTCACGTCGCTGGGCGAGCCGATGGCCGCCTCCGCCCTGCCGTTCTCTGCGAACGAACTCGACGAAGCGACACATACGTATCAGCTCACCCCCGGCGACCGTGTTGTCCTTTCGCTCGACGCCAAGCACAGCGGACTCGGCAACAGTAGTTGCGGCCCCGGTGTTCTCGAGCATTACGCCGTATTCGTCGAGCCCCACGAACTGGCGTTCCGCCTGCGTCCCCTCCGCGCGGGAACCGTTCCGGCCGAAGTCGCCCGGGTGCGGTATGAATAGACGCGCTGGTCCGCGCTCGGCGCTTGCTGGCCGCAACGTGGTCGGCTCGCCGAAGCGTGCGAAGGCGGGTAGGCGTTTGGTGCAAGGGGTTGCTGGAGATGGAGAGATGAAGATAAAGAGAAGGACGAAGAGCACTGGTAAGCGGATTTTTGCCTTGGGTAGGCTTTAGCGAGGCACGGATGCGGTTGTGGGGGGCGAGACAAAAGAGGGAGACAAAGAGGGTGGTGTACGCATGTTCTCCGTCAGCGGAGGCGTCCGCCGACGGGGCCGTCGTAGCCGACGAGTTCCATGTAGGCGTGGCCGACGGTTTTGCCGGCGGCGTCGAGGACGCGCATGGCGCCTTCCCAGTAGGTGGTGCCGCCGAGGCTGCCGGGGATTTCCTGGGCGTCGCGCAGGGGGACGAGGCGCAGGCGGACCGTTTCCCCGTCGGCGGCGGGGTCGGGGGCGGCGAGGGTGACCTCGACGGGGTAGGCGGTGCCGGATTCCGGGCTGGTCCAGGTGCGTTCGGCTGTCCATGTAAAGTCATCCGCGCCGAGGTAGGTGACGGTGCCGGATTCGTCGATCCACATCCATGAGGAAAAGGGGTCGGGGCTGCCGTCGGGGCGGCGGAGAACGTAGGCTTTGATTTCACGACCGTCGAAGAGGTGGATCGCTGTCCAGTCCCAGCCTTCGAGGTCGGGGCTGAGTTGCTCGCTCGCGATTTCGTGGTCCATCCACGCGACGCCCTCGACGGTGTGGCGTTCGCCATCGGTCTCCAGTGTGCCTTCCGCCGCGAGGCGGGTAAAGGTGAGGTAGTAGCTACGGGCTGTCGGTGCGGTGCCCTTGCGGGAGGTGCCGTCTTCGCCGAAGATTGTGAGCGGTTTTTCCGGGGTGAGGGTGAGGTCGGCGAGGAGGCCGCCGCGCACGGTGAAGCGAAGGCGCATGCGCTCCGTATCGGGATCTTCCATACGCAGGGTCCAGTTGCCGTTGCGCACGTCGAGGGTTTCGGCGGAGGCGCGGGCTTGCGCGCCGTCCCGATTGAGGCGCTCCTCGTGCACGAAGCGCCCGCCCGCCTCGTCGATGACGGCCATGTGCGCCATGTGCAGCTCTCCGTCGCCGAACGCCGCCGAGGCGAAAGCCGGTTCTTCGCCCGGAGGCCGTGCGCCGACGCGGAAGAAGGTGGCTTGAAAGCCGAAGCGACGCCTGTCTTCACCGAAGAGATGGCCGGTGAGGTACCACCACTCGATCTTGTAGTCGGGATGCCCGCCGTGGGCGTGCGGAAAGGTGAACTCCCGCCCCGGTTGCGGCACGCGGAAGCCTTCGTCCGTGAAGCGGGGGATTTCGCCGGCAACTGCGCCGCATGTCATGGAGAGACACAGCAGGCACACAACTCCCGTCAAGAACCGGATGTATCGTCGACACAACACTGTTTCTTCCTGCCACGCAAGCGAGGTAACCGCAACAGGGAGACGGCTTTTTCGGATGCTGCGCGACGCGCCTGGAGTTTTGTTGTCCGGATCCCTGTGTCCGGTGATTACTGGTTTAACTCAAGCCAGTCGATGAAGGCATTGAACAGGGGATAGCGGGTATTTTGATCCGTGACGCCGGTCCACGCGAAATCCATATGCCGCTCGGCGAGAAAAAGTTCGTCGCCGGTGCCTGGATCGATGGCTTTTAGCTGAAGGTAGCGGCGATTGCCGTCGCGCCGCACATCCGGCTTGAGGACAAGGAAAGGTCCATAGTGTTCGGCGAGTTGGTTCCACCCGATCAGGGTATGCACGGAGGATACCCGGTCTCCTAACCGTTCGCGCACGACAATGCGTTCCATTTCGTCGGGTTCAATGACCGTATCAAACAGCGCGAGTTCCCGCGTTTGCTGGACGTAGAACTCCGCGCCATGGACGAATATGCGTGAGCCGAAGTCATCGAGGTTTACCGGCTCGCTCTTCACAACGGTTGCGGACGCTGTGCCAACGCCCATTGTCGCATCGGTGCGCAGTCGACCGGTTTCCGGGTCGACACTGCCGACTTGGTGCGAGGTTCCGCATCCGGTCAGGAGGAGAGCAAGAAGGGTGGGTGCAGCAAAAGCACGGGTAAGCATTGTCTTCATATGAGGTTTCATGGAAAAACGAGAACACCAACTGTCAAGTGGTTTTAGATGCGTTTGGCACCGTTTCAATGGAAGCGCTTGGCACCGTTTCAACCTCCGTCGATCCGCCACGGCCAGTCGTTGCTTTGCACGCGGGTGAGGCGGTGGCCCTTGGCTACGAGCATTTCGTTGATGGAACCCGCGCCCACGTAGTGGCCGACGCCGACAGCGAAATAGAAGGCGTGCTGCGGGTTGTCGCGCATCTTGCCGTCCATGCGACGCGCCATGGTCTCGTTGCGGCGTAGAAAGAGCGCTTCGAAGACTTCCGGTGGCAGCGCGTCGTCGTCCTCGAAAAGCGCGGCGGTGAGAACGTTCTCATCTCCGCTGAGGTAGGCGAGGATGAGTTCCTCGATGGGATCGTCGTCTTCATGGTCGATCCTTCTTCGATCGCTGCAAACGTATCCACGAGCGACTCGATCTGGAGTGAAAAGGGAACCGAGTCGAAGGCACTGATCTGCTCGTCGGCGGTTTCGAGTTCGCCGACGGCATGACCGCGTTGGAGAGCGCGTTCGTAGACGACGATGTCGAGAATGGGTTCGTCCGGCGGCGGACCAACGGCGGTTTCTTCGAGGAAGAGCAGCGTCATCTCCAGGACCCACGGCTTCAGGTCGTCGATGAAATGGAACTGGAATTGCGGGCGAGACGGGTGGGATAGACGGGCGACAGCATGGCGCGAAGCCTCCGCGTCCGCGAAAATTAGGTCAATAGTTTTGTTAAACATTCTCCATGACGGGCATTCCCGCTCACTCCCGGAGACAGAAGATCGTGCGGCCTTCGCGGGCGTCAGGTGCCCGGTGCACGAAGAATTTCGATACCGTGTTCTCGGCTTACGACAACGGCGTTCTCCGGCGTGAAGCGACCGCTCGCGTGGAGGGCGTGTGCGGCTCGGAAGAAGTCGCCGTGTCCGGCGGGTTGCGAGAGGTTGATGATGCGCGCGGTGTCCCCGCCTGAGTTGCGGAAATGGTGGGGCGTATCCGGTTCGACTTGGAGGAAGTCGCCCGCGCGCAGGACTCTGTCGCTGCCGTCGACCGTGAGCGTGACCTCTCCGCTGAGAATGTAGAAGGCCTCGCGCTCGGCGTGGCGGTGCGGCGGCGCGCCGATGCCGGGCGCGCAGTCAAGGCGCGTGACGACATGGCTGTCGGCGGGATCGCGGCTTTCGGAGAGGATACGCACGTCGACGCCGAAAACATTCAGGACGCTGCAATCAGGAGACTGGACAGTGTTCATAATAGGAATATTATCTGTCTAAAATTGACAGAGTATCTGACTATATGCAAGGAAAAAAAACCATGCCTACACATAAGAAGAAATACCCCGCCCCCGCCATCCGTCTCGGCACGCTCCTGCGGCGGCCCTACCGGCGCATACGGGAGCGGTTCTACGAGGAGTTGGCGCGCGGCGGGCATCCGCACATCACGCCCGCGCACAGTGCGGTGTTCCGCAACGTCGCGCCGGGGGGCAGCCGCATCTCCGACCTCGCGGCGGAAGCGGGAATCACGAAGCAAAGCATGGGCTACCTTGTCGACGTCCTGGCGCGGCGCGGGTATGTCGAGTTGCGGCCGGACCCTGCGGACGGGCGGGCAAAACTCGTCTTCGCGACGAAGCAGGGCGTGACCGCGGTACGCCACCTTTCCCGGCAGAGCCGCGCCTTGGAGCAGCGGCTGCGCAAGGCCTACGGCGACGCATGGGTGAACGATCTCCGCGCGAAGCTGGAGCGACTCGATGCCTTCCTTGAGGATACCCTTCGCCACTGAGGATCCGCGGCGGAGTTACCGCAGGCACACCCCGGTCTAAAGCGGCGGGGGCGGCGGCCAAAGACGATCCGCATCGCGATGGTGCTCAGGGGGGGACTCGAACCCCCACACCCGAAGGCACTGCCGCCTGAAGACAGCGTGTCTACCAATTTCACCACCTGAGCCCGTCGGCCCCGCGGAGTGACGCGGGAAAGCGAGTGAGGTTCAGTGTGCGGAAGGGCGGTGTCAAGTCTGCTTTTGCTCTGTATCGCCGTCGTTTTCGGCGGGGGAGTCTTCGTCTTGGGCGGTTTCGGCGAAGAGGTCGTCGAGGGAGCGGTGGCCGAGTTGTTCGCCGAGGCCGGCTTCGAGGCCGTCGCGGTAGTGGGTGATGAGGGGGTCGATGTGCTCGATAAACTCGATGCCGCCGGAATTGCCGAAGTCCTCGAAGGCGGCGTGGAAGCGGGCGAGGGTCAGGCGTTTGAGGGGTTTGGCGGGCTGGTAGCAGAGTTCTTCGTTGCTGTCGTCGGTGAGGACGGGTGTGGGGGTGATCCAGCCGATGTCGGTGAGGAGGTTGAGGGATTCGTTGAGGACGTTGCCGGGCACGCGCATGCGCTCGCTGAGCTGCGCGGCGGAGGGCGGCGGGCGCTGCGCAGTGAACTCGCGCGCGATGACGAGGAAGGCGGCGAGGGTGAGGGTCTCCTGCGTGCGGGCGCTGACCTGTGACCATGCTTCGCGGCGGGAGAGGAAGTTGACGTTCTGCACGGCGTAGCTGAGTTGGCCGCCGAGGAGTACGAAAACCCAGAAAAAGTAGAGCCCGAGCATGAGCACGGGGATGATGCCGACCGAGCCGTAGAGGCTCTGCAGGCGCAGGACCTGCCCGACGTAGAGAATGGAAAGGTAGTTGTTGAGAAAGAGCAGGACGGCGACGACGACGGCGCCGATAAAGGCGGGGCGCACCTGCACGTTGGCATTGGGAAAGTAGGTGTAGAAGGCGGTGAGGAGAAGGGTGATCATGCCGAAGCCAAGCAGTGGCGAGGCGAGGACAAAGAGGCGCGTGAGCGCGTCGCCGAAGGGCACGACCTCAAACAGGTTGGCCATGGCGGAGGCGGAGAGGAGGGCGGTGCCCCCGAGGCCGAGGACGGCGCCGAGGCTTATGAAGGTCCAGTAGGAGACGATGCGCTGTCCCCACGCGCGGCCCGAACGCGTTCCCCAGATGGCGTTGAGGGTGGTTTCGACGGCGGTGAGGAGCTGGATGGCGATGAAAACGAGGATAAGCAATCCGATGAGGCCGAAGGTCTGTGAGCCGCCTGTGTCAATTTGCTGGATTGTGGCTTCCGCGCCTGCGACGATCTGGCTGATTAGTTCGTCGAGGGCTGTGACATAGACCTCTTCCTCATCCGCGGACGGGATCGTGCGGCCGGCTTCGTCGAGCGTTATGTATTCCTGCAGAGTGGGCGCGACAAAGAGGAGCATCCGCTTGATCTGCGACTCCGCGTCACCGCTTAGAAATGTGCCCGAGAGCAGCACCACCATGGCGATGAGGGGCCCGAGCCCGATAAGCGAGGAATAGCTGAGGGACGCCGCGCGGGAGAAGAGGCGGTTGGTCATGAGTCCGTCCCACGTAATGAAGGCCACGCGCATCCACCGCATCCACGTGCCCCACCGGCTGCTGTCTTCAATGGCCTTTGGCTCCCAAATCTTTTCCTCCCAAAAGCCGCGTAAGTTGCGGAGGTTACGGCGGACTTTCCGCGCGAGGGCCGACCGCCTCGTTTCGGCGGTTTTTTTCGGGGTCTTGGATTTCATGTTGCGGTGTTATGCGTCTTTACTCCGATGACAACGCGTCGATTCCATTTGGCAACGATGATTCGGAGCGTCGAACACCGCTGTGGTCGGGCGCACCGGTCGGGTCCGGATGCGCCGGGACTTTCTGCGCTTCGAGGGCCGCCTTCAATCTTCGCCGCTCCGGCGGCGGGGAAAGGGGACACGGTCGAGGAGTCCGCCGCCGTTTTCGTCGCCGTCGCCAAGGCGCCCTTCGAGCTGGCGGCCCAGTTCGTCGCGGAGGCGGCCGGTGGCGGCGTCGCGTAAAGCGGACTGGAGGGCGTCGGAGGGAATCTGCACGCTTGGGCTGGCGAGCGGACCGGCAATGCGCATGGGAAAGGTCGTGCGCGAGATGTTTGACGACTGGCCGAGGAGACGCGCAGTGGTGTCTACGGCGGTGATTTCGAGGGGTAGGTCGACGCTTGACCCGCGCCATGTGCCGGTCGTGCGGACGTCGAAATGGCCGCCGGAAAAGGGGAAGTTGCCCGGGTCGGAGAGCATGCCGGCGACGGTGTCGACGGGGAGGTCGTTGAGGTGGGCTTCGAGGCGGTTGCCTCCGGCACCGGCGGCGAGCGCACCGCCGCGCAGGTCGATGGCGAAGCGCCCGGTCTGGCTCTCGACGCGCAGCGAGGGTGCTTCGTCGAGAAGCCGGGGGTGGGTGGAGAGATTGTTGCCGGTGATGCGCAGACGCTCGTCGGGGAGCTGCGCAACGCGCACGCCTTCGCTCAGAACCTCGTCGACACGCAGTCGCGGCGCGCGGCGGATGATCGACTCGGAGGTGACATAGGCGTAGCCGCGTTCAGCGGCGCGCTGGGCGAGGTTTTCGCGCCATGACAATTGGTCGTCGTCCACTTCTTCATCGGGCTCCGGCGATCCGCCGACACGTTCGAGAATCTCCGAGGCGCGCTGCAAGCGCTCGCGCCACAGGCGGGCCTGCGCGAGGACTTCTTCGAGGTCGACGGATTCGGGCAATTGGATCGGGCGCTCGCGCGGTGCGCCCGGATCGCGCCCGACGGTGCGACCCGGCAGGCGGCGTTCTTCGCCGACGGAGGCATTGATCGCTTCGACACGGCGCAGCCCCACCTTGCGAGCGAGGATGCTCATGCCGTCGACTTCGGCGAGGACGCGCTCGGCGCGGAAGCGGTCGGTGTCGAGAGCGTTGGGGTCCGCCATGGCGAGTCCGTGCAGCGCAATGCGCGAATCGACGGCGGAGAACTCGAGGCGTTCGAGGTCGACCGTCGCGCCGTTGGCGCGTTGCAGGCCGGAGCGCGCCAGCTCGGTGAGGACCAGTTCGTCGAGAAAGATGTAGGTGACGATAAGGAGGAAGGCGAGCAGCGCGACAAGGGCGACCCCGAGCGGGCGGACGGCGGGGCCGCCTTTCGTCGCGGCGGCGAGTTCTTCCCAGCTCTTTTTTCCCTCGAGGCCGCCGAAGACGATCCACGCAAAGATGCGCACGGATCGACGGGCGGTCCACTTTTTGTAGCGTTCGGAGTCCTTTGAGACACTCGCCATTTTCTGCCGGAAGGCGCGGAGGCGTCCATAAACGGCGACGCCGACGCTGACGCCGAGGGCCAGCCCGAAGAGGACGCCCGCGGGCATCACGTAATATTCGAAGCCAAACCACGCCGTCACCGGAGCGTTGGCGAGGAGGGCGAAGATGCCGCTGAGCGGGCCTTCGAGAAGAAAAATCCCCAACTGGAATAGGACGGGCAGGAGAATGAGGTAGAGCAGGCCCGCCGCCAGTGCCGTCATGCCCGCGAGAAAGAGATTCACATTGAGGAGGACGAGGAGGCAGAGGAGCAGGAAGTTCCAGCCCGGTGCCTGGACGAATCCCGGCGTGAAGCCGAGCAGCGCGCCGAGTGTCGCGGCAGTGGTGATCTGCGCGCGGGAGGCGTTGCCGCGCAGGAGTTTGCCGATTTTGCGAGTGATCATGGGCGGAAGTGGATTGACGGAGGGATTACGGTGGTTCCGGTGAAATAGACTTTTCCTTGAAGGGTGCCTTTCGTGGCGCGGACTGCAAGCTCCGGACGCGGGCTTTCCCACACCTCCGGACCGACCGCCAAGATGGCAGTCGGCTACGGCGGGCCTCCCTGTTTGCACAGAGAGTCGAATGCCGTGCATGTCGCAATAGGGCGGCGGTCCCCGCCGCAGTCACAGGCGCTCCGCGCTTTGCCGCCGCAGGCGGAGCCCGCCGTGGAATGCGGTGAATCTTCGCCGCCTTGGAGAGCGCTGTCGGACTACCCGATTACCGTTCGCTCCCCAGCCGACCAACGCCGAGCACATGCTTCCGTCAATCCACCGATGCGCTCGCCCCGTTGTCGGCGGGACCGAGGCGAAGAATGCGGGGAACGGCGCGTTTGGCCCACGTTTCGGCATCGTCGTAGGCGGAGGCGCTGTCGCCGAAGGCTTCGCGGAGCATTTCCGTGTCGATGATACCCGGATTCAGGGCGACGACGGAGACGCCCGCCGCAACCTCTTTGGCGACCGCCTTGGAGAGCCCCTCAATGGCCCACTTGGAGGCGCAGTAGGGGGCGACTTCCGGTGAGGTCGAGCGACCCCAGCCCGAACTGAAGTTGACGACCACGCCCCGCCCGGCGGCGTTGAGAGCGGGCAGGAACTGCCGCATGACTGAGACGGTCCCCTTGATGTTCACCGCGAGGAGATCCGCCATGGCGTCGTCGGAGACCTCCCATATCGGGGCCGGGGTGTTGATGACGGCGGCGTTGTTGATGACATAGGCGGGCGGGCCGAAGCGGTCGAGGACCATGTCGGCAAAGCGCTTGACGGCTGCATCGTCGGTGACGTCGAGCGCCTCGAAAAGGTGCTGCGGCCCGAGGGACTCCCGCAATCCGGCGAGGGCTGCCTCATTTCGCCCGAAACCGGCCACCGCGTATCCCCCCGCGGCGAACTCCCTCGACATGCTGAGCCCGAGCCCGCGCGTGCAACCCGAGATGACAACGCAATGTTCTTCCATGAAAGGTTACCTATTGCCCCGGCGGTGCACGGGAGCAAGGCAAAGCCTACGCGCGGCAATCGGTAGCGCTTCCGGATTCGGCAAATATATTTTCCGGAGTTATGAATCTCATAAAATCTGAAGCTGACTTAAAATACTTGACCGAAAAATCTATGCCTCAGTTAAATTTGTTGACAAAATATACAACCCGTAGAAAAATTATTTGACGAGGGCGCGGTGCTGCGGGTTGAGGGAGATAGCGGTTGATTTCCGGAGGGGGGCGGCCTTTAGTGGGGCGCTTATGTCAGTAGGATTGCTGTTTTCAGGGCAGGGTGCCCAGAAGGTGGGCATGGGGCGAAGCCTCCATGAGCATTCGGCGCGGGCGCGTGAGCTGTATGCGGCGGCGGACGCGGCCCTTGGCTGGCCCTTGACGGAGTATTCGTTCGACGGACCGGATGCGAAGCTCACGGAGACGCGGGTGTGCCAGCCTGCTTTGTTTGTGCACGGGTACGCGCTTTATGCGGAACTGGAGGCGGCGGGCAAACTCAACGGCGCGAAGGCCGCTCTGGGGCTGAGTCTTGGCGAGTTGACGGCGCTGACGGCGGCGGGGGCGTTTGACTTTGAGACGGGCCTGCGCGTGGTGGCCGAGCGCGGGCGCCTCATGCAGGAGGCCTGCGAGGCGAGCGAGGGCACAATGGCCTCGCTGATCGGCGGATCCCCGAAGGCGGCGCAGGAACTGTGCGCGGCCCATGATGTCGACATGGCGAACCTCAACTGCCCGGGCCAGATCGTGATTTCGGGCGAGCGCGCCAAAGTGGAAGATGCTGTCGCCGACGCGAAGGCCGGTGGTGTTTTCAAGATGGTAATTCCCCTGAATGTCGCCGGGGCCTACCATAGCCGTCTCATGGAGCCCGCGCGCCGCGCGTTCGAGGCGTTCCTCGCCGACGTGGAGATCCGCACGCCGGACTTCAAGGTGTTCTCTAATGTCACGGGAAGAGCTGTCTCCGATCCCGCCGAAATCCGGCATTGCCTTGTAGAACAGGTGGTGTCGAGCGTGCGATGGGAGGAGTGCATGCGCAGTGCGTCGGCCCTTGGTTTTCAGCGATTCTATGAGTTCGGGCCCGGTGGTGTGCTCGCGGGGCTCGCCCGCCGCATCGACCGCGCTCTCACCGTGACCTCCGTCCAGGAGTACGACGATCTTTCCCTGTAGTTCCGCACCGCACCGGTATGCCCGAACTTTCGAAAATACGTAACTTTTGCATCATCGCACACATCGACCACGGGAAGACGACCCTTTCCGACCGGTTGCTGGAGGTGACGCACACCGTGCAGACGCGCGATATGAAGGAGCAGCTCCTCGACTCGATGGACCTCGAGCGCGAGCGTGGGATAACGATCAAGAGCCACCCGGTGACGCTCGCCTACTTCGATCCCGACGGCACGGAGTGGCGGCTCAACCTCATCGACACACCCGGCCACGTGGACTTTTCCTACGAGGTCTCTCGCAGTCTCGCGGCCTGCGAGGGAGCGTTGCTCCTTGTCGACGCCGCGCAGGGTATCGAGGCACAGACTGTGGCCAACTGCCAGCTGGCGATCCGCCAGGACATGGTCATCATCCCGGTCATTAACAAGATCGACCTTCCCGGGGCCGATGTCGAAAAGGTGAAGCACCAGCTCGAAGAGATTCTCGCCATCCCAGCGGACGAAGCCATTCTTGCCAGTGCAAAGGTCGGCAAAGGTATTCCGGAGATTCTCGATGCCGTCCTCACCCGCATGCCCGCGCCGCGCTGGGCTGATTACCCGGCCACCCGTGCGCTTATTTTCGACTGCATTTACGACAGCTACAAGGGCGTTATCTGCTATGTGCGCGTCTTTTCCGGGAGTGTGAAACGGGGCGACTCCATCCTCCTCATGAGCGACGGCACGAAGACTGAGGTAAAGGAGGTCGGGATATTTTCGCCGAAGATGCGCCCCTGCGCGACCCTTGATCCCGGTAGTGTCGGTTACGTGGTGACGAGTATCAAGGAGGTTGCGGACATCCGGCTGGGGGACACCATCACCGCGACGGGTGCTCCGGCGGAGGAGATGTTGCCCGGCTACAAAGAGGTTCAGCCGATGGTTTTCTCGGGTCTCTACCCCATCGATACCTCGGATTATGAGAAACTGAAGGTGAGCATGGGCAAGCTGCGCCTCAACGACGCCGCCTTTGTTTACCAGCCGGAGAGTTCCGTGGCCCTCGGGTTCGGGTTCCGCTGCGGGTTTCTCGGGCTCCTTCACATGGAGATTGTTACGGAGCGGATCCGCCGCGAATACGACCTCGACATCATTTCCACCTATCCGAGCGTTGTCTACCGTGTGACAAAGAGCGACGGCGATTTGGTGCAGGTGCAGAATCCCGTGCACCTGCCGGATCCGAGCGAGATCGACCACATCGAGGAGCCCACGATCCGCGCCACCATCCACCTTCCCAACGATTCCATCGGCGACATTCTTGCCCTCGTCATGGAGAAGCGCGGCATCATCGACCACACCGAGACAATCGACGGCACGCGCGTCATGCTCGTCGCGAATTTGCCGCTCAACGAAATCCTTGTCGACTTCAACGACCGCCTTAAGAGCATCACGAAGGGCTACGGTTCGATGGACTACGAGATCACGGGCTACCAAACCGCCAAGCTCGTGAAGCTCGACATTCTTGTGAACGGTGAGCCGGTGGACGCGTTCTCCAGCATCGTGCATACGGACAAGGCGGAGGGTAAGGGACGCATGCTCTGCAGCAAGCTGCGCGACATTCTTCCGCGCCAGCTTTTCAAGGTAGCCATCCAGGCTGCCGTGGGAGGCAAGGTGGTGGCCCGCGAGACTGTCGGCGCGCTGCGCAAGGATGTCACCGCGAAGTGCTACGGGGGCGACATCACGCGGAAGCGCAAGCTTCTCGAAAAACAAAAAGAAGGCAAAAAGCGCATGAAGCAGGTGGGCAAGGTATCCATCCCGCAGGAAGCTTTTGTCGATATTCTCAAATCAACCAGCTGATTCCCGGTGTTTTCATTTTTGCGATCCAAAGAGTCCAATGCCCGCCGCCAGGCGCGCGACTGGCTTCGCCTTGCCCAGAAAATCCACGCCTACCGCCGCGACATTCTCGACGAAAAACCGCGCGAGCGTCTTGAGTCGGGGATCGAGGAGCTGCGCGGGCAGCTCAAACGGAAGGCTCCTGTGGAGGAACTGAACCGCAGTTGCGAAGCCCTTGAGCCGGTCCTGCGGCAGACGGGGGGATCGTTTTTTCCGCGCACTTTCTGGGCGGAAAACGTGGAGATGGTCTTGGTTGCCGCGCTCGTCGTCATCGCTATCCGCACTTTCCTTTTCCAGCCCTTCAAGATCCCGACCAATTCGATGTATCCCACTTACAACGGGATCACGACGAAACTTTATCTTGAAGCGGAGGAGCAACCCAACCGCGCCTTCCGTGCCTTCCGCACCCTCCAGCTCGGGGCCGGGCACCGTTCCTTCGACGCTCCCGACAGCGGCGAGTTGCTTGTTCCGCTGACGATCTCCGGGGTTCCTTCGATCCACCCCAACATCCGGGGCCGCCCCGAGCGCGGGCGGCAATGGTTCATCCTGCCGGGGGTGAAAGCGGTCTACACTTTCTACATCGGCGAGGATCCGATCGAGTTGCATGTGCCGACGGACTTTCCCATCGAAGACCTTGTCCGTTCGCTCGCTTCGAACGGCGCGGGCATCACCGACGATCCGCGCCACGGGCGCGTCCTCCGCACGGGCCGCCACTTCGAGGCGGGCGAGTTCGCCTTTGCCTTCGATATCCTCACGGGCGACCAGCTCTTCGTCGACCGCATGAGCTACCACTTTATCCGCCCCCAGGTAGGGCACCCGGTCGTCTTCCTGACAGACGACATTGAACTCATGTCGCACGGCGAACGCGGCAAGTACTACATCAAGCGTCTCGCCGGCGAGCCCGGCGACACCCTGCGCATTGAGCCGCCCGCGCTCCTGCGCAACGGCGAGCCTATTGAGGGTGCGGCGGCCTTCGCTCTCAATGCCGAGCAGGCGGGGGAATACGCCGGCTACGTCCGTATGAGCGCGGCGCGTTACGGCGGTGCCCGGCCCATAAACGTACCCGAAGACCACTTTTTCGTGCTCGGCGACAACTCACCGAACAGCGCGGACAGCCGCCAGTGGGGTTTCGTCCCGAAACATGCCATGGTCGGCCGCGCCTTCTTCATCTACTATCCCTTCAGTCACCGCTGGGGACCGTCGAAGTAGCGAAGGGCGGGGATCAGAGGGGGCGGCTGAGGCGTCCCCGGTATTTTTCAGAGAGGCGGTTGTTGTGTTCGCGCCCGCCGGGGAGGTTGACGCTGCGCAGCAGGGGGGGGGCGTGTCCGGCCTCTTCCATCCATGCGATGGCTTCGAGGACCGCGAGGTTGAGAAGGAGGCAGCCGGAGACGGTGGAGAGGGGAGCGGTTTTGAGGCCGGCGTTTCCGACAGCGAGGGCCGCGTCGCCCGGCGGTGTGCGGTTGTCGAGCACATGGTCTGCGATTTCAAAGAGGCGTTTGCCGGAGGGGTGGGCGCTCGCGGTGGATTCCGACATGCGCAGGCTGGTGATCCCGCCGACGATACCACCGGCCGCTTTTGCTCCGAGGGCGACTTCGAGCGGGCTCGGATTTTTGCCCGAGTTGGAGATTACGAGGGCGACTTCGCCAGGTTTGAAGCCGAACTGCCATGCATAGCGTTCGAAAAGTTTTTCGCCGTAGCCGGGCACAACTTCGGCCCACCCGCCGCCGGGGTCGACGATAGCGCTCACGGGTACCAGCCCGCCCGCGCGGTGGACGATTTCGCGGGCGACGATGCCGGAGTGTCCGCTGCCGAAGACATGGAGGACACCGCCTTGCGCGAGCGACTGTCCGATAGCTTCGCCGATGGCACGGAGGGCGGCGGCGTTGGTCGAAACGGTTTCTGCGACGAGGCGGTCGCAGGCAGTGAGGTAGCGCGCGGAGAGGCCGGACAGCGTGTCGGCGGCGCCTGCGGACGGATGTTTGCCGGGGTCAGAGGTCTCGTTCATGAATCCATTTGTCGGTGGCGGATCCTGCCCAAACGTCGGGGACGTGCGGCAGGAAGAAGTGTCTCTCCGGAGCACGGGTATCCATGGACAAGTAGAGCCATACGCCTTGTCCGTAGTGGAAGAACCACTGCGGGTTTTCCGGATGAACATGCAACCACGAGCCGATGCCAACATCGTAGAGGAGGTAGGCCTCGTCCTTTCCGGTGACATGGATGAACCCGTGAACGTCGCTGTAGACCCATGGTTGTTCTTGCGTCCACATTCCGGCCAGAACATTGCCGACGGGCGTGGAATACCAGTGGCCGTCATTGACTGAGTCCGCCGGCGAGTGGCCGACAAACGGATGCCCTTCTCCGCTCCAGACAGTGAATGAGCGGACCCGGCCCCATTCCAGCGGAAGGCCTCCGAACGCGGTGGCACCAGCCTGCAGGAGGATGACGCCGCCTTGCTCCGGCTTGTAGTGGAAGTATTCGCCGAGTCCTGCGTCGTGGGTCCCGACGACCTCGACCTCGGCGATATTGAAAAGGCGCACCTCGTCGATGGCCCAGCCGACAGTGGGGTTTCCCTCGGTGTCGATCCGGGGCGCGTACTCCACGTTCTGCGATCCGGGCACGGGGTCAAGGAGGTAGCGGAAGCGGAGGTAGAGCGTTCGCTCTTCATAGCCCTCAAGGTGGACGTCGATTTCTTCGAAGGTGTCCATCAGTTCGCTTTCGGCAGCGGTGGCGGCGGTGCCGCGCATGGACCAAACGGCCTCCCAAACATTCTTGTCCGGATCGGTGGACACCTCAATCAACGCAACCTGGTTGCGGGTGGCATACGTGAGTTGGTGACGGAGGTGTAGCGTGGCCCCGGGATCGGGCATCAGCATGGTTTTGAGTCCCGCGACCTCGGATTGCCCCGCTCGCGCGTAATCCGGATGACCGAGAAGAATGACCGAGCCGCCGCGCGCTCCGGGGAAGGGGACGATGGGCTCGCCTTCGGAAACGTCGAAGTGGTAGCGGTCGCCGGAGGATGCGTCATCGATCCATGTTGCCGTCCGGAAGGAGAGTTCGCGCAGGCGCCTTCCGTCGGCGAAAGACGGAACGCGGACCGATACAGAGTTGTGCGATTCGCTCCAGAGATGGTCTTCCCCGCGCACACGGGCGAGGTGGCGCGGCTCCGTCGGTCTGTAGGGATCGAATACCCTGGTGGTGTAGGTGTATTCGCTTTGCGCGGCACCGGCCACGCCGCTGATGGTCACTTTGAATGTCCTCTCCTGTGCTGATTCGAGGAAGTCGAGGAATCGGGCTTCGGGCTGGATACCGTCCGGATGCCACACGAGGTGGGCGCCGGGAGCGGCCGGACCGGGGCGGTGCTCAATGGTGACGGGAAACGGCGCGCCGTCGCGTGTCACCGATACCGAAGCGTCTGAGAAGTCGGCGCCTTCGGCGGCAAATGACCAGCGGGGGTAGACGAGTGTGTGCGGCACGTAGCCCGGCGGCGGCCATGCGACGAAGTTGTCGCGCAAAGCAGGGTAGGGAGCGGTTGTGTTTCCGTCGAGGACCCACAGGACGTTGGCGGGGAGGTGTGCCTCGCTGCCGGGAACGTCGCCTGTGCCCATTTCTCGGTGCGGCGGATGCAACAGCCAGCGGCGGTGGCCGACACGGGGGTTGTTTCCCGAGTCGCGCATGTATGAGGTAACGGCGGCAGCGCCCACGGGACCGAGGGCAATGTTGCCTTTACTCGCAGCGTCCGCGCCGTCCGGCGTGTAAAACGGCCATGTGAGGTCCGGCTCGTGTGGATTCCATGACTCCGAGGAGCCGAGGGTCGACTGCTTCACGCTGACCATGAGCGCGGCGTCCTGGGCGGCGACGTTCCGCGCGGGCGAGAACTCAACCCATCCAGGAGTCCCCGCCATGGCGCGGAAGAAGTTCACCCGGAGCCGGGTGGCCTCCGTCCACTCCGGCGAGATGGATCCGGCGGGATCCGAGAGACCGATGCTGTAGGTGCCGGTCCAGTCCATCTCACCACCTTCCGAAGCATAGTAAACACTGCGGTAAAACTGGCGTACGGCTTCGCGGTCGGAGGTGTCCACGGACAACCCGCCGCCGCTGAGCACGGTGGTTCCGAGGCAGGCGAAGCACAGCAGGACGCGTGCGCCACGGGGGGGAATAGGCATGGGAATCCGGTTCATCTGAATTCGTATTGTCTAGTGTCTGGGTGATTCAGCCCCCTTCGACAACGGTAAATACGCGAATCGGCCGACGTTGGATTCATTCTTCGGCGGAAAACCACCACCGGCACCGGCCGCGCAACCCATCAAAAAATCCGGATACGTTGATGTTTCCCCTTGCAAAGCGGTGGAACCGGGTTCTTTTTGGGAGGCTTATGCTGAAAGAATTCAAGTTTTCCTCGGAGTCGGTGGCGGAAGGCCATCCGGACAAGGTTGCCGATTTCATATCGGACAGCATCCTTGACGCCTGTCTTGCGCAGGATCCGCACAGCCGCGTGGCGTGCGAGACGCTCGTGAAGAGCAATATTGTGACGCTCGCGGGCGAGATCACGACCAAGGCCAAGTTCGACGTCAACGAAGTCGTGCGCGACGCCATCCGCGAGATCGGCTACGTGGACGGCCGCGATGACGATGTCTTCCACGCGGACGATGTCTTTATCGTCAACTACCTGACGAAGCAGTCGCCCGACATCGCCCAGGGGGTGGATGCGCGTGCGGCGGAAAACAAGGCGACGGAAGAGCAAGGCGCCGGCGACCAAGGCATCATGTTTGGCTACGCCTGCAATGAGACGCCCGAGCGCATGCCGGGAGCGATCATGTTCGCGCACCGCATCCTGCGTCGCCTCGCCGAGGCACGGAAGAACCGCGAGGTCGATTTTCTGCGCCCCGATGCGAAGAGCCAGGTGGCCGTCCACTATGCAAATGACGGAGTGACGCACATCGACAACGTCGTTGTCTCGACGCAGCACACGGAGTCTGTTTCCTACGAAGAGCTTTCCGATTTCATCAAGAAGAAGGTCATCTCCGAAGTGCTCCCGGCGGACCTCATTTCCGACAAGACCGAATACCTCATCAACCCGACGGGCAAGTTTGTCATCGGCGGGCCGCAGGGTGACGCGGGCCTGACGGGCCGCAAGATCATCGTCGACACCTACGGGGGCTGGGGCCGCCACGGCGGTGGTGCCTTCTCCGGCAAAGACCCGTCGAAGGTCGACCGCTCTGCCGCCTACATGTGCCGCTGGGTGGCGAAAAACATCGTCGCCGCGGGCCTCGCGGACATCTGCGAACTGCAGGTCGCTTACGCGATCGGCTATCCGAATCCCACCTCCATCCACGTTGAGAGCTTCGGCACCGGGAAGGTGGAAGACGAGATTATCGCCCGCGCGGTGAGCGAGGTGTTCGGCTTCAAGCCGGCGGAAATCGTGCGCCAGCTCGACTTGTTGCGACCGATCTACCGCCAGTCGACTAACTACGGGCACTTCGGCAAGGCGGAACTCCCGTGGGAACAGGAAAACCGGGTCGAAGAACTGAGCAAAGCCGCCGGCCTGAAGGCATCCTCCGCCGCCTGAGGCGCGGATCTGCCGGAATCACAATACGAAAACTAAAAACAATATTTACATGTCAACAGAGACAGTCACAGAACAGGATTACAAAGTAGCGGACATCTCGCTCGCCGATTTCGGGCGCCGCGAGATTGAAATCGCCGAAAATGAAATGCCCGGCCTCATGGCCACCCGCGAGAAGTATGCCGCCGACCGGCCGCTCGCAGGTGTGCGCATCATGGGGTCGCTCCACATGACGGTGCAGACCGCCGTTCTCATCGAGACCCTGCGTGAGCTGGGTGCCGATGTGCGCTGGTGCTC
Source organism: Opitutales bacterium (assembly GCA_020831525.1). Classification (GTDB taxonomy): domain Bacteria; phylum Verrucomicrobiota; class Verrucomicrobiia; order Opitutales; family Oceanipulchritudinaceae; genus SLLG01. The sequence continues at coordinate 143,592 of JAFIGH010000001.1, forward strand.
GTGCAACATTTTTTCCACGCAGGACCACGCCGCCGCCGCCATCGCGGCTTCGGGCGTGCCCGTCTTCGCGTGGAAGGGTGAAACGCTCGAAGAATACTGGTGGTGCACCTACAAGGCCCTCACGTGGCCGGACGGCCGCGGCCCGCAGCTCATCGTCGACGACGGCGGCGACGCCACGCTCCTCATCCACAAAGGCTACGAACTGGAGGATGGAAGCGACTGGGTCGACACCGAGTCGGAGAGCGATGAAGAGGCCGTCATCAAGAATCTCCTCAAGCGCGTGAAGTCCGAGGATCCGATCCACTGGCACAATGTTGTGAAGGACTGGAAGGGTGTTTCGGAAGAGACCACCACCGGTGTGCACCGTCTCTACGAGCGCCAGAAGGCCGGCACGCTTCTCGTTCCCGCGATCAATGTCAACGACTCGGTCACAAAGAGCAAATTCGACAACCTCTACGGTTGCCGCGAATCGCTCATCGACGGCATCAAGCGCGCCACAGACGTTATGATTTCCGGCAAGGTGGCGGTTGTCTGCGGATACGGCGATGTCGGCAAGGGCTGCGCTGCCGCCCTCAAGGCCAACGGCGCCCAGGTCGTCGTCACGGAAATCGACCCGATCTGCGCGTTGCAGGCGGCCATGGAGGGCCACCGCGTCCTGCCCATCGAGGACACGCTCGGCTGGGGCAACATCTACGTCACGACCACGGGCAACAAGGATATCATCCGCTTTGAGCACATGGAAAAAATGGCCGACCAGGCCATCGTGTGCAATATCGGTCACTTCGATAACGAGATCCAGATCTCTAAAATCGACAAGGCCGAAGGTGTGAAGAAGACCAACATCAAGCCGCAGGTCGACAAATACACCTTCCCCTCGGGCAAAAGCATTTACATGCTCGCGGAGGGCCGCCTCGTGAATCTCGGTTGCGCCACCGGCCACCCGAGTTTTGTCATGTCGAACAGCTTCACCAACCAGGTACTCGCCCAAATCGAACTCTGGAAGCAAGTGGAGAAGTACACCCCCGGCGTCTACATCCTGCCAAAGCAACTCGACGAGGAAGTGGCGCGTCTGCACCTCCAAAAGATCGGTGCCAAGCTCACGAAGCTTTCCAAGGAGCAGGCCGACTACATCGGCGTGAAGCCGGAAGGTCCCTTCAAGCCCGAGCACTACCGCTACTAGACGGGAGCGCCCTGACCAGCGTCCGGCGACAAGAAACCGGACAATTCCTTTCAAGGCCGGTCCCGCGGGGGCCGGCCTTTTTTTGCCGTCCGGGGGTTAAGGCATCGGTGCCGCAGGTCATGCGAGCGGCGCCCGAATGAACCGGGCACGAGCGGGCATGGCACGCCGTGGAGCGGACCGACAGCGTAGCCGACTGCCGTTCCTGGCCGTCGGTCCGGGCCGCGCGAAAGCCCGAAATCTTTCGCGCGACCGCGGCTCACGCAATCGCCCGCATACGCTCGACGCAGCGCTTGAGGGCAGGAACGGGATCGGCGGGGTCGGCTTCGTATTCGAGCACGGCCATGCCGTCAAAGCCGCCGCCCTCCAGTTCCCGCACGAGCGCAGGAAGATCAAGGTTGCCGTCGCCGACGACCGTGTCCTGCCACTGACCGTTGCTTTCGAAGGTGAAGTCCTTGTAGTGGATGCCAGTCACATGCCCGCGGAATTCGCGCGCCCAGTTCACCGGGTTGCCGCGCGCCGGACCGATCTGCAATGCCCACGCGGTGTCCAGGCAGAGGCCGATTTCCGGCGAACCGAGACCGATGAGGTGGCGCATGACGTCCGGCGATCCGCCGAACATGTAGCCGCCGTGCGTGTGGATGCCGACGCGAATCCCGTGGGCGCGCGCCCAGCGGCGGACCTTCGGCAGTGCCCGAAGGTAGGTGTCCACCTGAAAGTGACACGAGAGGTGCCGCGCGCCGGCGGTTGCAGCGCATTCGAACCAGGCTTCCTCGCGGTCGTCGCCGGTGAAGGTCTGCACACCGATGGAAATGATGGAAACGCCGCCGTCATTGTACTGGCGGACGACTTCCTTCCATGCCGCGGGATCGTTGAAGTCGGCGTGGACGGCGCAGACCTCGATTTTGTCGAGACCGGTCTCCCGCACGAGGCGGGCGACGGTAGGATTGTCCTTGAATTCTCGGAAACAGTAGCTCTGCACGCCGAAATCACGGGCGGGGGATGTGGTGGAACTCATAGTGTAAGCGGTTTCGGGGATGAAGGGTTGAAGGGGACTGGTCTACCGCTCATTCACCGATGATCACCTCGCGGCCGGTGGCGCAGGAGGCGGCGATGGCGTCGAGGATCTTCTGCACGGCGAGGGCCTGGTTGATCGTCACGCACAGCTCCTCGCCGCTGCAAAGGTGGTTGATGAAGTTGGCGAACCGGCACTCATGCGGATAGCGGATGGCGGCGTGGACGTCGTCGATGACTTCGTAGTTTTCGCGGATGGGATTGCGGCGGAAGACGCGCGGCGGATGGGTCGTTGCCCCGGCGTCGGTCCCGAAAACCTCCGCGCCCATGCGGTTTTTTCCCTCAATGTGGCAGGCCCACGCGACGTCCAGCGCGACGGTCGCGCCGTTGCGAAACTTGATTAGGGCGGAGGCGAAATCGTCGACGTTGAACTCCGTCTTGGCCCGGTCGGACAGACCCCAGCCGCCTTCGCCGAGACCGCGGTTGCCGAACTTGGTGTAGGTTGCGCCGGAGACGGAGACGGGGTCGAAGTTGTCGATGACGTAGAGGCACACGTCGAGCATGTGAACGCCGATGTCGAAGAGACAGCCCGCGCCCGCCAACTCGCGGTTGCCGAACCATGTGCCGAGACGCGGGATACCCTCGCGGCGCAGCCAGGTGGCCTTGGCGTGGTAGATGTCCCCGAAGACGCCCGTTCCGGCGAGCGCGCGGATCTTTTGCACGCCGGAACCGAAGCGCTGGTTCATCCCGAGCGTGAAAGTCTTGCCGGTCTCTCGCGCGGCGGCGACAACCTCGTCGGCTTCGGCGAGGCTCAGGGCAAACGGTTTGTCGAGGATGACGTGCTTGCCGGCGCGCAGGGCCTCGATGGCAAAGGGCGCGTGGAAGGCGTTGGGCACAGCGATGTAGACCGCGTCGATATCGCCGTCGGCGAGGAGGTCTTCGCGTGTGGCGTAGCGGCGCTCGATGCCATTGGCCTCGCAGAGTTCGCGCAGGCGGTCCGCGTTGAGGTCATGCGCGGCGAGAACCCGCGCGCGGGGGTGCTCATTGACCTTTCCGGCACTGTGCGCCGAGATTTGACCCGCGCCGATGAATCCGAAGTTCAGCTTTTCCATGGAAGCGGGGGAGGTTTAGCGCAGATCCGGATGAACACCAGCCCGGAATTGCGGGGCTTCCGCATTTCTGTGTGCGGCACCTTCCCTGCCCGGCGCGCTTGCCAAAGGACGGCGCGGGCGCACAGCATGGTTGGACAATACGGGGAGGCGCGCATTCGCCTTCCCGTTGAGCAGCCGCATGATCAGCCGAATCGACAGGTACGTTTTCCGGGAGTGGGCGAAGGTCTTCGCGCTCACGCTCTTGGCGGTAAAAGGGTTGCTCGTCCTCGACGATGTGCAGAGCAACCTGCCCGACCTCCTCGATTTCGGTGCGGGAACGGAGGAGATCATCCGCTATTACGCGCTCACCTTGCCGACGTATCTGCCGCATGTCATTCCGTTGAGCGTGCTTGTGTCACTCCTCTTCGCCCTCGGCCAGTTGCACCGCTACCATGAGATCACGGCGATGCGCTGCGCGGGGTTGGGTCTGTTCCGCATCACCCGTTCGCTCTGGGCGGCGGGCGCGTTTCTCGCCCTCCTGCTGTTTTACCTCAACGCCGACTGGATTCCGAATGCGGTCGAGAGTTCACGCACGCTGCGGGACAACCTCCGCTACGAGCGGGAAATCGACTTGGCGGCAACGGAGGACGTCGGTATTATCCACAACCTTACGTTCTATAACCATGCTGACGGACGACTGTGGTTTGTGAACCGCTTCAGCGAGCGGACCTACCGCGCCTATGGTGTGACCATTTCGGAGATCCGCGACTCAGGCGCACGGGAGGTGCGGCGCATAGTCGCAAACGAGGGATACTTCGACGATATTGCGGGGATCTGGGTCCTCTTGCGCGGGCGCGAGACGCTGTTTTCCGAGGAGACGGGAGATGCCGTGCGGAGCATTGCTTTCGAAGAAAAGGTGCTGCCGGACTTCACGGAGGACCCGGAGCTGATGAAGTTCCTGGAGAAGCGGCCCCGCGACCTTTCCTTCTTCGAGTTGCAGCGCATCATCACGACCCTCTCGCCGGAGGAAGACGCGCGCGTAGCTGATTACGCCCGGCAATACTACGAGATCCTCTTCAATCCGTTCGGGGTTCTCATCATTGTCGCTCTCGCCATTCCCTTCGCTGTGTCCGGGGTCCGCACCAATCCGATGGTGGGGGTCACGAAGTCGCTGGGGCTGTTTGTGGTCTACTACCTTGCGGTCAACACGACCCGCTTTCTCGGCACCGATTATCTTTCGCCGATGCACTCGGCGCTTCTGCCCAACCTCATAATGCTCGCCGTTGCGGGCTACTTTTTCTGGCGGGCGACGCGCCCCACATGATTCTATGAACAACCCGGTCCTCTCTCTAAAGCGTTGCCCGCGCCGTCCGCGCGTCCTCGACGGCCACCCGTGGGTGTTCGCGGGCGAGGTGGAAACGCTACTGCCGAAGTCGGTGAACGGACTTGCCGTTGATCTCGTCGACCCGCGCCGCCGGCCCCTCGGCACGGGCATATACAACAGCCGGTCCAAGTTGGTCTGGCGGCGCTTCGCCCGCGACAACGGGGTTCCGTGGGATGATTCTACTGTTGCCGGACGGATCGAGGCCGCGGTCGCTCGGCGGGATCCTTCCGTGCGCTATGGACGTCTCGTTTGGTCGGAGGCGGATGACCTGCCGGGGCTGGTTGTGGACCGATACGACGATGTGCTTGTCGTGCAGGCGCTCACGCTTGCTGTTGACCGCCTGTTGCCCGCCATTGTGGATTGCCTGCAGTCCCTGCCGGACTTGGCGGAGATAGTCCGGCGCAACGATACGCCGGTGCGGCGGCAGGAAGGTCTCGACTTGAACGTATCCACCGTCTCCGGGGCGGATGTGCCGTCCCGTTGGTTCTCAATCGAGGGAATCGAATTCCGCCTCGACCTTACGGGCGGCCAGAAAACGGGATTCTACCTCGACCAACGCGAGCAGCACCCCGCCGTCGGCTTTCTCGCGAAGGGGAGGCGTGTCCTCGACGCTTTCTGCCATCAGGGGGGATTTGCCCTGCATTGCGCAAAATCCGGGGCAGCGTCGGTCCTCGCCATCGACAGCTCCGCCGAGGCCGTGGAGAACGCCCGCGCCAATGCAGCACGCAACGGGCTGACAATCACCGCGGAGGCGGCCAATGTGTTTGATTTCTTTACCGCACACCGTGAGGAGCGCGGGCTCTTCGACCTCATCATTCTCGATCCGCCGCCCTTCGCGCGGTCCCGTTCCGCGCTCGATGGGGCCTTGCGCGGCTACAAAGAACTCAACCTCCGCGCTCTTCGTCTCCTCTCGCCGGGCGGAATCCTTGCCACCTACACCTGTTCGCAGCCCGTTGACCGCGCGCTCTTCCGCTCCGTCCTCGCCGACGCCGCCCACGATGCCCGCCGCAGCGTCACCATCCTCGGCGAGCCCCGCCAACCCGCAGACCACCCCGTGCGCCTCGACTTCCCCGAGAGCGAATACCTGCGCGGCTACTGGCTGCAGGCGGATTGATCCAGCGTCCACGCCTATTTTCCCACAATTTTCTCCTTGTCAATATCTCAAAGCTATATGAGATTTTGAGCATTGAGCGAAAGGTAAATTATGGGCGAAAAAAAAATCATATCCAATAAGGTATGTGTCTATCATATAATTGTGCGTGTGGTGCAGCGTCGGCGATTGCTGGCAGATGTGCAGCGGGAGGTGTGGGTGGGGGCGCTGCGCCGTGCGGCGGCCTTCAGCGGGGTGGAGCTGATCACCTACTGCTGCCTGCAGAACCATTTCCATATCCTCGTGCGCATCGATCCGGCGGCGAAGGCGTGTGACGACGCTGAGCTGGTCCGTCGCTTCAGCGCGCTCTATGGGACGGCAAAGGCCATGTGGTGCGGACTGGACGCGCCGGGGCTGGCGCACGCGCTGGCGCATGACCCGCCGGAGACGGCGGAGCGGTTGCGCGAACGGCTGCGGGCGCGCATGGGGAACGTATCGGAGTTCATGCGCACGCTGCGTCAGCGCTACACGATGTGGTTCAACAAGACGTATGACACGGTGGGAACACTGTGGGCGGAGCGTTTCACGAGCGTGCTGGTGCAGGATGTGCCTTGGCTGGTGGGCTTGGTGGCGGCGTATATTGACTTGAATCCAGTGCGGGCGGGTCTGGTGGCGCTGCCGGAGGACTACCGGTGGAGCGGTTATGCGGCGGCGCTGGGCGGGGGCGACACGGAGCTGCGGGGCGCGCTGGCGGGGTGTTTCCCGGGTGAAGGCAACGAGGCTGGCGCCTTGGCGCGGTACCGTTTGCTGATGCTGGGGAAGGGGGCGGCGTCGAAGCGCGACGGGACGGGGTCGCGGATCGATCCTGCGGTGCTTGCGGAGGCAGCGTCTATGGGGGGCGAGCTGGAGGCGCACGAGCTGCTGCGCCTGCGGGCGCGCTTCTTCACGCGCGGGAAGGCGCTGGGGACGGAGGCGTGGCTGCGCGAGGGGGCGGGAGCGGCGGCGCTTTCGCGCTTGCGCAAACCACCCGGAACGCGGCCTGTCTATGTGCTGAAGCACACGGCTCTTGCGGTGGCAGGACGCGGCTCAGGGGCGGGGGCCTTGGAGGTGCCTACAGAGAACGCTCCGTTGGTGCCCGGGTGAGTCTGCGGTTTATCGTTTGGCACCGTTGGTCCTTGGATTTGGTGGACGGAGGAATACCGGGCAGTCTCAGCGGGTCGAAGGTTCCTCTTGCGGAGGACGAATTCCGACAGTTTTCTCCGGGTTATGACAGTGGACGACGGAGCGGTTGACGGCGATGAACCGCCGGTGCGGTCGACCCCCCTTTTGCCGACGGCACTGGCGTGGATTTTGCGTTTGGCGACGGGGACCCGGTCGGTTCCGACCGAGGCTCTTCCGCGGGAGCGGCCCGTTGTCTTCTTCGCCAATCACGGGAGTCACCTCGATGCCCCGCTGATCTGGGCGGCCTTGCCGGCGGAATGGCGCGCCGTGACGCGCCCCGTGGCGGCGCGCGACTATTGGGAGGGCGGACCTCTGCGGCGGTTTCTCGCGCGGCGGGTGTTCCGCGCGGTGTTGATCGAGCGGCGGAAGATCTCCGCCCGGAACAACCCCCTTGCGCCCCTGCGTGCGGCGCTCGCGTGCGGCGAGAGTCTCATCCTCTTTCCGGAGGGGACGCGTTCGGACGGCGGAACGGTGGGATCCTTCAAGAGCGGTTTGCACCACCTTGTGCGGGACCGGCCGGAGTTGCCGCTCGTCCCGGTGTATCTCGACAACCTGAGCCGTATCCTGCCGAAGGGAGAACTGCTGCCGGTGCCGGTCATCGCGAATCTCTTTGTGGGCGCGGCCATACGGGTGCGGGCGGAGGAACCGAAGGAGGCTTTTTTGGAACGGGCCCGCGCCGCCGTGCTTGCCCTCGGTACCGCCTCGCAACCATAAACGTGTTCTCTCATGTCTGGAAACGAAACTCACTATCTTGTCGGCGGCACCTATGCGGTCCTTGTCGTGGCCTCCGTGGTGACGTGGCTGCTGCGCCGCCTGAAGGACCCGCAGCGGCAAGACCCGGTGATCAACAACCTCGCGGCTCGGGTCCAGGCGTGGTGGGCGATGGTGATCGTCTTCACCGTTGCGCTGGCTGTAGGGAAACCCGGCACGGTGATTCTCTTTGCGCTGACATCGTTTCTTGCCCTGCGTGAATTTGTCACGCTGACGCCGACGCGGGCGGGGGACCACCGCGCCCTGTTTCTTGCGTTTTTCGTGGTCCTGCCGGTGCAGTATTTTCTGATCTACGTGGAGTGGTACGGGCTGTTCAGTGTATTCATTCCCGTGTATGCGTTTGCGCTGCTCTCTATCCGCGCGGCGGCGACGGGCGACACGACCGACTATCTTGCGCGCACGGGGAAGCTGCAATGGGGGCTGATGGTGTGCGTCTACTTTGTGAGTCACGTCCCGGCGTTGCTCACGCTCGAAATTCCTGGCTTTGACGGGCGCAACGCCAATCTGCTCTTCTTTCTCGTCGCGGTGGTGCAGTTGAGCGACGTGCTGCAATACGTGTGGGGAAAGCTCTGCGGACGGCGGCCGATTGTTCCGGCGCTGAGCCCGAACAAGACACTCGAAGGGTTTGCCGGCGGCACCCTCAGCGCGGCGCTCATCGGAGCGGCGCTCTGGTGGGCGACGCCGTTTGCACCGTGGCAGGCTGCGCTCCTTGCTGCGCTGGTGACGCTGTTCGGCTTTTTCGGCGGGCTGGTGATGTCGGCAATCAAACGCGACCGGGGTATCAAAGACTACGGGAGCACGCTCGCCGGCCACGGCGGTATCCTCGACCGGATTGATTCGCTCTGTTTCGCCGCGCCGCTGTTTTTCCACCTCGTGCGCTTCTATTTCACCTGAGCGTGTATCGATTGAGCGCAGACACCTATGGCCAGCATCTACGACCTCAAGCCCGCCTTCCAAAACCTCTTGCGTCCGGTCGTCCGGTGGCTCGCCGCTCACGGGGTGACGGCCAACCAAGTGACGGTTGCCGCGTTCGTGCTATCGGCTGCGGCAGGCGCGGCTGTCGCCCTGTGGCCGGAGCGAAAGGAGGTCCTTTTACTCCTGCCCGCGGTGCTCTTCATCCGCATGGCCCTCAACGCGGTCGACGGCATGCTCGCGCGCGAGCACGGGCAGGCGAGCCGCCTCGGCGCGGTCCTCAACGAATTGGGCGATGTCCTCTCCGACGCCGTTCTATATCTGCCCCTCGCTTTCGTTGCGGGTGTGTCGGGATGGCTTGTTGTACCGGTTGTCATCCTCGCCGGTGCCACCGAGTTCGCCGGTGTGCTGACGAAGCTGGAGGGCGGCTCCCGCCGCTACGACGGCCCCATGGGCAAGAGCGACCGCGCCGTCGTATTCGGGCTTTTAGGAGTGCTCGGCGGGTTCGGAGTGCCTTTGGCACCGTGGGTTGATCCGATCCTCGGACTCGTCTGCGTCTTACTTGTGCTCACCGTGGTCAACCGCGTCCGCCGCGGTTTGGCCGAGACACCGGCCCGGTGAAGGCGGGTGTGGTTAAGGGAGTCGCTGCTTTGCTTACCGCACGGCGCGGGCAGGCGGTTGGGCCGCTTTGTTTTGGTTGTGGCCTTGGTTGCGGCGGGCGCGCGGTGCCTGCCGTTTCTTTCGCCGCGCGCTCTATTGTGGCTGCACGCTGCCGTCTGGGCTGCGTTCTACCTGCTCTACTTCAGCCGTTTCGGATTCTGACCATCGGCGGCGACGCTTGCCGGGTCGGTGTAGACGTAGCCTTTGGCGAGGGTGGTGAAGGTTTCGACTTGTTCGGCGGCCCATGCGTCGTCGTGCCCCAGCTCTTTGGCGAGGAGGGCGGCGGCTTTGGGGGCGGCTTCGATGGCGGCCTTGGCATTTAGGAGGAGGGCGCGGGTGCGGCGGGAGAGGACGTCTTCGACGGTGCGGGCCATTTCCTCGCGGGCGTGCCACACGACTTCACCCGCTTGGTACGGCAGGGCGGGGTGGAGCTTATCCGCGTAGGCTGGATCCTCGCGCAGGACGCTTTCCACTTTCGGGGCGTCGGCGCCGTAGGGCCGGAGGTTGGACTGTTCGATGGACTTTTGCGTCCATCCGTGGATCTGTAGTCCCTCGGTGTGGCAGCGTTTGGGATCGACGCCGGCGACGGTTTCGGCGTGGTCGACGACATCCTCGGCCATCTTTCGGTAGGTTGTCCATTTGCCGCCGGTGATGGTGATGAGACCGGTTTCGCTGACGATGATGGTGTGGTCGCGGGAGAGGGCGGCGGTATTGGCCGCGTCACCGGATTTGACGAGAGGCCGCAGTCCGGCGAAGACGCTGAGGATGTCTTCGTCGCCGGGATCTTTTGCGAGGTAAAGGCGGGCGTGTTCCATGACGAAGTCGCGCTCGGCCTGGAGGGCGCGGGGTTCGAGGCTCGCGCCGGGCAGGGGGGTGTCCGTTGTGCCGACGACCACCACATCGCGCCACGGCACGGCGAAGAGGACGCGACCGTCGGCGGTTTTGGGTACCATGATGGCGGCTTTTCCGGGGAGAAATTCCTTGGGAAGGACAAAGTGGATACCTTGGCTGACAGCGACGAGGCTCTTGGCTTCGGGATCCTCGAATTTGCGCAGGGCGTCGACAAAAACGCCGGTGGCATTGATGACGGCGCGGGCGCGCACTTCGAATTCGTCGCCGCTCTCGACGTCTTTGACGAGGGCGCCGCAGACGACGTTGTCTTCCTTTATGAGGCCGACGCAGCGGCAGTAGTTGGCCATGACGCCGCCGAGTTCGGCGGCGGTCTGCGCGAGGTTGAGGGCGAGGCGGGCGTCGTCGAACTGGCCGTCGTGGTAGATGACGCCGCCGGTGAGGTGTTTGGTCTCGACGGTGGGGATGGTCGCGATGGTTTCCTTGCGGCTGAGCATGCGCGACGGGTTGAGGCCGAGTTTGCCCGCGAGTTGGTCGTAGACCTTCATGCCGATGCCGTAGAATGGGCCTTCCCACCACTTGTAGCTGGGGATGACAAAGGCTTGGTCATGCACGAGATGGGGCGCGTTTTTGGCGAGACGCCCGCGCTCGCGAAGGGCTTCGAGGACGAGGGAGATATTGCCCTGCTTGAGGTAGCGCACGCCGCCGTGAACCAGCTTGGTGGAGCGGCTCGACGTGCCTTTGGCGAAGTCGTCCTGCTCGATGAGAGCAACGCTGTGTCCGCGCGAGGCGGCGTCGACGGCGGCGCCAAGGCCGGTGGCCCCACCGCCGACAACGAGGATGTCGAAGAGTTCGGTGGCGTTGCGGAGGCGGTCGATGGAATCGGTGCGTTTCATGGCGCTCTTACTTTCGGTGCCGGTGTCGATTGCGCGGGGGTATGTATTGCTTTCCGGGGTCTCATCCGCCTTTCTTCTCCCATGCCATGGCACGCTCGATGGCGCGGTCCCAGTCGGTTTGGAGGGCCTTCATTTCCTCGGCCGGGCGTTCGCGTGTGAAGGTCTTGTCGACCTCCCAGCGATCGGTGATCTCCTTGCGGTCCTCCCAGAAGCCGACGGCGAGGCCGGCGAGGTAGGCCGCGCCCATCGCGGTGGTCTCGGTGTTTTTCGGGCGGATGACAGGGGTGCCGAGGAGGTCGGCCTGAAATTGAAGCAACGGTTCGCTCTTCGAGGCCCCCCCGTCGACGCGCAGCTCCTTGAGCTTGAGGCCGCTGTCCTTCTCCATGCAGGTAATGAGGTCGGCGCTCTGGAAGGCGATGGATTCGAGGGCAGCGCGGCAGAAGTGCGCGCGGTTGGTGCCGCGTGTGATGCCCACGGCGGTGCCCCGTGCATAGGGATCCCAGTGCGGAGCGCCGAGGCCGGCGAAGGCGGGGACGAGGAAGAGCCCGCCGGCGTCTTTCACACCCGCCGCCATCTGGTCCAGTTCTTCCGCGGATCGGACGATCCGGAGTTCATCGCGCAGCCATTGCACGACGGCGCCGCCGATGAAGACGGAGCCTTCGAGGGCGTATTCGGTTTTTCCGCGCACGCGCCATGCAATCGTCGTGAGGAGGTTGTTTTTCGAGGGCACGATTTCCTCGCCTGTGTTCATGAGGAGGAAGCAGCCCGTGCCGTACGTGTTCTTGGCCATGCCCGGCTTGAAACAGGCCTGGCCGAAGAGGGCGGCGTGCTGGTCGCCCGCGATGCCTGCCAAGGGTGCCCCCGCGGGATAGAGGTTCTCCGCGACCTCTCCGTAGGTTTCGGAGGAGGAACGCACCTCGGGCAGCATGTTCCGCGGGATGCCGAACAATTCGAGCATTTCGTCGTCCCAGTCGCCTGTTTTGATATTGAGAAGTAGAGTGCGGGACGCATTGGTGACATCGGTGACATGCGCCTTCCTGCGCGTGAGCTGCCAGACGAGCCATGTATCCACGGTGCCGAAGAGTAGTTTGCCGTCTTCCGCGCGCCGGCGTGCGCCGTCCACGTTGTCGAGGATCCAGCGGATCTTTGTGGCAGAAAAGTAGGGGTCGATGCGAAGACCGGTCTTCTTTGTCACCATTTCCTCAAGATCATCCTTCTTGAGCCGGCCGCAATAGTCCGCCGTGCGCCGGTCCTGCCAGACGATGGCGTTGTAGACGGGCTTTCCGGTCTCGCGGTCCCAGACGACGGTTGTCTCGCGCTGGTTGGTCACGCCCACGGCGGCGATGTCCGAGGTGGCGAGATCGGCCCTTGAGAGGGCACCGGCGGCGGTGGCGTTCTGGCTCGACCAGATGTCGAGCGGATCGTGCTCCACCCAGCCCGGCTTCGGGTAGATCTGACGGAATTCCTCCTGCGCGACGGCGACGATGCGGCTGCGGTGATCGAAGACGATGGCGCGGGAGCTGGTGGTGCCTTGGTCGAGGGAGAGAATGAAGTTTCTTTTCGTCATGGTGGAGTGGTGGGAGTGGTGGAGTTTTTCGGGTTTTGTTTGTCCTCCTCGCGGAGGCTGCGGGTTAAGCGAATTTCCGCAGGACTGCGATCCCCCCTCGTGAACCGCCGTCAGGGAGAGACGCGGTGCTTGGGCAAGGCCTGCCTCGACGAGTGTGGCAACGGTGTTTTGCGGCCCGAATCCCTCTTTGCGTCTACGCTCCGGGGTCGTGGAATCCTGAGTACGCGATGCCGGAGAGCAGGGCCATGTCGCGGTTCCATGTGGCGAGATCGTCTTTGTTGAGATCGGCGAGGGAGCAGTGGCCGCAGGCGCGGGCCATGACCTGCATGAGGGTGACGGAAGCGTCGAGGAAGTTGTGCAGCCGTCCGGCGGCTTTGTCGACATCGAGGCGTTTGCGCAGTTCGGGTTTTTGCGTGGCGATGCCGGCGGGGCAGTTGTTGGTGTTGCACATGCGCGCGGCGACGCAGCCGATGGCCTGCATGGCGCTGTTGGCGAGGGCGATGCCGTCGGCACCAAGGGCGAGGGCTTTGACGAAGTCGACGGGAATGCGCAGTCCGCCGGTAATGATGAGGGTGACGCGTCCGCTTGCGCCCTGCTTGTCGAGGTAGCGGCGGGCGCGGGCGAGGGCGGGAATCGTCGGGACGCTGATGTGGTTGCGGAAGATCTCCGGCGCCGCACCGGTGCCCCCGCCGCGGCCGTCGAGGATGATGTAGTCGGCGCCGGCGTCGAGGGCGAACTGGATGTCCCTTTCGATGTGGTTGGCGCTCAGTTTGAAGCCGACGGGAATGCCTCCGGTGATCTCGCGGACGCGGTCGGCGAATTTCTTGAAATCGGCGGGGCTGGCCATGTCTTTGAACGTCGGGGGCGAGACGGCGGGTTCGCCCTCGGGGAGGCCGCGAACCTCGGAGATCTTGCCGCGGTTCTTGTTGCCGGGCAAGTGGCCGCCGGTACCGGTTTTCGCTCCCTGGCCGCCTTTGAAGTGGAAGGCCTGCACCTTCGTGAGGAGGTCTTCGCTGTAGCCGAAGCGGGCGCTGGCGAGTTCGTAGAGGTAGCGGCTGTTTGCTTCCTGTTCTTCCGGCAGCATGCCGCCTTCGCCGGAGCAAATGCCTGTGCCGGCCAGTTCCGCGCCCCTGGCGAGTCCGATCTTCGCTTCCTCGGAGAGTGCGCCGAAGCTCATGTCGGAGACAAAGAGGGGAATCTTGAGGGCGAGCGGCTTCTTCGCTTCCGGGCCGATGACAAGACCGGTGGCGACGGGCTCATCTTCGAAGAGCGGCTTGGCGGCCATCTGGGCGACCATGATCTGGATGTCGTCCCAGTGCGGGAGTTCGCCGCGCGGCACGCCCATGGAAACCATGGGACCGTGGTGGCCCAGCTTTTCAAGGCCCTCCCGCGCGAGCTGGTGGATGAAGGCGACGGTGGGCTCCTCGGGCGTGGGTTCCGCGGGGGGCGCTCCGGAGCCGGACGCTTCTACGCCGGGTCCCTCCTTGCCGACTTGGTCTTTGCTGAACTTTTTGTGCGTGCCGTCGCAGAAGGGGGCATCGGCGGTGTGCTTGCACTGGCACAGGTAGGCTTCGCCGTCTTCGTCGGCGACGAAACGCCGGGGTGTGATGCCGGTGCCTTTGTGCGAGCCGTCGCAAAACGGTTGGTCCTTGGACCGACCGCAGGCGCAGAAGTAGTATTCTTCGCCTTTTTCGAGGTTCACTTTCTTCGGGACATTGTCGGCGATGACAGGATGGCTCATGTTCTTCTCGCGGTTTTGTGGGATTGGTGTGCGCCCGCAATGGGCCGACGAATGCGCCGAAGTGCGCAGCTGCCGTGGAATCCAACGCAAAGACTTTCCGCGTCCGTGGCAACCGCGGATGTGCGCCGCGGGTCACGTTTCGATGACGGCGACGCCGTGGAGCGGCAGGATGAGCGCGCCGCCTTTGTGCGGTCGGCCGGTGAGGAGGTTTGTGCCTTTTGGCGTGGAGGGGAGTTCGGCGCGTGCGTCACTTTGGTTGATGAAGAACCAGACGGAACGTTTGCCGTCGGTGCGGCGCACGGCTTCGATTCCGGCGGGGACGTCGGGCCACGGGCGGCGGAGGGCGGCGTCCCTCGCGAGGCGGGGCAGCGCGGCGCGCATGACGGCGGGAGTGAGGTAGGTGCCGACGGAATACACGCAGCCTTTTCCTACGTGCCGACGGGTGGCGGCGGGCAGGCCGTCGAGGTGGCGGCCCCGCCAAACGGCGGCGGTTTCGGTGTCGCCGGCGGGTTCGAGGATCTCGTACCAATGCGCGGTTTCGACGCGGTCGCCAGCCCATTCGATAACCCGTTGTCGCCCGGAGGCTTCTTTTTGGCGGCCGTATTCAGCGACCTTTGCTCCGGTCCATTCCGCAAGATGCGCGGGAGGTGTTTTGGCGACGACGTGATTGTGCGCGTCGCGCGTGGCCGTGCGCGCGCCGATGACGAGGACTCCGCCGCCCTCGACCCATTGGCGCAGCCGGTCCGACCACTCTTTGGGGAAGATGACCCAGTGGGGCACGATGTAGAGCCGCACGCCGTCGAGTGCGTCGGCGGGATGCGCGCAGCCGACGCTGTAGCCGGCTTCGCGGATCTCGCGGTGGATGCCTTCGGCGACGTTCTGTTCGGAAGGCAGGCCCATGGGGTAGGTGAGGTGGGCTTCGCGGGCGTCGAAGTCGCCGGTCGCGACCGCCGCGTCGAAAGTAACGTGCGTACCCAGAATCCTCTTGCCGACGCGGCGCAGTTCGCGGCCGAGGCGGGCGACTTCGTCGTAGCGCCGCCGGGGCACGCTGTCGTGGTCGAGCACCCCGCACCAATACATCTCGGCGCCGAAGCGGCATGTGCGCCAGCGGAAGAAAAGGAGGGCGTCGGCACCGCGCGCGACGGATACGTAGGCGAGCTTGCGTGTTTCGCCGGGTTCGGGGTTTTCGTGGAGGTATGTGTTTTGCCCGCCCGGACCGCACTGGTGCTCGGGCACCATGAAATTGCCGCGGAAGGACCGCGCACGGTCGCAGTTGAAGGCATGGGCGGCGGCGCGGTCCGCCGGATCGTCCGTGAAAAACGGATAGATGTCGTAACCTAGGAAATCGAGGTCGTCGGAAAATGCGCCGCGGTAGTCGACGCGGGGCATGATGCCGTTGTGGAAGATGAACCAATCCGGGTTGGCGGCGCGGAGGATGCGCACCTGGTCGCGCTGGAAGCCGGTCACGACGTCGCTCAGGAAGCGGAAATAATCGAGCTGCTGGGAGGGGTTGACGTAGGTGGGCCGGTCGGGCACGGGGGTGTCGATTTCATCGAAGCTTCCGTAGGTCTGAGCCCAGAAGGCCGCGCCCCATGCTTTGTTGAGAGAGTCGACCGAGCCATGGTAGCGCGCGCGCAGCCATTGCTGGAAGGCGGCGCGCACATCGGGCCCGTGGTCGTCGTGGAAGTGGCAGTAAAATTCGTTGTCCGTCTGCCAGCCGACGACATGGCGGTTTGCCCGGTAGTGTCCGGCGAGGGCTCGGGTGATCGCGCGGCAGTAGGAGCGGAAGAGCGGATGGGCGTGCGAGGCGTGCTGGCGCGAGCCGTGGCGGAGAGGCACGCCGCGGTCGTCGCGGCGGAGGATTTCGGGGTGGGCGGCGGTCATCCAGCGCGGCGGGGCGGCGGTGGGCGTGCCGAGGATAACGCGGATGCCCGCTTTGCCGAGTTCGGCGATGCGCTCGTCGAAGAAGGAGAAGTCATACTGTCCGGGTGCAGGCTCCATGCGGTCCCATGCGAATTCGGCGAGGCGAACGGTGTTGAACCCGGCCTTTTTCATGCGGCGGATGTCGTCGCGGCGCGTCTCGGTGTCCCAGTGCTCCGGATAATAGCAGGCACCGTAGAGAAATTCGGCGAGGGGAAGCGGGGTGCGGTGGCAGGCGCGGCTCTTGCCGCGAACAGTGGCGGGCGCGGGATCGTGCATGCCCCGAAAGTGCCGAGTGCGGGCGGGGACGGGCAACGCGAAAGGGAGTTTTGTCGTAAACCCGCTTTTTGCCGAAGTTTGCCGTTGCCAGAGAGCGGCGGGGCTGGAATGGGTTGAGGCCCGTAGGCGGGTACTCCCCATTCCGGGGCGGCGCGCTGCACTGCACGAGCAATGATCAAACATATCTTTATAACGGGCGGGGTGGTTTCCTCGCTGGGCAAGGGCCTCACGGCGGCGGCGCTCGGCGCCCTCCTCGAACAGCGCGGCCTGCGGGTGAAGCTGCAGAAGTTCGATCCCTACCTCAACGTCGACCCCGGGACGATGAATCCCTTCCAGCACGGCGAGGTGTATGTCCTCGACGACGGGTCGGAGACGGACCTCGACCTCGGGCACTACGAGCGCTTCACGAGCGGCGCGCTCAGCCGCAACAACAACCTTACCTCGGGGCAGATCTACGACACGATCATCCGCAAGGAGCGGCGCGGCGACTTCCTCGGGCAGACCATCCAGGTCATCCCCCACGTGACGAACGAAATCAAGAGCCGCTTCGAGGCGGACGCAGACGGTGTCGACATCATCATTACGGAGATCGGCGGGACGGTCGGGGACATCGAAGGGCTGCCGTTTCTGGAGGCGATGCGCCAATTTTCTCTCGAAAAGGGCAAGGAAAACGTGGTCTTCGTCCACGTCACCCTCATTCCGTACCTTGCGGCGGCGGGCGAGCTGAAGACCAAGCCCTCGCAACAGTCCGTTGCCAAGCTGCGCGAAATCGGCATTTCGCCGGACATGCTGGTCTGCCGCACGGAGCATCCGCTCCCGCGCGAGCTGAGGCAAAAGTTGAGCCTCTTTTGCAACGTGCCGGTGAAGGCCGTCATCGAGGAGCGCGATGTCGAGACCTCCATTTACGAGGTGCCGCTCATGCTTGAGAACGAGGGGCTCGACGAACTCGTCCTCAAGCACCTGCGCATTGAGAAGCCGCAGCTCGAAAACGGGTGGGACGAAGTGGTGCGTATTCTCAAATACCCGAAACACCGCGTCGATGTCGCCGTTGTCGGAAAATACATCGAACTGCAGGACGCCTACAAGAGCGTCTACGAAAGCCTTACACACGGAGGCATCGCCAACGACTGCGTTGTTACCATCCACCGCGTCGACTCGGAAAAGCTGGAGGAGCAGGGGCGCTACGACCGTTTGAAGGAGTTCGACGGAATTCTCGTGCCGGGAGGCTTCGGTTCACGTGGCATCGAGGGGAAGATCCGGACCGTGCGGGTGGCGCGCGAGGAGGGGATTCCCTACTACGGTCTTTGCCTCGGCATGCAGGTGGCGGTCATCGAATTCGCGCGCGGTGTGGCCGGGCTTGGCGGGGCCAACAGCACGGAGTTTGATGCGGCCACGCCGCATCCGGTTATCGATCTCATGGAGGACCAGAAGGACCTCGCCGACAAGGGCGCGACCATGCGCCTCGGTGCCTACGACTGCGCCCTGCCCGAGGGCACGCGCGCGCGGGAGGCCTACGGCTGTGAAATGGTTTCCGAGCGGCACCGGCACCGCTACGAATTCAACAACAAGTTCCGCGAGCGCCTTGTCGAAGCAGGACTGCGCATAGGCGGGATCAACCCCGGCCGCGACCTCGTCGAGATCATCGAGATTCCGGACCATCCGTGGTTTGTCGCCGTGCAGTTCCACCCCGAATTCAAGAGCAAGCCGCGGCAGGCCCACCCGCTCTTCGCCGCCTTCATCCGCGCTGCCATCGAGCGCCGCAACAAAGGAGGCTGACCCGTCATGCCCGCCAAGACCGCCATCGTTGTCCCCGGGCGCCTCGCCTCCACCCGCTTTCCCGAGAAACTTCTGCATAAGATCGAAGGCAAACCGCTCGTTCTCTGGACGGCGGAGCGCATCCGCGCGGAGGCTCCCGAGTTTGCGCTCTATTTCGCCGTGGACGACGAACGCCTTGCCTCGGTCCTGCGCAATTCGGGTTTCGAGACCATCCTCACCGCCGTCGACCACCCCAGCGGCACCGACCGCATCGCCGAGGCCAACCGCTCCATCGGGGCCGATGTTGTCGTCAACGTGCAGGGCGACGAACCGCTCGTCAGCGGCGAACAAATCCGCACCCTCGCCGCTCTTGTCACGGGCGATACCGCCATGGGCACGCTCGCCCGGCCCTTCCGCGGTGAGGCCGAACTGCGCGATCCCAACCGCGTCAAGGTGGTTCTCGACGGGCAGGGCCGCGCACTCTACTTCTCCCGCTCGCCCATCCCGTACTTCCGGGACACACGCGGGGCCTTCGAGGGCGCGGGCATGCACCCGTTTCATCCGCTCCTCCACCTCGGGCTCTACGCCTACCGCGCCGATCTTCTCGAAAACTTCGCCTCGTGGGCGCCCACGCCCCTCGAACTCTCCGAACGCCTCGAAATGCTGCGCGTCCTCGAACACGGGCACTGCATTGCCGTCGGCCTCACGGAGGCCCCCATGATCGCCGTCGACACCCCCGAGGACGCCGCCGCCTTCGAGAGCTACCTCCGCGCCCAGGCCTGAACGGTAAGCTCCGAGTTGCAACCGTTTGCCGGATCAACATCCGGCGCACAGAGGAGCTTGCCGCGCGGAACGACAGCGCCGCCTTGATCTGCCTTTACTCCTGCTCTTTGAGGATGCGCTGGAGGAGTTCGCTCATGTCCTCCTCCGCGTCGAGGACCTTCTGGCTGCAGAAAATGGGACGTTCTTCGTGGAGGGCGAGAGCGATGGCGTCGCTCGGACGGGAATCGATTTCCACGATCTTCGAGCCCAACTCGTTTTCCATCTTGAGAATGATACGCGCGAAGAAGGTGCGGTCGACGACGTCGTTGATGACAATGCGCTGGAGTTCGACGCCGAAACCTTTGAAGATGTGCGCAATGAGGTCGTGCGTCATGGGGCGCTCCCGCTGCACCCCGTTGATGATCATGGAGATGGTGTTGCCGATCTGCGGATCCACGTAGATGATGAACGTCTTTTCCTCGGGACCGAGAAAAAGCGCACACCCGTTGGACGTCGGCATGACGCCCTTGATCGCGACTTTCACCACAGCACTCTTCATACGTGGATAACATGCCCCTCCGATGTGCTTCCCGCAAGCCCTGTCATGGGAATTCTCCCTATGCTGCGCGGAGGGGCGGTGGGTTGAGATAAGGGATTGAGAAAGTGTGGTTCCGGCGTCAGGCGGGCGCGGCGGCGGGCGGTTGCACGGTGCCCGCACCCGGGTCGCGCCCGAATCCGCTGATCATCCACCAGAGGAAGAGCAGGCAGCCGTAGTAGGTGATGACGCCCACGATCTCGTGCATGACATAGTAATTGTCGAGCCCGACGACGGGGGCGAGGTAGACAATGACGATAATGCGCAGGTAGTTGAAGACGATCCCGCTGACGGCGGCGGCGGCGAGGAGGAGTGCCTTGTCGAAGAGGGCGACCTTCTTGAAGAGGACGAGGAGGAGGGTTAGGAGGAGGGAGGCGGTGAGAACGCCGAAGCCATTGCACTCGGCGGCGACGTGGAAAGGGTGGTCGTTGGCGAAGAGAAGGAGCATGGGGCCTTCTCCGCGGTCTGGGGCGAGGGCGAGTTCCGCGTCCTTGCCGAACCACCCGAGGATACGGGCCGAGCCCTGTGCGGCGAGCGTCCGCATTGGCCAGTCGAGGAGAGGGAGGAGCAGTGCCATGAGGACGTAGAGGCTGAAGGCGCCGAGGAGGGCGGCGGTGAACCGAGCGATACCGGTGCCGAAGATGTAGACAAGGGCTGAGGCAAGGGCGAGGACGAAGCCCGGCAGGACGAGGACGCTCGCCCCCGTGAGTGTGGCAGCGATGGCCAGCAGGAGTGCGCCGAGAAGAAGCAAGCCGGCACCTCGCCCGAAGTTAAATACTGCGCGCAGGCCGATACGTTTTTCGTAGATGAGGACGCCGAGTGCGAAGACAAGGACGGCGAACGCGTGGAGGAGTTGTTCTTCCGTGGTCGTGCGCCGCCACAGCCACGAGATGACGGGCAGAAAAACTGCCGCGGCGAGCGCGTAGAGGGCGATTGGAATGGCTTCCCGGCGGAGGATGGCGAGCGTCTTGTCGATCATTGTCCGGAAGGTCGGAGGGCGGACGGGTTCGGCTATTCCCCGGGAAGATGTTTGGCCGGGTGGGTGGCGTAGCTGCAGCCCCGGCTGGCCGGGCGTCACAGGTCGTTACCGATCACCCATTCGCCGGGCTCGATCTCTTCGTCGTCCTCGTCGACGACGGGGAAGCGGTAGAACCAGCGGTCGTCGAAATCGGGGTTTTCGGGATCGTATCCGGTGCCGCTGCCGGCCGCGTAAAAGAGCCACTCGTCGAGACGGTGGATGTAGAAATAGTTCACGCGGGCCGGTCGCGTGAAGATCCAGCTTTGGAGGCGCGGATCATAGAAATGGTAGCGCTGTTGCTGCGCCTCCGTGGCAGCAAAAAGGAAGTGGTGGTGCGGATGAAAGATCCACGGAAATTCGCGTCCATCGAACTCACCGAGAAAACCGACCGCGTAGGTGTGGCCGGGTGAAACCGTGACGGCCTGCCCGCTGAAGTACTGCCGTACACGCGGGTCTTCGGAGAACAGCTCGAGCGGGAAGGTCAGGGCTTGGTCGCCGAAGGTGCCGGTGACTTCAATCACAAGCTGTCCAGTGTCGAGATTGTCGACAAGAAGGCGGGTGCCGTCGAAACGGATGTCAAAGGAGTCCACGTCGGCTACGACGGGATCTTCCTCCGTGCCGAGGACGGGCTCCCAGCTGTATTCGATGCCGTCGGGATTCCCCTCGTTCACGGAGATGGTATCGAAGGACACAAAGGCGTTTAGCTGTGTCGTGTAGTCAGGCACGTTGAAGGGCAGTGTGATGGGCGTGTCCTCGAAGACCGCGAAGGAGCCGCCGAGGTTGCCAAGGTTGAACCGCGAGATATCGTTGATTTCGCGCAGCACATCGAGACCTTCGGGGGTGATTTCACCGAAGGCGGCGTATGCGTTATTCAATTGGGGTATGTGGATGTTCGAATTGTCGCGGATATTGAAGAACCACTGGTTGGTTGCGTTGCCGCCGGCGGGGCGTGCCATGGCGATCGTGCCGGCGGTGTTTGGTCGTTCGAACTCCATGGGAATCGGGCTGATGGCCTGCACCCGCCAGAGCGGCGCCTCCGTGTTGTCCTCCGGACGGGAGAACCGGAAGCCGCCCGCCTGCACCACATACGCCTGCGGACTGCGGTGCACGATTGTGCGGTTGTATTCACCGCGGTGCGCATAAGTCATGAAGTTGGCGACCGTCAGCGGGGCGTCGCCGGGAAAGAGTCGCACTTCAAAGGCGAAGTCGCGGTAGACGAAATCGTCCGCCGATTCGAGGTCGAAGATGCTGCTG
The DNA here is from genome assembly GCA_020831525.1 of Opitutales bacterium. Lineage (GTDB taxonomy): Bacteria > Verrucomicrobiota > Verrucomicrobiia > Opitutales > Oceanipulchritudinaceae > SLLG01. The sequence goes on from JAFIGH010000001.1 coordinate 165,548, forward strand.
TAGGGCTCGCCGGACTGTGTCTTGAAGGTCTGAAGGACGCGAAAGTTGCCTTGGCCAAGGTCCACGGGACGGCGTTCGTCGGGCTCGGGCAAGGAAATCGTGAAGGTGGCTGTCGGTCCTGGCTCGGGATAGCGCTGGAAGATCTCGCGCATGTCCTTGGAAAAGGCCGCGGATTGGCCTTCGGCGAAGCCGGGGCCGCGCGAGTCGAGCACCCGGAAGGGGAGGTATTTTGTCTGCGTAAGTACCTCGGCGGATGCGGTGGCGGCGAGTGAAACAAGCGCGCCCAGCGCGAACATGGGTGTTCGTCGGAACATGGCGGGAAATCTAAACCGCCCGCCTTAGGCGCTGTAAAGCGGCAAATAGCGTTCGCTGAGGTAGCGGAGGAGCGATTCGGTGCCGAGCGGGCGGCCCGTGACGCGCCGGGCGAGGGCATTGGCGTCGTGGCGGCGGCCCTCACGGTGTACATTTTCACGCAGCCAGCCGAGGAGCCGTTTGTAATCGCCGCGGCCAAAATCCTCTTCAAGCTCGGGAAGTGCGTCCTTGGCGGCGTACCAGAGCTGGGCGGCGAGCAAGTTGCCGAGGGTGTAGCTGGGAAAATACCCGAACATCCCCTCGCACCAATGCACGTCCTGCAGACAGCCTTCGGCGTTCGACTCCGGCGTGTAGCCGAGAAGGTCGCGCGAGCGTTCGTTCCATGCCTCCGGCAGGTCCTTGATGGCGACACGCCCCGCGAAGAGATCGCGCTCGAGACCGTAGCGCAGAATGATGTGGAGATTGTATGTCACCTCGTCGGCGTCGACCCGGATGGGCGTAATCGCCACACGGTTGACCGCGCGATAGAGCTGGTCGGAGTCCACCCGCGCGAGCTGGTCCGTGAAGTAACTGCGGTAGTGCGGCTCCCAATGCCTCCAGAAGGGACGGCCCCGCCCCACTTGGTTTTCCCAGATACGGCTCTGCGACTCGTGCGCCGCCATGCCCGCCGCCCGCGAGAGTGCCGTGCCAGGATACTCCGTCGGCAGACCCTGCTCGTAGAGGGCATGGCCCGTCTCGTGCATCGCACTGGAGAGCGAGTCGAGCGGATTGTCGGGGTCGTAGCGCGTCGTCATGCGCGTGTCGAGGGGATGGCCGCCGCAGAACGGATGCACGGCGCGGTCGAGCCGCCCGACGTTGAAGTCGAAGCCGAAGGCAGTCACGACCTCGCGCAGGAACGCCTCCTGGCCGTCCACCGGGAAGCCGCGGAAGAGGTCTGGCGGTGTTGTGTCTTCCGCCGCGAGAATCGTGGCGAGGACGGGTTTGAGCCCCTCCCGAAGTTCCGCGAAGAGTGGATCGATGACCGCCGTCGACATCCCCGGATCGTAGACATCGACGAAAAAGTCGTAGGCGTCGTCCGCTCCTTGGTATTCCGCTTCCTCCCGCGCGTAATTGAGGGCTTCCTGCAAGTGCGGAGCGAAGGAGGCAAAGTCGTTCTTCTTCCGCGCCTCCACCCATGCGTGGAACGACTCGCTGCGCGCCTTCGAACGGCGTGCCACGAATTCGCCCGGCAACTTCACTTCGCGGTCGTACTCGCGCCGTGCGTCTTTCACTATGATCTGTTCGTCCTCCGAAAGGGCGTCCCGGCCCGCTTCGAGCGCGTCGAGCCAGCGGCCGACCTCCGGCAGCGTCGTCTCCCGGTGCAACAGTTCCGCGTAGTAGCCGTTTTGCTCAGCGCGGAACCCTGCGCTGCCCGGCGGCAGATTCACCTGTTCGTCCCAAAAGAGGATCCCTCCCGCCGCAGAGAGGCGGTCGATCCGTTTTTGGTGGGCGAGCAATTCGCCGAGAGCCTTCCGCGTGTCCATCTCCAACCTACTGACCGCTGCCCCGCCGTCCCGCAATCAGGAAAACGGGCGTCCGCCGCATCACTCCTCTCCAGGGCGACCGCGAAGTCCGCCACTCGCGCTCCGCTGTCAAATCTTATATTTACGGGATAAATATCTGCTGAAAATCATTTATCTATGAAATAAAAATTTCTGTCAATTATTATAAATGTGGATTAGATATTTACCGCACATAATTTAATTGTGTGTTATATAAAAGCGGGGGGCGGTGCGACGTGAGACGCGGGATCAAGCTCCCGGCGGCGGGTCTATCCCCAGCTTCCGACAAATGGATTTCGCCGTGAACTTCTTGATTTCGTTGTGCCGGGGAATGGCTTGGATCTCGCCCGAATTCGGATTCATCCAAATCGAGTGGCTTCCGCCTTCCCGCACTTGGAAGCACCCGCGCGCCGCCTCATGCCTGCATCGGTTGGAGACTATCGCCCGCAGCAAGGGTGCGGGCGGCTTCTTCCCGGCGGTAGGCCAGCACTTCATTCACCGCTGCGCGCAAATCGGCGAGACACGCCGCTTTTGTTTCGCCTTGGCCGATTGCCTCGGGAAATTCTACATAGGTTGCGGCATAGCCGGTGTCTCCATCCCAAGAGCAGTCATGCAGAATGGCGGTGATTTCCATGATCGTGTCAGTTTCTAATGGAACCACTACTATGTCAATCTGCCGGCAGCATGGCGGGTGCAGGTAGTCAGTCGAGCCACGCGTATGATTCGGCTTGGCCCGTACGCCCCTGCAGGGTGCCTTACATCTGAAGGGATTGTCCGACGGAGAGGACGGAGAGCACGACGGAGACGGCGATGATGGCGACGAGGCCGATGGCGCAGCCGAGGGCAATGCTGGCGGTGAGGGTGGTGAGGCGGTTGAGGAGTTTGGTGAGTTCCTCGCGGTAGATGCGGTTGATGTCGTTAAGCGAGGAGACGATGTTGCCGGTGTTTTCGCCCACGGTGAGGATGTCCATGGCGATGTCGGGCATGTAGCGCACGCGCTGGATGGCGGTGGCAACGGAGACACCCTCCTGGATCTGGCGGCGCGCGGCGGCGAATTTCGCGCGAAGGATGGTGTTATTGATGGTGCGTTCGACGAGACGGAGCGCTTCGGTGGTGTTGACGCCGCTGGTGAGGAGCGTGCCGAGAAGGTTGGTCGTCGCGTAGATATTGGCGTAGAGGTAGATTTTGCCAAGGAGGGGCACGCGCAGGAGCATGCGGTCGGACTTCTTCTTGCCCGCCGCGGTCTTGCGCCATTGCGCGATGCCGAAGGCGGCGAGAAGACCGCCGCCGAGGAGAAACGGGCCGTAGCGCACGAGCGCGTCGGTGCCGCCGAGGAGGATTTTTGTGACGGTGGGCATCTCACCGCCGAGCTGCTGGAGCATCCCTTCGATCTGCGGGATGAGATAGACGATGAGGATGATGACAACGGCGAAGGCGACGGAGAGAATGAAGGCGGGGTAGGAGAGGTTGGCGATGAGGTCCTTTTTGACCTGTGCGGTCTCCTCGAGATAGGCGACAATCCGCCGCATGACGGGGACGAGGCTTCCGCTGGCCTCGCCGGCTTCGATAAGGTGGATGGTGGAGGGCGAGAAGATGCTCTGCGGCAGGTCGTCGAGGGCGGCGGCGAGGGTGTGGCCTTCACTGAGCTTCTTCCAAATGGTGTTGCACAAGTCCTTCATCTGGGGGTCGGCGATGCGTGTGCTCATGAGGCGCACAGCGTCGCCGATGGCCATGCCCGCTTCGAGGAGCATGAGGAGCCGCTTCGTGAATTCGAGGGCGAGGGCGGATTTAGAGCGCTTCGGGTTAAAGAAGGCGAATCGGCTCTTCTTCGCCGTCCCGTAAAGTTCCATGTTTTCCGCCTCGGACGAGTCGGTCGTCTCGGCGGCGGAAAGTTGGTCGACGGAGACCGGGCGCATGCCGCGGGCACCGAGCTTGCGCAGGACGGATTTGCGGTCGAGGGCCTCCAGCTTCCCGGCAATGGAACGTCCGGTCGTGTCGATGGCGCGGTATGAAAATTCGGGCATCGCGGCGCGGGGCTCAGGCTTCTTCGGTGTCCTCGATATGGCTGTAGCGCATGATCTCGTTGAGTGTCGTGCGGCCGAGGCGGGCTTGGTTCCAGCCGCTTTGCTGCAGGGTGGTCATTCCGTGATTGAGGGCTTCGACGCGGATCTCGCGGGCAGAGCGCTTTTGCACGATGAGTTCGTGGATGCTGTCGTCGACACGGAGTATTTCAAAGAGGCCGACGCGCCCGCGGTAGCCGAGCCCGCGGCAGTCGTCGCAACCCACCGCCTCGAGGATGGTGGCACCGAGATCGTCCGGAGTGGGTTCGAGGCTGAGGGCATGCATGCACTCGCGCAGGTATTGTTCGGAGTAGTTGCCGGGTCGGGCGCACTTGGGGCAGAGACGGCGGACAAGGCGCTGGGCGAGGATCATCTCCACGGCGGAGGCTACGAGGAAGGGCTCCACCTCCATGTCGATGAGGCGGGTGAGGGCGCCGGGAGCGTCGTTGGTGTGGAGAGTGCTGAGAACCAAGTGACCGGTGAGAGCGGCGCGGATGGCGATGTCGGCGGTCTCCGCGTCGCGGATTTCTCCCACCATGATGACGTCCGGGTCCTGCCGCAGGATATGGCGCAGGGCGCTTGCGAAGGAGAAGCCGATGTCGGTGTGGACCTGTGTCTGGTTCACGCCTTCGACTTCGTATTCGACGGGATCCTCGACGGTGATGATGCGTCGGCCGGGCGAGTTGATCTGCCGGATAAAGGCGGTGAGCGAGGTCGACTTACCGGAGCCGGTGGGGCCCGTGACGAGGACAATTCCGTAGGGCAGTTCGAGGACGCGGCGGATGCGCGATTGGTCGGTTTTGAGCATGCCCAGCTCGTCCATGGAGAGGGGCTGGTTTTTCTGGTTGAGGAGGCGCAGGGAGACGCTCTCCCCGTACATCGTCGGCATCGTCGAGATACGGATGTCCAGCTCGGTGCCCTGGCCGCGGTAGACGATGCGGCCGTCCTGCGGTCGGCGCTTCTCCGAGATGTTGAGCTTGGCCATGATCTTGAGCCGCGAGATGATGGCGCCTTGGTAGCGGATGAGGTTGTCGGGCACGCGGATTGGGACCAGTTCGCCGTCGATGCGGTAGCGGATCTGCAGGGAGTCCTTGAGGGGTTCGAAATGAATATCCGTGGCGCGGTCGGAGACGGCTTTGGCGATGACTTCGTTGACGAATCGGATGAGGGCGGCGTTTTCGTCTTCCTCCGCTTCCTCGGCGCGGCCGGAATCCTCTGTCGCGATATCGGACTCGCTGAGGGAGTCCGCCCCCACGCCGAAGCGCTGTGTGATCATGTTGGTGATCGTGCGGGCGAGGCCGAGGTGCCAGACCGGTTCGCGTCCCGACACGGCGAAGATCCACTCGTCCATCTGCGGCTCCGGCGGCCAGAGTGTGACGAGGTTGATGCGCTCCTCGTCATCGTCGGAAACGTTGATGACGGGCAGGCACTGGTATTCGTGCATGAGGCGAAGGGGAATGTGGTCGGGGGCGTCCTCCGGCAGTTCAAATTCCTCGAGCACAGGCAGGCCCGTGTGCTCGGCGAGCTTGTTCAGCGTGTCCGGCTCCGATTCGCGGCGAAATTGGGCGAGGAGCGGCATCTTGTTTGCCAGGGGGGCTTCTTCCAGCATGAGCAGTTGGTCGGGCTCGAGCGGTTCCAGTAGCTCCTTCAGGGCGGACTCGGCGGTCTCTACGGTCATGTTGTCTTCATATATCGCGGAGGATGAGACCATCCGCAAGAGGGAAGCGTTCGCTTTTCGCATTGAACCGGGGCCGCCGGGGTGCATCGTGAGCCGCTTTGTCATGAGCGAAGGAACGACCAAGACGATACTCACGTGCGCGCAGCCGACGGGACAACTCCACCTCGGCAATTATTTCGGCGCGGTGCGCAACTGGGTGTCCTTCCTCGACGGCAACGAGTGCTTTTTCGGCATCGTCGACCAGCACGCCATCACCACGCCGTATGTCCCGGCGGAACTGAGGCAGAGCACCTACCGCACGGTCGCGCTCTACATCGCCTGCGGCCTCGACCCGGCGAAGTGCCGCCTCTTCGCGCAGTCGCATGTGACTGGCCACACGGAGCTGGCGTGGATTCTGGGCTGCCTCTGCCCGCTCGGCCAGCTCGAGCGCATGACGCAGTTCAAGGAGAAGTCGCAGCGCGAGGACGCCGGGTTTGTCGGGGCCGGCCTGCTCTTCTATCCTGTCCTCATGGCGGCGGACATTCTCCTCTACAATGCCGATGTCGTGCCCGTGGGCGAGGACCAGAAGCAGCACATTGAACTCTGCCGCGACCTCGCCATCCGCTTCAACAACACCTACTCGGAAACCTTCAAGGTGCCCGACGTGTCCATCCCGCGCGAAGGCGCGCGCATCCGCTCCCTCCAGTCGCCGGACAAAAAGATGTCCAAAAGCGACCCCAACCAGAGCGGCTGTGTCTACCTCCTCGACCCACCGGACCGCGTGCGCAAGAAGATCATGAGCGCGGTGACCGACAGCGGCCGCGAGATCCGCGCGCTTCCGGAGAAACCCGGCGTCGCCAACCTGCTCGGCATTCTCGGGGCCGCCACCGGCACTCCCGTCGCCGAACTCGAGGCCGCCCATGCGGGCAGAAGCTACGGAGAATTCAAAGCCGTCGTGGCCGACGCCGTCATCGCCTGCCTCGAGCCCATCCAAAAGCGCTTCGCCGAGATCTGCGACGATAAGGCCTACCTCGACAGCGTCCTCAAAGACGGTGCCGACGCCGCCCAGAGCCGTGCCTACAAAACACTCTCCAAGGTCTACCGCAAAGCCGGCTTTGTGCAGCGCCCGCGGTGAGCGGGCGAGACCGGATCTATCACTGAAACGAACTCGGCGGAGACCGTTTTCCTTTCCGACGGGACATCCTTGGCCGACGTAGGCGACTGCTTGTCGAACTTGACGCCGCCGAGCGTTCCACTATTTTCGTGTAGCATGAAAAATGTGACAATCACTGTGGACGAAGAAACCGCGCGTTGGGCGAAAGTGTGGGCGGCGCGTAACGATACGAGTCTGTCCCGGATGTTGGGTGATGAACTTCGTCGTAAAATGGAACGCGAGCGAGGTTACGAGCGGGCTCAAGCACGTTTTTTCGCCAAGAGCTCCCGGAATCTAAAGGAACCCGATAGCCGGTACCCCGCGCGGGAGAACCTCTATGAGCGGTAGCACGTTCGTCGACACGAACATCCTTCTGTATGCCCGGGATGCGTCCGAACCGGACAAGCAGCCCGTTGCCGAGTCGATTCTCGCCGAGCTTTGGGAGTCGCGGGGAGGCCGTGTCTCCATTCAGGTGCTCAATGAGTATTTCGTGAATGCCACCCAAAAGCTGGACCCGGGTATGTCCGCTGATGATGCATGGGAGGATATCGAATCGTTGATGGTTTGGGAGCCGGTCCCGCTCGATACGGCACTGATTTCGCGGACCTTTGCGACCCATTCCCGATACGGTCTTTCGTGGTGGGATTCGATGATCGTCGCGGCTGCTGAGAGGGGCGGCTGTTCGACGATCTTGAGCGAAGACCTGTCCGACGGACAGCGTTATTTCGGCATTACTGTCGTCAATCCCTTTGTTGGAACCGGTCCAAAGCGTGGCGCGTGAAAGCGCGAGCGCTCACGGATCCCCGCCCAAGCCGTTCGCTGCCTTGCGCTTTTCGAGGCGGTGGCGCGCCCACGCGAGGACGCCGACAAGTGCGCCGAGAGCGGCAAGGGCGACGATTGCCTGACCGTAGTCCTGATCGCGGAAGGAGTCGCCGAGAAGGAGAAAAGCGGCTGCGTAGGCAAAGGTAACCGGCAGCGAGAGCCAGAAGTAGATGGGAAACGGCACGCCCGCGAGGACGAGGAAATAGTTTTTTAGAAACACCGGAATTCCCGGTGCGAGCTTCACCATCAGCGTGAAGCGGAACGGGTGCTTGGGTGGCCTTTTCGGCAGGTCGAAGCGGGTGGGGCGGAGCAGGGCGATGAGAAAACGGCGCAACCCGGATTTACCGATGAAATAAGAGAGAACGAGATTCAGGGCGATGGAGGTGATTGTACCGACAAGACCGACAACCGGGTGGAAGGTGATGCCTGCCAGCACATAGAACGGAGTGACCGGAACACCGAACGCAGGCAGGACGGCGAGTCCGGCGAAAAAGGGAACCGGCCCCGTCGCGCGCAGCGCCTCGATCATGCCGTCATTGTCCCAGTGCAGGTAGATCGCTGCGATCAACCCGAGCACCAAAAGAGTGCCCGCGGTTTTCAGGACAGTGGGTAAGGCGTTCATTCGGCGGTTCAAGGCAAGCGTTGGTCGATGCCGCTATGGGAGTCGTTCACGCCTGCGGTGGCAAGGATGCAAATCGTCCGTTCGGGTGACTTTCTCACTTGATCTATCGAAATAGGTTATGTACCGTCATCGCAGGATTAGATATATTTATTTGCGTTGACGCCCCGGCAACCCCGGCCGCGGGCCAACCTGAAACCTGAAATGAACGCCGCACCGCTCCCGCCGCTTGAGGAAATGGACCCCGCCCTGACGGAAGAGATTGGTCAATGCCTGGACCAATGGAAGGACAAGGAGGGGAACCTCATCATGATGCTCCATGAGATTCAGGACCGCCACGGCTTTGTGCCGCGCGAGGCGAGCCTGCTGCTCGCGGAGGCGACGGGGGTTCCCATGGCGCGGATCTACGAGGTGCTCACGTTTTACCACTATTTCAAGCTGGTTCCGCCGGGGAAGCACAACGTCACCGTCTGCAACGGCACGGCATGCTACCTCAAGGGCGCAGGGCGGCTTCTCGCCGAACTGGAGACCCGGCTCGGTATCCGCGACGGAGATACGACGGAAGACCGCCTCTTTCACCTCGAAACAGTGCGTTGCATCGGCTGTTGCGGCATGGCGCCCGCGATGGTCGTCGACCACAAGACCCTTGGCAAGCTTAGCCCGACCGATATGGCCGGGATCCTCGAGGGCATTCGCAAACGGGAGGCGGAAAATGATCAATAGGCGTGTGAAGGAAGAATTTGAACGGATGCTCGGAAGCGTTGGGGAGGGTCCCTCCGCGAGCTGGGTCCGTGTTGGTCTGGATACAGGCGGAATCGCCGCCGGAGCGGACCGGCTCTTCGCGCAGTTGCGTGGAGAGTGCGCGAAAGCGGGTTTGGATACCGCCGTGCTGCGCGCCGGCTCCTACGGCTATGCATGGATGGATCCGCTCGTCGAAGTGCGGGGCGAAGACGGTGTGCCCGCGCTTTACGGTACCGTGGATGAAGCGGTTGCCGCGCGTATCATCAACGAGCACCTCGCGGGGGGACGATTGGTTGACGGACACGTCATCGCCCCGCGTCGGCGCGGATCGAGTTTGGACGGACCCGTCACGGCGGTCCTCGTGCAGGACACTTCGTGCGAGGGCGGCGACAAAACCCGCTTTTTCCAAAGTTCCATGGAGGACGAACTCAAAGCGCGGGGCATGGGCGAAGCCGTGGAGGTAGTGCGCGCGCTCGACATGGGGATCTACCATGAGGGACTGGTCGTCCAGCTCCTGCCGTCCTGCGTGACCTACACCAACGTCCTCAGCCGCGATATCGTCCGCATTGCCGAGGAGTCCGTTTCAAAGCATGCCGTTCTCAAAGACCTCCTTTGGAAACAGCAGGATTTGCAGGAACGCATCGTCCTGCGGCATTGCGGTAGCCTGGACCCCGAAAGCCTCGACGACGCCCTGCGCTGCGGCGTCTATCAGGGACTTGCCGATTCCCTTGCCAAACACGGTCCTGAAGGTGTCATCGAGGAAGTGAAGGCGAGCGGTCTGCGCGGTCGTGGCGGGGCCGGTTTCCCCACCGGCGTGAAATGGGAACTGACGAGAAAGCCCGCGGCGAAAAGGAAGTTTGTCATCTGCAACGCCGACGAGGGCGATCCCGGCGCGTTCATGGACCGGAGCATTCTCGAAGGGGATCCGCACAGCGTGCTCGAAGGGTTGATCCTTGCGGGCCTTGCGGTCGGGGCCGAAAAGGGATTCTTCTATATCCGCGCGGAATATCCGCTCGCGGTCGCTCGGGTGGAAAAGGCCATCGCTGCGGCCCGGCGGCGGGGGTTGCTCGGAGAGAATATTCTCGGCTCCGGGTGGAGCTTCGATGCCGAGGTGCGTCTCGGCGCGGGGGCCTTTGTGTGCGGCGAGGAGACCGCCTTGATCGCATCCATCGAGGGCAAACGGGGAAGCCCTGAACCGCGCCCTCCATATCCCTCCGTGAAGGGTCTCTGGGGCATGCCCACGTGTATCAACAATGTCGAGACACTCGCCGCTGTGCCGTGGATCATCACAAGCGGCGGCAAGGCCTACGCTTCCCGCGGTATGGAAAAGTCGCGCGGAACCAAGGTATTCGCTGTCACCGGAAAGGTGCGTAATCCGCAGCTTGTCGAGGTGCCCATGGGGACTACGGTTCACGATATCGTCTACAGCATTTGCGGCGGCGTGCAGGATGATGTTCCCATAAAGGGGGTCCAGACCGGAGGACCCTCCGGCGGAATCATTCCGGAGAAACTTCTCGAAACGCCGGTCACCTACGAGAATCTACAGGCGCTCGGATCGATCATGGGCTCGGGCGGCATGCTCATCATGGATGAGAACGATTGCATGGTCGACGTTGCCGCTTTCTATCTCAAATTCTGCGTTGACGAATCCTGTGGCAAGTGCGCTCCGTGCCGCGTCGGCGGCTACCAGATGCTTCAGCTTCTGCTCAAAGTTTCACGCGGACGCGGAAACGCGGAGGATTTGGAGCACATCCGGCGGATCTGCACAGCCATGCAAAAGGCATCGCTCTGCGGCCTCGGCCAGACCGCGCCCAACCCCATTCTTTCCTCTCTGCGCTACTTCGAGGACGAATACGTCGCCTACATTGAGGGTGGCACAAGCTACGCGCGGAAACGGAAACGTGCTCTTGCCGAGGGAAAGAGCCTCAAGGAAGCCGTTTGACCGGAAGGACCAAATGATGATGCCGAAGACCATTGAAGCGACGATTAACGGGATGCCGGTGCGCGTGTCCGCCGGCACTTCGATCCTCGAGGCCGCGCGGGAGGTGAATGTCCGCATTCCCACCCTGTGCAAACACGACGATCTCCTACCGACCGCCGCTTGCGGCCTCTGCATTGTCAAGGTCGGCGGAAGCCGGCGCATGCCGCGTGCTTGCGCGACGGAGTTGGAAGAGGGTATGCAGATCGTCACGCACGATCCCGAGTTGACCGACGTCCGCCGCTCCACGCTGGAGCTGATCCTCTCCAACCACCCCAACGGATGTCTCACATGCGGGCGGAATCTCAACTGCGAATTGCAAACGCTCGCGGGCGATTTCGGTATCCGCCAAGACTGCATCCCGCGGTATGTGCGCGAGCAGGAGCCCGACAATTCAACCGGATCAATCATTCTCGAGTTCACGAAATGTATTAAATGCGGCCGTTGTGTTCAGGTTTGCCAGCAGATGCAGAATGTATGGGCGCTTTCGTTTCTGCAGCGCGGAATCCATACACGGATGGCTCCGGCGGGAGACATTGGGCTCGGTGAGTCACCCTGCATCCGCTGCGGGCAGTGTTCGGCGCATTGTCCCACCGGGGCAATTGTGGAGAACGACGAAACGGTCACCGTTTGGGAAGCACTCCGCGATCCGGAGAAATACTGCACGGTCCAGATAGCGCCGTCCGTCCGTGTCGCCTTGGGGGAGGCGTTCGGGTATCCGCCGGGAACGGATCTCACGGGCAAGATCTACGCGGCCATGCGCCGGCTCGGGTTTAAGGCGGTCTTTGATACGAACTTCGCCGCGGATCTCACGATCATGGAGGAGGCGAGTGAGTTTGTGGAGCGCTTTGTCAACGGAAAGGGAGATTTGCCGCTTATCACATCGTGCTGCCCTGCATGGGTGGACTACATGGAAAAACGGTTCAGCGATTTTATTCCCAATTTTTCAACGGCAAAATCCCCGCAGCAGATGCTTGGTGTCCTCGCCAAGACGTACTTCGCGGAAAAACAGGGAATCGATCCGGCGAAGATCTATCAGGTGTCCGTTATGCCTTGCACGGCCAAGAAGTACGAGCTGGAGCGCACGGAAGAGATGTATGCGAGCGGCTATAAGGATGTCGACGTCGCGCTGACGACGCGGGAGCTGGCGCGGATGATCAAGCAGTCCGGCCTCGATTTTCGCGGACTCCCGCCTGCGCGGTCCGATTCCATTCTCGGCACATACTCCGGCGCGGGGCTCATCTTCGGCAGTACAGGCGGTGTCATGGAGGCGGCCCTGCGCACGGCTTACTTCAAAGTGACCGGTCGCAACCTTGAAAAAGAAGCGATCAACATCGAACCGGTCCGGGGACTGAAAGGAATCAAAAGTGCCGCCATCGACATTGAGGGCACCGAGGTGCGGGTCGCCGTTGCGCACGGGCTCGGCAATGTCGAGCGCCTCCTGCTGGAGGTCCGCCGTGCGCGCGAGGCCGGTTCACCTCCGCCGTATCACTTTATCGAGGTAATGGCCTGTCCCGGCGGATGTATCGGCGGCGGCGGGCAGCCCTACGGGGTTTCCGACGAACTGCGGCGGCAGAGGATACAGGGGTTGCTCGACGGCGACCGCGGCATGCCACTGCGGTTCTCCCACGAGAACCCCGAAATCCGCACCGTCTACAACGAGTTTCTCGGGGAGCCGTTGAGCGAAAAAGCACACCGGCTCCTGCACGCGCACTACAAGGCGCGTCCTGCATACCAGAAGTGAGGCTTGCCCGCCCTCAACGCCTTTGTGGAAGTGCGTCAGCCGTCCGCATGGCGGAGCGTCTTTACAGGCTGCGCCGAAATGAGGCTCTTGCGGAAGTAGTTATACGAGAAGACGGTGGATTCTTCGACGGGCTTGTGGGCCGAACCGGCACCGTCGTGCGGAGGACGCGTTGTTGCGCCTTCAACCCAGCGCCCGACGAGCCGGAGAGATTCGTGGGGGTGCTGTGCACCGAGTTCATTGCGGAACAACTGGCTGACGAGCGTATCCACCGCCGTGGCCCCGAGGGCTTCAGCTCCTGGATCGATTCCCGACCAGTGCTTGGATACATCGGTAATTTCCAAATGAGCGACCGCAGTCTGCTCCGGAACCCGGTAGCCCGTGTCGCCGAGCATGGGCAGCACGTCGTCGTTTTCGGTCAGGATCACATCCGGCTCATGCGCCTCAAGCCATGCCTTGAAGGCGGGCACCTCCGATCTGTCTTTCGCCACATCTGTAAAGAAGAAGGGAGGGATCGGCGGCGTTTCCGTCAGACGATAGGCGTGAAAAAAACAGGCCGCTACACCCTCTGCCTGCGTCTTCGCAGTGTGGTATACGTTCTGGAAAAAACCGATACGCCGGTAGCCTCGGGCAACAAGCTGCTCCAGTGCGATGAGGGCGTTTGCGGGTGCATCCGCGAGGACACGCGGGATGTGCGGCGAGAGCAGGTTTTGTCCGATAGACGCGCTAGCATACGCACCAAGTGGAAACCCCTCGAAAAACTCCGGATTGAGAAGCTGGTGGACGACGAAGCCGCGGATTCCCCGCGCCTGAAGAATGTCGTGGAGGCGGCGGGAGTTCAGCTTGGGCTCACGTAGCCATATCGGATCAAGGGCGAAGCCGAGGGTTTTCGCGCGCTCGCGGGCACCTTCCCAGTAGCGGCGAAGCCACGGCTCCGTTTTGTAAGCCTCGTTTTCCGTCCAGTCGTGGAACCACGCGAGCGTGGAATGAAAGGCCCGCGATTTTCGCCGCCGGATCTGCTGTCCGTAGGCCGAGAGAAGAGGGTCCCGCCGGTATCCGCACTCCTTCGCCACTTTGCACACCCGCTCGCGCGTCGCCTTCGATATGCTCGGATCATTCCGCAGCGACAGCGAGACGGTCATCGTCGAAACTTTCGCGATTTTCGCAATGTCACGCAGGCTTACGGGCGGGGTGTCGGCCATTGGATTCAGGAGCGGTTTACAATAAAGCGAACTCTGCGACGGTTTGCCGGTGAATGCAAGCGCAAGCCGCGCTTTGCCCATGGAACCGGGGGACAGTGCGCCCCGGGACCGGACGGTACCGCTGGTGTGCTATGCGCCTTTGTGCAGCGGGGGCTTGGTGCGGCGGAGGGGCAGTCGTTTCCCGCGGATATCAACCTCCAGCGCGGCGTCTGCCGCCGCGCTCTCCACAAGGGCCGAACCGATCGGCTTTTGCAGGACGGGGGACTGGGTGCCGGAGAGAACGCGACCGACCTTTTTGCTGTCGGCAAATACGTCCGCGCCTTCCCGCGCGATGCGCCTGTCGTCGAGGATGAAGTGGATGACCCGGCGCGCCGGGCCGCTTTCTTTCACTTTGGCCAAAGCTTCGCGGCCGACAAAGTGCGCTTCTTTCTTCAGTTTCACAAAAAAGCCCAGCCCGGCTTCGAGCGGATTGATGTTCGCGCTGATCTCGTGCCCGTAAAGGGGCAGCCCGGCTTCGAGGCGGAGGCTGTCGCGCGCGCCGAGGCCCGCCGGCTTCAGTCCCTGGCGTTCTCCGCCGGTGAGGAGCATTTTGGCGATATTCGGTGCTTTCGCGGCGGGCACATAAAACTCGAATCCGTCCTCGCCCGTGTAACCTGTGCGGCTGACTAGGGCCGGCATGCCCGCGATCTGCGCGTCCACGCATCCGAAGCGCCGGATGTCGGCCACGGCGTAGTTGAGCAGCGGCTGCAGGATATCCTTGGCCTTGGGCCCTTGCAGCGCGAGGAGCGCGTAATCCCGCGAGCGGTCGAATACGGTGCAATCAAACCCAACCGCGTGGCCGTAGATCCATTCAAGGTCCTTTTCCGTGTTTGCAGCGTTCAGGCAAACAAGAAAGCGATCCGGCGCGAGGCACGAGACGATGACATCGTCGACCACTCCTCCGTCCTCATAGCACATCAGTGCGTAGAGCGCGCGGCCGGGCACAAGCTTGGAAACGTCATTGGTGAGTATGCGGTCGAGAAATGCCACCGCCTCCGGACCGCGTACTTCCGCTTCACCCATGTGGCTAACGTCAAAAAGGCCCGCCGCTTCTCGTACGGCCCGGTGCTCCTCAAGAATCCCCGTATACTGCACCGGCATCGACCAGCCCGCAAACGGCACCATGCGTGCGCCATTCGCTTCGTGAAAGGCATGCAGAGGTGTCTTCAGCAATTCATCCATGCCTCTCATGACGCTTTCGCGGCGGCCTTACGGCAACCCCTAATTCATGCCGTCGTCCCGTCCCGTGGTCGACCTCGGCGGCTTCGGACGCCGCGCATGAGTTAATGCCTCTCCGGCAACCATCGGGATACATTGTGCCGTCGCTGACGTACCGCGGAGGCCCGGCAAATGACTCCACTTTGCAACAAATTCGCGCGTTCCCACCACAGCGCCGCGCAGCAGTGCGGGTATGTTTGTGAGAAGGGAGTGTCTTCCGGACACCGCACCCGTTTCGTCCGGCGCGCCACCTGTGTCATCCTTCACCCGAACCAACAACCCATACGACTCCAGAAATTTCCTCCCTTCCTCTCCGCGCTCCTGAGCGCAGCGACGTCCCGCTGCGCGCGACCCTATTCCATCATCTTCTCCCTCTTTGTCTTTCTCTCTCCTCTGTGCCCCGAGCATCCCTACAATCCCCGCCCGCGCCCACGCACGCTGCGACGCAGACACCTCCCCGCCGGTCGCCGCGCCCCAGCCGCTCCAGCGGTAGGCCTCCGCCCGCTCCGCCAAGCCCGCGCGCACCGGGTTCAGCTCGATATACGCCCCCACCACACGCA
>JAFIGH010000090.1 GCA_020831525.1 Opitutales bacterium
GCCGCAAAACCGTCGGCCGATCCCTGCCCAAGACCGTCGCTAACGATTGGGGTGACTACGTTTTGCGGGATTTCGACGATGTTCAGGCGGTAGGTTTTCTAGTATACACCACCGATGGCGGAGACCAGGTGATCAACGCCCGTGCCTGGGCGACCTTGAACAATGTTCAGATCACCGCCATTCCCGAGCCCGCGACGTACGCCGCCCTCCTCGGTTTGGCGGTTCTGGGCCTGGTGATTGCCCGCCGTCGCCGGAGCTGAGGTTTTTCCTGCCTGAATCGGCCGGGGGATTATAGGCACGATCCGTTTCGGATCGTGCCTTTTTGCTGGAGCGTCGGCGTCCAATGGGCCGAAAATCCAGCGAGACACAGCGCTTGAAGGGCGGTTGCGGGTGTTCACGGAGCGGCGCTCGCTGAAGCTTCACGCTGCGTTGTACGGCACCGTTCGGTCCCGTAGATTGCAGGCAACAGCGGCTGTCGAAGTGCCGGGACCTTCACGCCACCGGAGAATACGACAAAAAACGAAAACTTTACGCCGCAAGGGGAGAAGATTCGACAAATCAAATTGGTTAGTATGCCTAATGACTGTGAATCCGCCCCGGTTCAGTGAATACCCCTTTGGACGCCTCCACGACGGACGTTCGGCGCGTCTTTTTGTGTTGCGGGGTGCGGAGGGTTTGGAGGCGGGGATAACTGATTTTGGCGCCGCCCTCACGCGCCTGAGCGTTTCCGGTGTTTCCGGAAAACGGGTCGATATGCTCCTTGGCTTTAGCTGCGTGGAAGAGTATACGCGGCATCCAAACTATTTTGGCGCGGTCGCCGGACGGATTGCGGGGCGGATTCCGCAGGGACGTTTCCCGCCATTGACGACCTTTTGTAACCCAATCCCGGAACCCTTATGAGCCACGATCACGACCACGGAACAGCGGTATTGACGAAGCCGCCCAAGCACCTCGACTACAGCCTCACGGGCGAAAACGCGACGCGCGCGATTGAGCGCGGCCTCGCCGAGGCCGATTGGTACCAATGCCCGGTGCCGCGCGCGACCATGCGCAAGCTCCTCGAGCGCCGTGACGGTCCGGCCATCCGCGACACCCTTCTTTGGTTCGGGCTCATTCTCGGTTCCGGCTACCTCACTTTTCTGCTCTGGCCTTCATGGTGGTTTGTTCTGCCCTATTTGGTCTACGCCACGCTCTACGCTTCGACATCGGACTCGCGCTGGCACGAGGCCGGGCACGGCACCGCTTTCAAGACCGACTGGATGAACAACGCGCTCTACGAGATCGCCTCCTTTATGGTCATGCGCGAGTCGACGGTGTGGCGGTGGAGCCATACGCGTCACCACAGCGACACGATCATTGTCGGGCGTGACCCGGAGATCGCCGTGCCGAGGCCACCCGATGTGAAGGCGATCCTTTTCGGCTTCTTCGGGCTGCCCGTCTACCCGAAGTATTTCAAGCACATCCTTCTGCACAGCGTGGGGAAGATGACGGACGACGAGAAGACCTTCATCCCGGAGAGCGAGTATCCCAAGGTCTACTTCAAGGCGCGCATCTATGTGGCGATTTACGCCGGGGTCATCGCGCTCGCCATTGTCAACATGAGCCTCCTGCCCCTGCTCTTCGTCGGTCTGCCGCACATTTTCGGCACGTGGCTGATGGTCGTGTATGGGCTCACCCAGCATGCGGGACTGGCGGAGAACGTCCTCGACCACCGGCTTAACTGCCGGACGGTCTACATGAACCTCATTCACCGCTTTTTGTATTGGAACATGAACTACCATGTGGAGCACCACATGTTTCCGCTCGTGCCCTACCACGCGCTGCCGCGGCTCCATGAGGCGGTGAAGGACGATTGCCCCGAGCCTTACCCAAGCCTGCTCGCGGCGTGGCGGGAAATCATCCCGTCGGTCCTCCGGCAGGTGAAAGACCCGGCTTATCATGTGAAGCGCAAACTGCCCCCGCAGAAGAAACGCGTGGCGGAAAATGTGCACGCGACAGCGGACACGCCCGACGACGACGGCTGGGTCGAAGTCTGCGCGGGAGCCGATCTCGGGACGGAGGATGTCATCCGCTTTGACCACGGGAAAAAGACCTACGCGCTTTATCGTGATGCCGAAGGCCGCCTCTTTGCCACCGACGGCATCTGTACCCACGGCAACACGCACCTTTCCGACGGCCTCGTGAAAGGAAAGATTGTGGAGTGCCCGAAGCACAACGGCCGCTTCAATCTCGCCGACGGCTCGCCCGCGCGCGCCCCCGTTTGCCGGGGCCTCGCGACCTATCCCATCGAGGAGCGGGCCGGGCGCCTGCGCCTTAACGTGGCCCGCCCGGGCGGGGCCGGGGCGCGTACCAAGGAGACATTCCGTCTACGCGTCGTGAGCAACCGCAACCTCGCCACCTTCATCAAGGAGCTGGTCCTTGAACCGGCGGCGGAGACGGGGAAGATCCGCTTCACCCCCGGAGACTACCTCCAACTGGACATCCCCGCCTACGAAAACATCCGTTTCCGCGAGTTCGATATTCCGGAGCCCTATGCCTCCGTCTGGGAGAAGCAGCATGTCTTCGACCTCGTCGCGAGCAACCCCGGCGGAACCCGGCGCAACAACTACTCCATCGCGAGCAACGCGGCGACGGAGCGCACCCTGCGCTTCAATGTGCGCATCGCGACCCCGCCGCCGGGGCAGGATTGCCCGCCGGGCGTGGGCTCGTCCTACGTCTTCAACCTAAAGCCCGGCGACGAAGTTACGGCCATCGGCCCCTTCGGCGATTTCCACATCAAGCCGACGCAAAAGGAAATGGTCTACATCGGCGGCGGCGCGGGCATGGCTCCGCTGCGCGCCCACCTCTCGCACCTCTTCGAAACCGAGAAGACGGCCCGCAAGGTGTCTTACTGGTACGGCGCGCGGTCCCGTCAGGAGATCTACTACGAAGACTACTTCCAATCCCTCGCCGGGGCGCACCCGAACTTCTCCTTTCACCTCGCCCTGTCCTCGCCCCTGCCGGAAGACGACTGGCACGGCCACGGCGGCTTTATCCACGAGGTTGTGCATGATCATTATCTCGAAGGCCATCCCGACCTCAAAGCCGTCGAATTTTACCTCTGCGGACCTCCCATGATGATCCGGGCCTGCACGAAGATGCTGCGCGGACTCGGCGTGGCTGACGAGCAGATAGCCTTCGACGAGTTCTGACGGCGCCCGTTGCGGGCCCGTGTATATTTTCGCCGGACGGTCAACGGTTGCGGCGAGTTTTTGTTCGCCATGCGTTGCCGCGGTGTTCACATTGAACATTATAGTTATTTCTACCGCAACCCTACCTTGGATTCATCATGCCGATTCCCCAACGCACAGTTATCCGCGGCCTTGCGTGTTGCGCGGCCCTTGCCGCCGCGCCGGGCCTCCACTCCATGAGCGCCGCTTTGCCCGTCCCGTATACACAGCCGGATCCGGTCAGTGAAGTGTATGGCGACCCGAACCGCGGACCGGAGCCAAACCCCGTGCAAGCGGAAGATCCCTTGCCGGAATATGACGAGGAGCGCGTGCGCGCGACGGTCAATCAGGGCAATCCGTTTGAGGACTACGGGCACTTCCGGCTCAAGCGCTCGGTTGTGGAAACGCCTTGGGCGGTCGAGGAAGGAAGTGGTCCGACGCAGGTCGATTCGCTTCTGCTGCAACAAATGTTCGAGCGCTTTGACCGTCCCCGCGACTGGAAAGACGGATCGCTCCTGCGCTACACCTTGCTGCGTCCGCCGTCCAACGCGGAAATGCCGAAAGAGGGCTGGCCGCTTGTCATCGTCAACCCCGGTGTGGGCGGGGTCGGAGAACAGGGCGGGACGCCGCCGGAAAACGTATCCCGGTCGGATTCGATTATTTGGACCTCGCCCTACCACCGCAGCCATTACCCGGCCTATGTCATCGCCTGGCATCCGCAGGATCGGGCCACGGCGCCTCCCGGCAGCTCCAACGCGGGGCCGTCCTATCCGCCCATGCTGGAGATGCTCGACGATTTTCTCGACAGCCATCCGGTCGACCGCAACCGCATCTACGTGAAGGGCTTTTCCATGGGCGGGGCGACGACGTGGCGCTTTCTCTTCGACCGTCCGGATTTTTACGCGGCCGTCATACCCTACGCAGGGGCTCTCTCCATCGATGTCGAAGATCTCACTTCCGTGCGGACGGTTCCCATCTGGATGATGGTGGGCAATCAAGACCCGTGGACGGGGTCGGCGGGGAACATCCTCACCTATCAGGCACTTCTTGATGCGGGGGTGGAGCGGATCCGCTTCTGGGAGGTGCAAGACCTGGCCCACCACTCGCACGGCATGCGGTCCTTTTTTGTGCCGGAGTGGCTTTTCTCGCATTCGCTGCACGATCCGCAGCGCGCCGTCACGCCGACCGTTCTCAAGCATCCCGCCGGTACGGAGGTGACCGAGGGTGGCTCGGTGACCATGCAGGCCAACTTTATGGGGGCGCCCGCGCCGACGGTGCAGTGGCGCAAGGACGGTCTCGACATCCCCGGCGAGACGGCATACTTCCTGCGGATCAGCAGCGTCTCCCTCGAAGACGCGGGTGCCTATTCTGTTGTCGCGACAAACGACTCGGGAAGTGTGGAAACCGGAACCGCGCAGTTGACGGTGCATCCCGATACCGCCGCGCCTACCGTGGTGAGCGTTGCCGCGCCGTCGGCGACGGTCGTCTCCGTTCTCTTCGACAAGGCGGTGGAAGCGGGCAGCGGCGACTTCGGGGCGGAGAACCCCGCCAACTATATGATCGCGCCGGGTATCGAAGTCTCGTCGTCGACGCTCCGGGAAGACGGGCGCACGGTGGTTCTCGACGTGGAATCGCTCGATGGCAACGTTCCGTATGTGCTCACGGTCGCGCCCGTGCAAGACCGCGCCGCGACACCCAACCGGTCGCTCGTCGCGCGCGTGCCGTTCACTTATGTACCCGGACTGGCGGCGCATTGGAAGCTCGACGACGGCACTGGCGGGAGCGTCCTCGACAGCGCGGGGCGGGGCGCGCACGGCAGCCTCGCCGACGGCCCGCAATGGACGGCACACGGACGCATCGACGGCGCGCTGCGTTTCGACGGCGGCGAAAGCCGGGCCGTGCTGCCCGCCACCGGTCTGGACACAGGACGCGGCACGCTTTCCCTTTGGGCCCGGCGCGACGCTTCCGGGAACGACCGGCGCCAGTCTATTCTCTACAAAGAGGACAGCGGTGCTCCGGACAGTCGCCTCATGGTGACGCTCACGCAGGCGAGCGGATTTCTCACCTTTGCCCTCGGGGACCAATCGAGCATCAGTGCGGGGACAAGCCTCGCCACCGGCGGCCCGTGGCGGCACATCGCTCTCGTATGGAAGGACAGCGGCTACCGTGGCTACATCGACGGGCAGGAAGTGGCGGAGGGCGATTACGGCCTTTTCGAGGATCCCGGCGGAGATCTTTTTCTCGGGAACCGACCCGCCCTTGACCAAGGATTCGCCGGCAGCGTCGATGACGTGCGCCTCTACGATCTCGCCCTCGAAGCCGGCGAAATCGCTTCCCTTTACTACGCGGGCATCATTCCGGCGGCCCCGGAAATCACCGCGCTCGCCCTTGAGCCCGCCGACGGGGGAACGATGGCCGTCACCTTTTTTGCGGAGGAGGGCATCGAGTATGTGCTCGAATACAGCGCCGACCTATCCGATCCCGTGGGCTGGGAACCGGTGCCGGGAGAGATGCTCACGGGAGCGGGTGAGAATGCGACGCTCACCGCCGAAGCCCTTCCCACCGATAGCAAAGCGCGTTTCTTCCGTGTGGTGGCCCGCCCGAACGGTGGGGAATAACGGGGCGTCTTCAGAAGGCAGACAGGTCTATGGCTCCACTTCGGCGACCCCGATGCGGACGAACCCTTCCTGCGACACTGCGGGCGGCTCGCCGAGGCGGACCGTCACCGTGACCAGGCCGTCTCCGTCCGGTGGCGACGCCTCGATTTGCAGCGGTGCCGTCCAGTCGACCATGTCGTAACTGCCTTCGATGCTCAGGGTGCCGAACGGAAGGTTTCCGCGGACGCGGAAGGTGACGGTGAAGCCGGTGCTGTCCTGCGCGGGGAGAATGCCCGGCGACGGGTTGTTGGCCCGCGGGTCGAGGCCGAATACGAAGGCCTGCAGGTTGGTGACGCCGTCGCCCGTGAGGTCGACACCGGGGCCGGCGACCGCCGGATTGCCTGCATCGGGGCCGAACGTCTCGCCCGCCCAGTCGGTGAAGAAGACGGGGGGCACGCCGGCGAGACACCCGTCCATTACGCTGAATGTCAATGGTGCGAGGGAGAAGTCGGTCGGGGAAAGCACGGTGCCGGCCTCCGCGAAAGTTAGGGTTGGTTCTTCGATAGGCGGCAAATCCGTGAACGGCACGCTCTCCCGTGTTGCCGGTGTGTGGGTGAAATCGACCGGCTCCGGGGGCATGAAGGGTTGGCAAGATCCGCCGGGTTCGAGGGTCGCGGCGTCCAGCGACGCGGCGCTGATCCAGCGTCCATTGCCATCGGTCGAGGTGTAGAGGAGGCTGTCCGAAGCGGCGTCGTAAGAGACGCGTGTGGTTTCGACGCTTGCGTGAATGTTGCGCAACTCCGGATTTTCAAAGTTGCCGTCCACCTTCAGCAAATTGCCTGTCCGCGCCCAAGAGGCCAGCGGGTTGTTGTAGCTGTCGATGGAGAAGAACGCGTGGGTGCCGGTCCAGCCCGCGAATTCGCCGATGACCCACCAGTCCTCCATGCTGATGTCGGCCTGGGCGATGATGTCGCCGGTCACGGCGTCGATCCGCACCAGCGCCACGAAGGTGTTGCCCGGAGTGGTGGTGAAGGGGACATCCGCCAAATCGCTCCCCGCAAGCCAGATGTTCTCTCCGTCATGGACAGGGTTGCGGCCCATGAGGAATCTGTCCGTCTCCGGCACGATGCCCTCAATCATTCTCGCCCATGCGAACGAGCCGTCGCCGTTCAGCTTTACCAAGACGACCGCACCCTCCGGGGTCTGTTCTGTCGCGGGCCATGGAAGGGTATATACCACCGAGCCGTCCGGTCCGATCACCGGCGGGAGGATGCCCGGGGAAAACGGCCCTCTCCGTGCCCACCGGATATCTCCGTTGTTTTCCAGACAGACGACATGGCCGATCGTCACAAGGAGAAATCCGCTCTTGTCGGGCAGACGCTGGAGCAGGACTTCTGGCGTGTAGGAGGGATCGGAATCGAACGGAGAGGTCAGTCCACTGTAGTTCCGGTCAACGAGTACGTTGCCGTCCTTGTCCATCAGCATGACATGGACCACACCGTCGGCGAGATGCTGCGCGATCCCGATGATGTCACCGTCAAAGAGTCCGATGACCACGTCCCTCGCATCTCCCGAGACCGCCCGGAGATCGAATTCGTGGGCGAAGCGCTTTTCCATCGTGAGCCCGTTGTAGACGCCCGCACGGATTTTTCCGGACGAAAGCTGACCGGCAAAAAAATGTTCCAAGTCGGACAATCCTTCGACGCGCTGTAGACGCGATCCAGACCCACCTTCGAGGAAGGCGGCCCAGCGGAGGTTGCCTTCGCTGTCAAAGCGTGCCCCGAGGGCTGTCGTTTGAAACGTGTTGAAGTCGCGAAAGTCCGAAATGCCCGTCATGAAAAACCCTTCACTGAAGTCGTTGCTGTAGAGGGTCTTGATTGTCGGGTTCTGCATGACCGTAAGATCCGGATCGTATTCCTTCCACCATGGAAGGGCCGACGATGCGGACAGGGGAACCATTTGGAGTAAAGCAGCGCATAGCGCGGCAATCATTCCCCGCGTAAGCGATGAAAAAGGAGAGAGGATTTTCATGGGCAGACGGAGTTATGTCACACGGACGCGCCGAATCCGCTTTCGCATCGCGGCGACGCACAGGACAGATGATAGGAGAGAAGACGAGCCGTGAGAAAATACGCGCGGACGCGGCAGGTCAAGAGATTCCGGGCTCAAAATCGGTAACAGCGCGCATGGTGCGTATTTTATCAGTTTTCACCGGTCCCTTGCAACGGGATCCGTGGTTGAACATGCGGTTGGCGAGCCTCTGCGCCCTCTGGTGCGTCAGGCGAATCCTGGCTTCTCAAATGATATGAAACGTAATCATCATGACAAACAGGTGTCCATCATGTAGCCAATCCGGCGGTGAAAGGAGCAATCCCCAAGCCGAAGCCCGGTGCGGTGAACCTGCGAGCCGTAACGCATGTAAACTCGATATCTGCAATGGCGCTCGGATTCGCTGCTGGCTTACAGGAGAGCGGCTCTCCCTCCTTCGCCGGGACGGCTACGGCGGACAGGTTAGAACGCATACAACCGTTGGACCGCTCTTCGATCCCGGGCTTATCCGAGCACCATTCACGGCAAAGCCGGTATCCCGGAACGGTCTCCGTCCCGTAGCCGCAGGGCGACGGTGCATGGTGTGGTCGCGGGGAGGCAAATCGTCCCCGCTTCCCGGTTGGCAGTCCTATTGGATGATGCTTGAGAGCTTGGCAATAACTTCACTTCCTTCTGCTCGATATTCTCTACCTCCGAATCCAGGAAAATATTGTGGCTCGTCGCCAACTTCTTTTGGAGACGCAATGCCCAAGCTATTTCCCCAGCGCGATACTTTTGTCTTCATCATTTTAAACGGTATCTACATGGGATAGTCCATCGAGGCGAAAAGTCATCCGGCTCTGCCAACAGTTTCTATCAGGTTTTTCCTAACGATCTGAAGAAGTCGACCGTCATCGTGCGGTCCAAACGCTTCCGCGTTCGGCTACGCCGGGGGGCGCGCGAAGTAGCCGAAGCCGTGAGGTTTTGGAGCGCGGAGAGGGAGAGGGAGAGGAAGAGGGAGGGTCAGCGTAGGGACATTTCGATACGGTAGAAGACGGGTTCGCCGGGGGTGTCGGGTTCGGGGAGGGTGACTTCGAAGCGGCCGTTGCCGGTGTGGGTGCCTTCCTGGGCGTTGGCGGCGAAGGATGCGAGATCGCTGCTTTGGGCGACGCGGAAGCGGAAGGCATCGGCGTATTCCTCGTGCCAGTCCCAGTCGATGGCGAGGGAACCGCCGTCGCGGACGATGCGCAGGCTGGGCGGCGAGAAGTCGATGGGATCGCCGCCGGGGATGTCGGCGGGGTTGGTGGGGTCGGTGCCGTCGAGAAACTGCTGGAGGGCGCTGAAGCCGGAACCGTCGGGCGAGGCGAGGGGGTCGGCGCCGGTGGTGCCGAGGAAGAAGCGCTCCCATGCGTCGGGGAGGAGGTTGCCGTCTTCGTCGCCGGCGCGGGGCGCGGGGAAGGAGAAGAGGGCGATGCGGGTGACTTCGATGGCGGCGTCGCCGCAGGGGGCGGAGACGTCGGTGTAGCCCGCGACTTCGAGGACGGTGCCTTCGGAGAGGGAGAGGTTGCCGGGGAGGCGAAGGCGTTCGCCGGTGGCGCGGAGGAGGGCGTGGCGCGTGCCGGTGGCGGGATCGAGGAGGACGGTGCAGAGGGCGGTGACCGAGTCCGGCGTGATTTCGAGGGCGAGGCTGACGAAGGGACGCGCGGGCAGGTCGCCGAGCCATGCGGCGGCGGTGTCGGCGGCGAGTTGGCGCTGCGTTCCGCTGAGTTCGGTGGACCGCAGGTAGTTGCCGGGCAAGTCGCCGTGCGTTAGAAAATAGCGGAAGGCTTCGAGAGGCATGGCGTGGCGGCCGAGGCCTTCGGTGCCCATGAGCGAAGCGACGCGTTGCACGTCGTTGGCAAGATCGCGGAGGGCGGCGGCACCGCTGTCCGCGCTTTCGAGCCTTTCGCGGAGGTCGGCAAGGACGTCGGCGGGCCGGTAGGGCAGGTTGTCGCCGTCGGGCCGCCCCAGCTCGGCGAGGCGTTCGCGGCCGACGGGGGTGCGCGCGGCATCGGCGGAGCGGAAGGGAAAGACGGTGAAGGATTCGTCGGGATCGCCCCGGCGGGCGCGCAGGAGGGCGCTGAAGGCGGCTTCGGTGAGGGCGGCGTGCAAGGTGGCGACGGGCGTGAGGCTTGTCTCCACGAGGGTGCGGGTGTGCCCGTCGTAGGCGTTGCGCGCGGCGTTGATCCATGCGTCGGCTTCGGCGGCGAGGGATCCGCCGCCGTAGGTGTAGTTGATTTCGGGGCGGACGATGGCGGGGCGCGGGAGGAGAGCGAGGAGTTCGCGACCGGCGCGGGGGCTGTCGGCGGCGGTTTCGATGTCGAAGTTGCGCGGGGTGGCGAGGGCGTAGTAGGGCCGCGCGCGGTCGATATCGAGTTCCTCGAGGAGGACGGAAGGGAAGATTCTCTCATCCTCCTCATCGCTTTCGGCGAAGGCGAGCGGGCTGCCGGACGGCGTATGGGCACTGTGCCGCGTGCCGTCCAGAGGGGCTGAGGACGCGTTCTCGAATCCGGCAATGGGCCGGGCGGAGACGAGGACGTCGAACGTCGAACCCGGATCGACAGCGCCTTCACCGAGGAGGGCTTCGAGGGTGGAGACGCCGTCGCCCTCCGCGCCCGTGCCGCCGAGGGGATCAAGCCCGGCGGCGATCTTCACGAAGTCGGGCACGCCGTCGCCGTCGGAGTCCATTTCGTGCGGCGGGGCGGGAAAGCGGTATGCGCCGCTGTGGACGGCGGAGCGGGTGCCGTCGTCGACGGTGACCCATTGCAGGGTGGTGTCTTTGTAGAGCCAGAAGGCTCCGTTGTATTCGCTCCACGCGTCGGAAGCATCGGTGCGGTAGAGAACCGCGGGCGCACCGGACACGTGCGGGCTGGCTTTCGGGAAGGACGCGGATATCGCCGTGCGGAAAGCGCCCGGCAGGGGTTCCGGTTCGAGGGCGGCGCCGCCGACACCGACGGGTCCGCCAAGGCTGGCGAAGGAAACGTGGGGGAGAAACTGGTTGGCGAGGGCGTAGTCGACATCGGCGGGCGGGCTGCCGAGCGACACGCTTTCGGGATCGCCGAGGCCGAGGGCCTCGCTGCGGAAGCGCTCCGCCTCCGCGCTTATGCCGGGCAAGGCTTCGGCGGACCGCGTCCACTCGCCCGCGAAGAGGCGGCCGCGCACGCGGGCGTCGTCATCGACAAGGGCCTCGCCCTCGTAGAGAACGATGCTGGCGGGAAAGCGTTCCGGCGACGGCCACTCGGGAAACGTCCCTTCGGCGAGCAGGTTGAAGTCGGAGCCGTCGAAACCGTGGTGCGCATAGGCGGCGGACGGACCGTCCGGCGAGCCGCCGCGGAAGAGTGTGAAGCCGCCCGCGCCGTCCGGCGCCACGCCGGTGATGAATCCGGAAGGGGGAAGGAAGTTCTCCAATGCCTTGATCTCCATCGGTCCGCCGAATCCGAAGACCGCGGCGCCGTCGAAATCCGCGTTGACGGCGAGGAGCAGGTCCTGCGCGTCGGGATCGGGGAGCGTCTGGAGCGCGCCGAGGGGAAAGCCGATGTCGAATTCGCCGATCTCGAGGAAGAACACCAACGAGCCGTCCGTCTCCGCTGTCATGACTTTGACGATACTGTTGCCCGGTTGGTAGACGAGTATGGAAGCGGCATCGTCGGCGGCGTGGAAATGCCCGGCGGCGGCCCGGGAGTTGTCGGGAACGCCTTCCGGCGGGGCGACCTGCCACTCACCGTTGGAGAGCGTGACGCCGTGGATACGCCACGAGCCGGGGATGTCGCCTTCCGAAGTCATCCAATACGCCGAGCGCGGAGCGCCGCGCTCGTGCGCGACGGGAGCGAGGGCGCGCGTGACCGGCGGCAACGGCATGGACCAGAGCGGGGTGAAGCCCGGAGGCGTCGGCAGGAAACTCTCCACCTCCGAAGGGCTGGCGGCACCGCCGTCAACCGCGACGGCCATGAGCGGCTCGCGCGGAAACTCCGGATCGGCGGCGGAGGCGATGAATCCGGCACCGATCCCGGCGGTGAAAGCGGAGACGGGCGGCGGCACCGATCCGGATTGGAGGGCAAAGAGATTCACGCGGTTTGTCGCGCGGCCGGTGAAGGCCACCGTGTCGAAACCGAGAGCGAAGATTTTCCCGACGGCGGCGTCGTCCACGGGAGCGATGCCGGAGGGGTGAAAGGGCAGCCATGTGTAGCCGCCGGAGGCTTCGCCGAAACCCGTGCGGAAGATACCGGTGGCGCGCTCGGCGACGATGACATCGGTTTGCCCGTTGCCGTTGAAGTCGCCTGTGAGAAACCACTCGGCGGGCGACTCATAAACCGTGGAAGCGGCCTGCGCGGCGGCGGCGAGCGAGAGGACGAGAAGGGATGCGGGAAGAAGCGTCTTCATTGGATTTGCACGGGTTCGCTGGGGACAACGCGGTTGATCTCGCCGTCTTCATCGAAGAGGACGAGGAGGTAGCCGTAGGTGGAGCCGACGGCCACCGGCATGGTGTCGAGGAGGTAGAGGCCGTAGCGCGGGTCGCCCTCGAAGTCATCGTCGTTGTCGCGGGCGGCCTGCACGAAGGTGTCAAGGAGGATGCGGAATTCCACGGTCTGGTCCGAAATGTCCTGAGAGAAGAGGAAAGTCTTCAGGTCCGGCCCGGCGAGCGGGGAGACTTGGACGACGCGGTCGGAGGCTTCACCGAGTCCCCCGTCGATATGATAGCGGTAGAGCACTCCCGGGAGAAGGGCGCGGGCGGATTCCGCGGCGGCGGCTCCGATCATTTCCGGATCGGCTGCTCTGTAGAAGATCTCCGCGATCTCAATGTCCGCCGGGATGAAGTTGCCGTGCGGCGGTTCACCTTCGCGGGGTTGCGGATTGTAGAGGAGCGCATCGAGGCCTTCCCCAATCGTGAACTCGCCGATACGGAAGCCGACCCCGCCGGCGAAGCCAGCGGGCAGCATGCGGGCGTGCGCCATGGGATGAAAATCCTCCTGCACCGTCGGCGCGTCGAGGGCGGGCCATGGCACTTCGTCCGGATCCTCGTCGTCCGGCGCGTGCCAACGGAAGGTCTCGACATTGCTGAAGGGACCGGCGAGCCGGGCCTCACCGGCGTCGTCGCCGGGCGGGTCCCACGGGCCGCGGCCGACGGGACGCACGGCGAAGGCGTAGTCCGCGCCGGCGGGCAACTCGATCTCGACTTCGAAGTCGGGCGCGGACGCGCCGAAGGGGCCGCCCACGCGCGGTGTCTCAAAGACGCGGAAGGTGCGGTCGGCGAAGTCTTCGAGTCCTTCGATACCGGGGATCGCTCCGCCGTTGGAGATGTCCGGAGAAAGTGCGTCGGAAATCACGTCGGGCGTGACATCGGGCAGTGCGCCGACCCAGATCTCGAAGCGCTCCGTGCCCGCGGCGGGGGCGAAAAAGCGCAGGCGGGCGCGGCGCATGCCGTCGCCGGCGTTCGATACGGGTGTGAGCGGGGTGAGGAGCGGCTTTTGAAAACCGTCGTGCGCCACATCGAAACAATCGAGCCGCGCGAGCGGGCTGCTCATGCCGTTGGCATTGAAGACTTGTAGGAAATAGCAAATACGCGTGGACGGTGCTCCCGGCAGAGCGGTGTCCTCCGTCTCCACGGTCTCGCCCGCGAGGGCGCGGTCGGCGTCCTGCCCAACGAGCGTGAGCGGGCCGTCGTTGATGCGGCGGAAGAGCTTCCACTCCACCGCGTCGGAAGGCATTTCGAAGGTCAACTCGATTGGCTGGATGTCGGGTTGCCCGGGCTGCGGGCGCGGGTTGCGCGAGACGTGGCGGAAGCAAGGTCCGTCAACGCCGCCCTTGACCCACTCGTGGTCGATGATGAAGGGAATGAATTTTCCGGTCGACGGATCTTTGGGAGTGGTGGCGAAATTGCCGAACCGCTCGGAGACGGCACCGCTCTTGGCCCCTGCGCGAATGACGAAGTGGAGACCATGGGCGGCATAGGTGGCCCGCGGTTCGCGCACGTAGACAAACTGGGGCGGAAAGGAGCCCCGCTCGTCCGGCAGGACGAAGCGGCGTTCGGCGTTGGCCCGGGCCGCCTCGGCTGTCGGGCCGGTGCCGATTTCGTACCAGGAAATCAAGGGGTCGGCGATGAAGATCTGGAACACCCAGTGGAAGTAGTTGAGGGCGCGGTCACCCTGGAGGGGCTCGAACTGGCGCGGCTGTGGTTCGATAAGCACGCTTCCGCAGAGGCCGAGGACGCTGCCCGAGGGCGCGCCGGGGCCGGACCAGTCGCGCAGGACGGCGGGAACGGGGGCGCTGTTGCCGGAGATGTTGCCGTGGTCGCCGCAGGCGGAAGCGTCCTCGGCGCGCACGGTGTAGAGGAAGGTGAAGCCGGCGTCGTCCTCGGCCGTCGGCGCGCCTGGCCCGTCGTCCACAAAGGTGGCGCGTTCGCGCCCGTCCACATGGGGCACGAAGCCGACGATACCCCGGTTGAACTCACGGGCGTTGGCATTCATTTCCTCGATACCGCGCCAGCGGTAGACGTAATAGCCGGTGGTGGGCGAATCGCCGGGGTTTTCCGGAATGTCCGGGTTTTGCTGCCAAGAGATCTCGAGCCGCCCGGTCGCCGATTCGCCGGAACCGACGCGCCGGTTGCGCGCTTCGAGGCGCGTGGGTGCGGGCGGCGGCATCCGGTCGCAGACCGTCACGAGTGTGCCGGGCGAGGGATGGCCGTCGCGCCCGAGGATGTCGCGCGCCGTCACGTAGTAGAAATACTGTTCGCCGTCCTCGAAGGGCAGGCCGCCGTTGAAGCGGTTGTTGTCGTCGGCGAAGAAAAAGAGATTGTCGTCCGCCGATCCCGCCGCGGCTGCGGCCTGTGCTTCCGTGAACTCCTCGCTTGCGAGCGTGGGCAGACGGTTGACGCGCACGGCGCGCGGATCTTCTTGGACAAGGCCGAGAAGTTGTTCGATGCGGGGCGTGTTGCCGCCGTCGATGTCCTCTTCTTCCGCGAGTTCGCGGTCGAGCCGGTAAATATTGAAGCCGTAGTGAAGGGGCGCCTGGCGGCGCAGAGCGGCGTCCGTTCCCCAGAGCAGGCGCACATTGAGGTGGCCGCGCGAGTCAGCGAGGGTGCGGTCGACGGGCGGTCCCGGCGCGGGAAGCCGGTAATCCAGCGCGGGATCGAGCGTGACGCGCCCAACCACAGAGGTATCGGCGCCGGTGGAGAGGTCGTGGCGGCGGAGTTCGACCGTCGTTTCGCCGGAGGCGAGGGGCATGGCGTAGCCCCAGCCGAGGCAGAGGGCGACGGCGGGGTGCATGCGGGCGAAAAGAGTTAGGTTCTCCGCGATCTCCGGGTCGTTCTCGGCGCTGTAGAAGACGAGGGCGAGGAGTTCTTCGAGTTCAAAGCCGCCGTCGGGCAGCAGTTCGAGGAATAGCCGGCGGGCGGTTTCCTCCAGTTCGTCGAGATCTTCGCCGACATTGCGGGCGCGCGAGAGGACGGAGCGGATGACGACCGGATCGTAGTGCGGCTCGACGACGGCGATGCGCAAATACTCCGCGGCGGAGTCGGGACCGCCCGGCTTGGCGTGGACGGAAAACGGCCCTTGCGGCACACCCGTTCCCGTGCTTTGCCATGCGACGTAGGCCCATGGCTCGCCGGCGGCGTTCTCCGTGACGGTGCCCGCTGTATAGAGAAAATCAATATCCTCCTGCGCGTGCGCGGCGGTGGCGAATGCGGAGAGGATGGCGGATAAGAAGAAACGGTGTCGCATGGTGATCAAAGGTCGACGCTCCAGCTGCCGTCGATGTAGCTGAGGTTCACGGTTTTGGAGTATTTCACGCAAAAGCGGCACTTGCCCGCGCTGCCGGACACCGTGCCGCTGCCCGAAAAGCGGAAGTCATCGCCCTGCTTTACGCCGACGAGCCGCGCTTCGCCCTGAATGGAGATGAGGCAAAGTGCTTCGCCGCTGATTCCGGCGAAGAGGCGTCCGCCGTAGGTCGGCCCTTCGGCAAAGTAGAACGCCCCCGCACCCACGCCCGCGGAGATACGGAACACGCACGATGCGGGGATCCCAAGGAGCGCCTCGGAAATGGGGATCCAGCCCTCGCCATAGACGTAGGCACCGGAGAAGGTGGGATCGGGCGGGCCGAGCAGATCGGCCACCTCCGGATCCCAGAGTTCGATGGGCTCGAGCGTGCAGGTGCGCCCGAAGAAGACGCCGCCCGCGAGGCGGTAGTCAGAAAACTCCATCTCCGTCATCGCGCTGAGGTAGTTCTCCTGTGTGCCGAAGGCCACGGCGGCGCCCAGCGCGTTGATGGTGAAGGCCTCGAAGTCAAGCGAGCCGCCCGTCAGCTCGAAGGAACCGGCGAGACCGGTCGGACTGAACGGCCCGGTCTCGAAGGAAAAGCGCGTCATGACATCGGCGCGCATGCCGTCGGAGATCCAGTCCAGTGCGACATCGACGGCGCCGATCTCGACCTCGTTGAAGGGATCGCCCACGGGGCCGCAGGCCGCGGCCGGTCCCTCCGCGTCAAACTGACGGATCTGCAGGTAGCCTTGGAAGGTGAGTTCCTTGGGCACCTTCCACTCGAAGGCCCCGTCGAGGCGCAGGAGGCGCAGTGCCTCGCCCTGGATGTGGGCGTAGCCCGTGATGTCACCGACGCCGATGAAGTCGCCGAGAGGGCCGGTGACGCCGTTGATGGTGTCGTCGAGTTCGGCCACGGCATCGGAGAGGAAGTCGCGGATGGTGTGGTTGATCGTATGGAGAGCGGTGTCGACGGCGTCTTGGATGATGGCGTCGACCTCGTGCAGCTTTGCTTTGAGGAACTGCTGCACCTCGTCGATGACGGCGGTCTGGTAGAAGCGGTCGCGCACTTCCGCGCGGATGCGCTCTTTGATCTCCTCGGGATCAAAATCGTCGAAGGGCGAGCGCACTTGCGCGACGAAGTCGCCCGCGGGCGTGGCGGGCCGGTTGTCCTCAATCTCCTGGAAGAAACCGTCGATGGCGTCGCGCACCTCGGCGGCGAGGGTTTCGATCTCGCTCTGCGCGCCGGCGAACATGGAGCGAATTTCGTTCGCGTAGTCGCTGCCGTCGGCGAGGAGATCGCGGATGCTCTGCACCTCTTCGTCGGCGCGCTCCAGCACGGTGACAATGCGGTCGATGGTGGGTTCGGCCCGTTCGAGGAGGGCTTCGAGGCGCTCTTCCAGTTCGCCGAGGAGTTCATCGGCGATGTCGAGGGCGCCGGCGATTTCCGGCGAAAGCTGCTGCACAAGGATTACGGCGAAATTGCGGATGATCTGCCGCTCACCTTCGATCTCGGCGAGCAAGCCCGGCAGCGGCACCGCGTCCATCGCCTCGTTGATGAGCGCCTCGTGGTTCGGATTGAAATCCGGCATCGGCACCCCGTCGATATCGAGCTGCACTTCGTCGATGACGGCGGCGATGAAAAGCTGGATACGGGCGAGCCGCTGGTCCACTTGGCCGAGGAGACCGTCGGCGTCTGCGACGAGACCGTCGAGCTGCGTGATCGCGCCGACGAGCGTCGCCTCGGCATCGCCCACCGTGCCGGTGAGGAATTCTTCGAGGACGGCGAGGCGCTCCGCGGCCCATTCGTCCTGAAGTTCGTCAATGTCGCCCGAGGCCGCCTGCACTGTGTCGAAGGCGTCTTCCAAGGCCTCGTAGGCGGGGTCGATGACGCTGTCGAGGGCGTTGTCGAGCATGGGGCCGAAGAGCACATCCATGCGGTCGCGCAGGAGATCCGCGGCGGAGTCGATGCCTCCCCCGAGGGAGTCGATGACGCCGCGCCCGTTCTCGCCGATGGATTCAACGAGGGCGGAGGCCGCGCCGGTGCCCTCGTCGATGGCCGAGACCGCAATCGAGGCAAGATTCACCTGCGGCAGTCCGTCGTAGGTCGCCCCGAAGATCAACTCCGCGTTGCGCGGGCTCAGGCGCTCGACGCGGTGGCTCACTGCAACGACAAGGAAATCTTCGTTGAGGGCCTCCTGCGACCGGAAGGTGCGCAGGGTGTTGTTCCAGAGTAAAGGGTAGTTGAAGTTCACGACGTCCAGCCAGCTTTGCACGGCGCGCACGAGGTATTCGTCGTCGGAATCCTCGTCCGCCGTGCGGTAGTCGTCGAGGGCCACCCCGTCGGGAAAGGCGCGGTGGGCCTGGTCGAAGGAGGACGAGGTGAAGAAGTGCAGGTCGCCGTCACGCCATCCGTCGGTCGGCCAACCGCCCGCGAGGTGGATAACGGCGTTTTCGACGTCCGCCTGCGCGCTTGTCATGACCTGCACCTTGAGGTCCCGGAAGAAGGGCACCGCCGTTGTCGTGGCGAAGGTGATGAAACCGACGGCCCCGTCGCCGTCGTGCGCTCGGTAGTCGTTAAAGTAGAGGTCGGAGACCGGATCGAGGTGGTAGGTCTCTTCCTCCGGACCGGCGAGGGAGATCCCCGGCGGCAGCGGCAGGCGCGAGGTGAGGCCCGGCAGGTTTTCGGCCTGCGCCTCGGCCCATGTCATGATGTTGCCCGAGGACAGGAAACCGAGGACGCCGTGCGCGGTCGTATCGAGTGCGCCGAAGGGCACAGAGAGACCGAGGGCGAGGAAAGCGTCGGCATCGCCGCAAAGGTTGTTGGGATTCTGCGCGAAGTCGATGGCACGGGTGAAAAAGGAGGCCTGCCAGTAGGCGAGGGGCAGGGGATCGTCTTCGCCTTCGGGCGGGTCGGCGCTGTCGGGCGCGCCTAGGCAGGTGAAAGTGAGCCCTTCGAAAGCCTGCGTGAAGTCGGCGGGGAAGGGGACGGTGACGCTGCCGTTGGTGATGGAGAGGAGATTATCGCCGAACTCGAAGTTCAGCCCGTAGCGGTCGAAGGTGAAATCGTACCCATAAAGCTCCAGCTCGCCGTCGGGCGCGCCGAAGGTGCCGGGCAACTCTTCGTAGATACCGGTGACGCCGCGCTCGCGCACGTAAAACTTCGAGCGGTCGGTGAGGGAGAAGGGGATTTCTTTGCCGCCGATGCGGCTCACGGCCATGCCGGGAGCGTCGTCCGGCACGCGGAAATTGACGCCCGCGTAGTCGCCGAAGCCGTCGGCATAGGCGGACTGCTCAAGGCGCTCATAGCTGTTGGTCGCGCGGGGATCGACACCCGCGTAGAGGATGAGGGCGGGCTTTTCCGCGGCCGGCACCGCGCTCTCCGTGTGGCGCGCCTGATGCCCCGCGATATGCAAATTGCCGCGCGTCGCATCGAGAACATTGTAAGCGAAATCGCCGCCGCCCACGGAACCCCACTGGAGATCGCCGAGACCGGTGACTTGTCCGGCGGCGTGGAGACCGCCGTCGCCCGTGAAATGAAGGCGGTTGTCATCGGGCTGGAAGAAGAACGTCTTCGTGCCGTCGTCGTCACATTCGGCCTCCGGGCAGGTCTGCGCGTATTCAATTTCAATGGCACCGACGCCTGCGAGGAAGCTGTCGCCGGGGCGCACCTCGCCGTCTTCGAGAACCATCGCGCCGCTGCCCCAACTCACCGGACCGGTGCGGGGGAAATGCGGCTCGTATTCGCCGGAGCCGTAAACAAGCTGTGCTTCGAGGCCGCCGAGGCCGCCGCCCGTGCCGTAAATGCGAACGGGGCCCGAGGTGCCCGTCACGTGGCGGTAGTGCCCCTCGTTTGTGCGCCGCCGCGCGTCCTCCGGTTCGAGGAATTCTTCGTCGGCCCATTCCTCCATTTGCGCGTAGCGCGCCTCGTTGATGTAGACCGGTTCGACGCCGCCCAGATCAATGAAGCCGCCGTCCGTGTCCCATGTCACGGAGGTGGCGTGGTAGGCGACGGGGCGGGCGTCGTCGTGAAGGACCGCGCGGTTGGACGGGCTGTAGGATTCGGAGGGATTGAAGGCGGGTTGGAGGTTCTCGTCGAGCGGGCCGCCGCCGGGGATGAGTATAAACGGAAAGGCACGGAGCGGACCGGACTCCTGCACCTCGGCGCGGAAGGTGAAGCCCGCCGGGAGGAGGAGGAACGTGGCGGGAATGTTGACGCCGGCGGAACTCGCCGTGGCCGACGCGCGGTAGAAGCGGATGCCGTTGATGTCGGTGACGGCGTCGAGCGGATCGCCGCTCGTCGGCCGCACGGAGCGCGAGCCGTCCATGACGACGGCCCTGCCGTTGTCCATGAGGCGGACGGTGAGCGGATCGCCTGAGCCGAGGGAGTGGTCGGGGACCTTGCCGGCGTAGGCACCGCTTTCCGCCACGTCGAGCGAGACTTCGATGGAGTTGAGTCCGCCCGAGCCGGTGACTGCCGGTGTGCTGTCGATTTCGGTAATGATAAAACGGATATCGTCGAAAAAGAGGTCGCCGTTGAAGTGGAGCAGTTGGATGTCGTCGTTAGTCAGCTCCGGGCCTTCAAGCTCTCCGGTATCACCCGGGGCATCCGGAAACTCGGTATGCGACATGGCAACGCTGACTTCGTATTCGCGGGTAGAATCAAGCTGTCCGGCGGGGCGGAAATCAAGGAAGGCTTCCTCGACAGTGTATGAAGGATCACGTGGATTGCTTCCGCTCCAGCGTCGGATGTTCCGCGTCACGGTGAAGCGGTCTTGTTCGAGTTCGACGGTGCCTCCGTTGTTGTCCCGGACAGTGATCTCGAAATGGAAGTCGACCGGATCGGGGCCGTTGTCCGGATCATTCCATCGGTCATAGCGGTAGCTAGCCCACACTGCGCGCAGCCGGAAAAATTCCTCGTTGTCCGCCGTGTCCACGATGTGCCTGCGCTGGACGTTGATACTGCCGAGAAGGTTACGCGTGTTGAGCGCGTCGCCGTCCGCGTCCGTCTCGGCAAAGTGGAGAACGGTGGCAGGCGAACTGATCCACCAGTCACGCATCCGCTCGCCGGAAGGCATTGACGAGTCCACCGGGTCGCGTTGTTCGATCAGTGTCGCGCGCAGGCGGATTTGGCTGAAAGCGGGAATCTCGTCGGTTGGACGGAGGTCGGCGGCAAAGGTCTCCGTGGTGCTCGATGTCGTCGTGAACAGAGAAACGGCGCGCCACGGCGAAAGCACGCGGTGGTCCGGTCCGGAGCCGCCCTCCACCGGAAGCGGAGCACCGTTCGCGTCGAGCAGCTGAAAGGCGACCCGGTAGCTGCCTGAGGCCGAATTCCCGAAGGTGCGGGTGAAGACGGCCTCGGTTTCCACGCGGATTGCATCGCGGTTGTACTCAGGGTCCGGATTGTCGGCGTCGGAGCTGATAATGATCCCGGTAAAGCCCGGCGCGCCCACGCCGGTGATGCGGGCATCGATGTGCGGGGAGTTTCGATACGCGGGCGCACATCCGCTACGGCGGGCGATGTTCCCCGCGGGTTCGCCGCCCATGACACTCATACTGAGTCCGCCGACATACAGGTCGGCCCGCGACGAACCCCATCCTTGCAGTGCGTAAACCGTGCCTGCCGATGCATTCCCCACGTTTTCCCATCCGCTGCCGGGGTTTCCGTCCCAGCGGCTGACGCGCCCCGGTTGGGAGCCGCCCGCGTAAAGGGCGGGGCCGGAGCCGTCGTCGTAAACATAGAGCGTCCGGACGACGCCCGAGGCAAAGCCCCCCTCGACCGCTTCCCACGCATTTCCGTCCCAGCGCGCGATGCGGCCGGCGGCGTTGCCGCCGGCATTGGTGAAACTGCCTCCCGCGTAGAGTTTCGGCCCGGAGCCGTCGTCGAAGACCGCAAGCGCGTATACCGCCCCGGAAATACCGCCCCCGACCGACTCCCATGCCGAGCCGTTCCACCGTGCGACCCGGTTGCCGGGCGAGCCGCCGCCTTCGGTGAAAGTACCGGCTGCGTAGAGCGCTTGATCGTCTCCCGGTCCATAGACCGCCAAGTCCCAAACAGTGTTGTTGGCGAAACCGTCGCCGATCGGATTCCACTGGTCGTTGCCGGGGTCATACGCAGCGATACGGTTTCCTGTGGAGAAGTTGCCGGCGGCAATGAGTTGCGGGCCCGCACCGACATCCGCCGTCTCCAGCGCATAGACCGTCGAGGGCAGACCGCTCCCGAGCGGAAACCATCCGCCGGAGCCCGTCCAGCCCTGCACGCCGTTCGGTATCGAGCCGGCCGCGACAACAATGTATCCCGTGGGCGAAGTGGTCTTCAGCGCCCGGACCGTGCCACTGGAAAACCCGCCGGCGACGTCGCTCCATGAACCGCCGTTCCACTGGGCGATCCGGTTTGCCGCGGCACCGTCGATCATTGTGAACGATCCGGCGGCGACGAGTTGCGTTCCGCCCATCCACTCCATTTGCGCCATCTCGAAAACCGATCCGCTGGCCCCCGGATCGCCGAAGGACGGATCCCACTCGCCGGGGGTGCAGTCGCCTGCCAGCGGCGGTGCGGCGAAGACAACGGCAACCAATGCGGCAAAGGCCCCGGAGGCACGGCGAAAACGTTGAAAGGACGGCAAGGCAGAGCGTGGGTCTTTCTTCATGGTTCAAAGGAGATTCCGCGCGCGGCGGCGCAGGGGTGAAAAGCGGGTTGCGGATTGGATAATTTCCGGAGAAAACCGGAGGCCGTAGGACAGTCGCCGCATGACGTTATTCAAACTACGTTAGCGTCAGGCGAGGCAACGGAAAACGGCCACGTGATGATGAAAATCAAAGCTGCTAATACGTAAAGCAGCTATAGAATTAGCTGCGCTTAAGCCCGTCCTGCAAAGCCGCGGAGCCACCCCTCCGTCGATCCGGCGGGCCTCTGCGTCGCGGTTGAAAATTCCGCTGAAAAGCAATCCAGCCGCAATCTCCACCGCACGCACCAACCGTCCTATCCGTGATAATCGGCGCCCATCTGCCTGCCGAAGGCAGGTCCGTGGTTGCGGAAATCCGGTTGGCGAGCCTCCGCTTCCTCTGCTGCCTTCCATGAAACTTCACTGTCTATGCGGTTTGGCAGGCGGCGGGAACGAGGGTG
>JAFIGH010000176.1 GCA_020831525.1 Opitutales bacterium
CCGCCGCAAAACCGTCGGCCGATCCCTGCCCAAGACCGTCGCTAACGATTGGGGTCCAAAAACAACGCATGTAATTATTCGTTGACGGGTTTTAAATAAACTCTTAGTTATGAAAATCAACATAAATGACCCGGAGAAATATTTTGTTGACGGTAGGGTGGTGGCGGTGGCCGCACGGGGGCGTGCGGGCAAATGGTAGGCACGTGCGTGCGCGGGGCGGGCCGTCGCGGTTGATTTCAGAATGCGCGTTCGTAGGTGCCGTCGGGCCGCTTGGCGAGGACACCTTTGAGTTCGAGCATGAGGAGGGCGGCGTGTACGGCGTGCGGGGGGACGTCGGCGCGGTCGACAATGTGGTCGGGGTGGAGGCAGTCGCCGTCGAGGAAGTGGCGGGCGATGGCCGTTTCTTCGTCGGTGAGACCGCCTGGAAGGCGGTCGCCGGGGTCGGGCGGGGGCTTGCCCTTTTGCATGTCCGCAAGGAGGTCGAGTTGCCGGCCTTGCCCGTGGATTTCCTCAAGGAGTTGGCCGAAGGAATGAACAAGGGTGGCGCCGTCGCGGATGAGGGCATGGCATCCTTCGAAGGAGGGCATGTCGATACGACCGGGCATGGCGCAGACGGAGCGGCCCTGTTCGGCGGCGAAACGGGCGGTGATGAGGCTGCCGCCTTTGCCACCGGACTCGACGACGAGCACGCACTGGCTCATACCCGAGACGATGCGGTTGCGCTGCGGGAAGGTCTGTCGGTCAGCGACGCGCCCGAAGTAAAACTCGGATGCAATGGCCGCCTCGGCGCGCATGCGTTCGAAGAGGCGCGCGTTCTCGCGCGGGTAGGTGATGTCGAGCCCGTTGCCGAGAAGGGCGATGGTGCTTCCTCCGGCGTTGAGGGCGGCCGTGTGCGCCTCGGCGTCAATCCCGGCGGCGAGGCCGCTGACGACGGTGAAGCCGAGGCGGGCGAGTTCGGCGGAGAATTCGCGGGCGATCTTGCGCCCGTAGGCGCTGGGTCGCCGGGTGCCGACGATGGCGACGGCGCGTTCACCGCAGCGCGCGGGACCTTGCCAGTAGAGGCCGACAGGGGCGTCGTGGAGGGTGCGCAGGAGGGGCGGGTAGCCTTCCTCCTCCGCTGTGATATAGCGGGCGCG
Organism: Opitutales bacterium; assembly: GCA_020831525.1. GTDB lineage: Bacteria > Verrucomicrobiota > Verrucomicrobiia > Opitutales > Oceanipulchritudinaceae > SLLG01. Next base: position 1,137 of record JAFIGH010000176.1, read on the forward strand.
GTGGCGCTCGAGGAGGGATTCTTCGCGGGTGAGGTCGAATCGCTCGCGCCAGTGGCGAAGGGCCTTTTGTTGCTTGGCCGAGCAGGCGGTGCCGAGTGTGTCGGGGTCGCTCCGCAGAGCGGCCTGCGCGGAGCCACAGTGGTCGATGAGCCGACGGATGGAAACCGGGCCAAAGTCGGAGAGGCCACTGAGGACCATCCGCGCCTGCCGCTCGTCGGGGGCCATGGCCTCAGTCGGCGTCCGGCACGCGGAGGGCGCTGTCGAGGTGGTCGAGGAGTTGCGTGGACCGCACTGCATGGTGACCGTGGGTGCGCGCGAGAGAGTCGGCCGCGGCGCCGTGCCATGTAACGGCGTCGCGTAGAGCCTCGACCGGCTGGGCGGGGTTTTGCGCGAGAATACCGGCGACCATTCCGGCGAGGATATCGCCGGTGCCCCCGCGCGCGAGGACAGGGCCGCCGCTTGCGCTGTAATCGATGCGGCTACCGTCAGAGATCGTGGATACCGGCCCCTTGAGAACGCCGAGGGTGTGGTGCCGTCCGCAGTATTCGCGGAAGGCGGCGGCGGGGTTGTCGATGCGGTGCTTGGGGTCGGTACGGCCCGAGATGCGGCGAAATTCCCCGATGTGCGGTGTGATGAGAATGGGGCCGGCGGATTCGGGACGGCCGTGGATAGAGGCGATGATATCCGGCGCGAGGGCGGCAGCGTCGAGGACGGTGGGAACATGGATTTCGCGTACGAGACGGCAGATGAGGTAGAGGTTGTGGCGTTCGACAAAGAGTCCCGGCCCTACCAGTATGGCGCTGGCGTTTTTTGCGAAGGCCCCGACGACGCGGAGGAAATCCGTCTCGAAGATGCCGTCCGGGCGCACAGGAAAGGGTTGCCACATGGCTTCCGGTGCGGCGGGGGCGAGGCGGAGGTTGAGCGTGCCCGGGGTGAGGGCGGTGACGAGGCCCGTGCCCGATTTCAATGCTCCGAGCGTCGCCATGAGGGCGGCGCCGGGCATGCCTGCTGAGCCTGCGACAATGAGGAGGTGCCCGTAGTCGCGTTTGTGGGTGTCGACCGGGCGCATGCCGCCACGCCGGCGAAAGTATCCGGAGTCGAGAATGCATTCGTGATTGCTTTCGCCTGAATCCGCGACTTTGTCAAAAAATCCGAGGTCGATGAAGCGAACACGCCCGGTGGAGCTGCGGTGGATTTCGTTGAAGCAGGGCCGCTTGGCAACACCCGTGGCGTAGGTGATGTCGGCTTGAAAGATGGGGAAACCCGCCTCGTCGCCGAGTCCACTGGGAAGGTCAACGGCGGCGCGGAAGCGCGCACGCAGGGCGATGTTGGACCAATCGATGATCTCGTCGTAGGGCGGGCGCAGTGGGGGGTGGAAGCCCATCCCGAGAAGGCCGTCGATACAGATGTCGAACTCCGTGGGCGCGAGTTCCGCGCCCACCGCACCCCCCCACATTTGGTGGCCGGGGGATGAGGTGTGGGCTGTGAGGGGGTGGCAAAATTTT
>JAFIGH010000091.1 GCA_020831525.1 Opitutales bacterium
AGAAGTCCGCCACGCGCCGCAGCTCCGCGACAAAGCGGTCCTTCGCCTCCTCGTCCGCCAGCAGCCGCTCCTTGTTCACACACCTGCCGTAGCAGTGATAACACGCTGATTCACCTTCCGGCGCAATCAGCCTCCTTGGGTAGGGCCGTCGGTACATAGCCAGAAGAATTCACGCCCTCTCCGCTAAGTCAAGTAAAATGCCAACCATTTTTTCTCGTCTGTAGCTGCCAGGCATTATTTTGTTGCGGGATGGTACTTCTTGCATCGTGCGGGGGATTAATCTCCGGGTGTTTCGATGGCGCGGAGGAATGCGGCGGGGTCGGGGGATTTGAAGAAGGCGGTGCCGGCGACGAGGGTGTCGACGCCGGCGGCCTTGCAGCGGGGGGCGGTTTGGAGGTCGATGCCGCCGTCGACTTCGAGGCGGAAGGCAAGCTCGTCCTCGGCGCGCCAGCGGTCGAGTTGGCGAATTTTTCCGAGGGTATCTTCGATGAAGGACTGACCGCCGAATCCGGGCCATACGGTCATGACGAGGACGAGTTCGACATCGCGGAGGAAAGGCCGGGCCGCTTCGGCGGGGGTGCCGGGATTGAGGGCGATGCCGCGGTAGGCGCCGAGGGTGCGGATGCGGCGGAGGGTTTCCGCGATATCGTAATCGGGCTCGACATGGACGGTGACGTTGTTGGAGCCCGCTTTGATGAATGCCTCGATGTGCTTGTCGGGGTTGGCCAGCATGAGGTGGGTGTCGAAGTAGAGGGTTTTGTTGCGCTTGCGAAGGTCGGCGACGGTCTGGGGGCCGAAGCTGAGGTTGGGGACGAAGTGACCGTCCATGATGTCGAGGTGGAGCCATTGCGCGGAGGCATTAGCCGCTGTTTCGATTGCCGGTGCGAGGCAGGCGTGGTCGCCGGCGAGAACGGACGGCGCGAGGATTGTGGGATGCGGTGAAGGCATGCGGGGCGAGTGTGTGGTGCGGCCCGCGCAAGGCAAGCCGAGGCCGGGCCGCGCTGGCGGGCGACCACCCTCCGGGCGGCTTCGCCGCGAAGCTCTGGCTCAGCGGAAGAAGCGCGCCACGTCGGCTTCGCGGGGCAAGGGAGCGCCGTCGGCCATCGCGGCGGCGAGGAGGCGGGCGGTCCATGGACCGTAGAGCGCGCCTTTGGAACCGAGGCCGTTGAGGATCCAATGGTTCGGGTGTTCCGGGTGCCGTCCGACGACGGGGCGGGTGTCGCGGACAATGGGCCGCACGCCGACGTGCTGGGAGAGGATTTCGAAAGGGCCGTTGTAGGTGGCGGCGAGGTTCTTGATGAGGGTGATGCGGGCGTCTGCCGAAGGACCGGCTTCGAAAGAGGACCATGCATAGGTGGCACCGGCGCGGGCGGTGCCGTCGGGCAGCGGCTGGATCCAGCAGGAGCCGTTGACGATGACGTCGGCCCCGAGCGGTTCGCCGAGGCGCACGCGCATCCACTCGCCCTTGGCCGGATTGTGGTCGATGTTCCGCCAAAGCGGATTGTGCCGCGCCCGCCAGCCCTCGCACCAGACGGTTGTTCCGGATTCAGCCGGGGCGGCGGCAGGGTCGTGGAGCGACGCGGCTTCGGGAGGATTCCATGCGATGCGCGGGTCGGTTTGGAGTCGGCGGCGGGCGGTCTCAAGATACCGCGGGACATCGAGCCAACCGCCCCCGACCGTAATAAAAGCACCCAGCGGCGCCCGCAGACGGTTTGTGATGCACGCCAGTTCGGCGGGTGACGGCTCGCGGATCCAACGCGCCGTCTCTGGATCAGCACGGCGTTTTTCAAGGTCTTCGGCCTGGCCCTCGTCCTTGACGACGCGGAGGATCGGGCGTTCGTGGTAGAGCGGTTCGTCGCAGCCTTCTTCGATTGCGCTAAACGTTTCACGGGCGGCGGGGAGGGCTTCGTCGAGTTTCCAGCCCACGCGGAAGCGGCGTGTCGCGAGGGGGTTGATTTGCCCGGGGCCGACGGGCGAGGCCGCTCCCGGGCGGACTTCGTCGACGATGCGCAGCCGGCATCCGCGCCGAAGCAGTTCTCCGGCGGCGAACGCGCCGGCGAGGCCGAATCCGACGATGGTGACAGAGTTTTCCATGGAATCAAAATCTGGACGAGGTCCCGCTTGCGCGCCTTGCGATTCGGGTTAAGGTCGCGTTCTTTCGTTTCGCCAATCTCTTTTCTTATCAGTCAGAGCCATGCAGTTATCTTCTGTCAAAGTCCTCTTTGTGCGTCCCGAGTTCGGGCTTCTTGTCATCCGTGTCTCCGTCGGTGCGCTTCTCGCCTACTACGGACTGATGAAGTTTATGGATGGCCAGGACCGGCTCGTCGGGTTGGGAAAGGCGATTGAAAACGTCGGCATTCCCGCGCCGGACGGTACGCCGATGCCGCTGTTTTTCGGCATTATGGCGGCGGCGGCCGAGCTTGCGGGCGGGGTTTTGCTCGTCATTGGATTTCTCTTCCGGCCTGCGGCGGCTCTGCTCGTGTTTGTCATGGCGGTGGCGACGGCGACGACCTACGGCATGAGCGAGGGGGACCTTACGCGTTGGGGCCACCCGCTGATTTTCACACTCGTCCTCCTCGGCTTGCTCTTCACTGGGCCCGGCCGGATGAGCATCCAAAAGGACTAGCAAGGCCTTCGACACCTCCGCCAATGAGAATTCTCCGCACTGAACTCCCCTCCGGCGAACGTGTCTACGCCGCGCGTGAGCCCGACGGGCGCGTCCGGCGTCTGGCCGGTCCGCCCTTCGAGACATTGCAGACCGTCGGCGAACCGTTTGCGGCTGGGCGCATCCTCGCTCCTGTCGAGGCGGCCGCGGTCATCGGGATCGCCCAGAACTACCGCGCCCACGCTATGGAAATGGGCGGCGAGTTGCCGGAGCGGCCTGTCTTTTTCATGAAGCTGCCCACGGTTGTCATCGGTCCGGACGAGCCGATCCGGTTGCCGCGCGCGCTGCGCAGCGACAAGGTCGACTACGAGGGAGAGCTGGCGGTCGTGATCGGGAAGACCTGCCGGAACGTCTCGCGCGAAGAAGCGACCGACTGCATCCTCGGCATCACCGCGGCGAACGACGTGACGGCGCGCGACTGGCAGAAGGAGTGGGGCGGCGGGCAATTCTGCCGCGGAAAATCGTTCGACACCTTCTGTCCGCTCGGCCCTGAGATCGTTACCTTGGATGAAGCCGGCGATATCAATGACCTGCGCATTGTCACACGCCTCAACGGCGAGGTAATGCAGGATTCGCGGACGAGTGACCTGATCTTCAATGTCGCCGAGCTGATCGCGTTTGTCAGCGGCAGCACGACGGTGCCCGCCGGAACCGTCGTCCTCACCGGGACACCGTCGGGGGTGGGGGTGGCGCGCACGCCGCCGCGCTTTCTCCGCGCAGGGGATGGCGTGGAGATTGATGTCGAAGGCGTGGGCACCCTGCGCAATCCCGTCGAGGACGAGCCGCTGCCGTCCGGCGCAAGCGGGCATTGACAGCGGTGCCGTTCCGCAGCCCCATCGGCCTTTCTCATGACACCACAGGAACAGAACTTCGAGGACTACAAGAGAGCGGAAGCGAAAGCGCTGGAGATCGTTGCCGCGATGAAGTCCGTGTCACCGCGCATTGTCGATACCGAGTTGGCCCTTCTTGTCGCGGTTTTTGAGCTGCACAAGGGCACGCTGCCTCCGCAAACTACGGCGAAGATCATCCAGGGGCACTTGCAGACCCTCGTCCCCCATTACGAGGGAGCGGCGGCAGGCGGACCGGATAACTGACCCTGCGCTCAGACCACGCGCCGGCGGCGGATCAGAGCGTCGACCGTGAGGCGGTCGGCACCGGCTTGCCAGAGGAGAAGGGCGAGCGGAAAGAAGACCAAAACGTGGTGGCGCGGGAGAAGGTCGCCCGCGTTGAGGAGGGCGATGCCGATGGTGAAGAGCATCAAGGCGACGAGGCCCGCGCCGACCCGCGTGAAGAGCCCGAGGAGAAGGAGCGCGCCGCCGATCAGCTCCGCCCATGGCAGGGCATAGCCGTAGGGAGTGGCGATGATTTCCGGCAGCCACGCCGGGTTGCGGTCCTGGAATCCGCTGCCGCGGTAAAAGCTGCCGAGACCGTTGCTCACTTCGTTGGTGACTTTTCCCCAGCCGGCGAGGACAAAGTACCAGCCGAGAGCGAGGCGACCGAGGAAAGCGGGCAAGACAGCGGCAAAGCCGCGGGTGGTGTTATCGGATAGCATTGCTGTGTAGCGTGGAGCGTTTCCGGGCGGCGGCAAACCGCAATTCAATGGAAATGCGGGACCGGGCCTTCTTTTCTACATTTCTACACGCGGGTCGGGGTGTGGCATGGAGACGGATTCGCCGGGCGGTGCGCGGACCTTTGTCCGGCAGTGTGTGTCAAATAATTTAATCCCGGGAATACTTCCGCAAGTAATTTATCTCCGTATTGTGTTTGTCGTCGTGTCAACAATTTTTACTGTGGGACAGAAAATTGAGTTTTATAACTCATCGTTGAATTTATCCGGACCGGTGCGGAGCGGCGTGGAATGTGGCCTGCTGCCGGTGGCTATGCTTTTTCTTCGCCGGGCGGCTTTGTGTCACCGGGGGAGTTGCTGGCACTTGTTGCGTCGGGGCCGGTATCGTCCGTTTCCGCCTGCCGGTGCTTGAAGCTTTCGACGACGAGTTTGGAGAGGCGGCCGTCGGGGTCGCGGGCCATGGCTGCGTCGACGGTGAAGGTGGTTTCGTTTGTATTGCGCGAGACGATCTTCAAGCCGTGTTCGAAGTCCTTGAAGCGTTCTTCGAGGAGGGAGCGGATCGTTTTGCGGGAGTCGACGCACTGTTCGACTAGGGCGGCGCAGGCGTCGTCATCGAATTTGAGTTCGAGGCCGTGCAGGTCGGCGAAGCGCTTGGCGAAGGCATCGATCTCGGCCCGCATGGCGGCGTGGTGGAGGTGGGCATTGTCCTTGAGGAGTTTGTTCAGGTGCTTGGCCGGGTCTTCAATGGTCTCGGCGGTGACCTCGAAGGAGGCGATACCTGAGGAGGGCAGCTCGAACTTGAAGTAGCGGAAGACGCGTTCGAAGACGGTCATGAGCCCACGCGCCCCTGTGCCCTCGGAATGCGCCCGTTCGGCGATGGCGCGGATGGCTTCGGTGGTTGTTTTCAGCTCAATGTTGTAGCCGCGGAAGTCTTCCTTGTATTGTTCGAGGAGGTTGCCCTCGGAACTGGTGAGGATTTCGACAAGATCGTCGGCACTGAGCGGGTCGCAGGCCACGCGCACGGGCAGCCGGCCGATAAACTCCGGTTCGTAACCGTATTTGATGAAGTCGGTCGTCTCGATGTGGTGCAGGTAGTGTGCGGTGGAGCGGTCCGTGACGTCGGAGGAATGCCCGAAGCCGATGCTCGCGGCATCGATACGTTTTTTCACGGACTCCGCGAGTTTGTCGAAGGCCCCGCTTACGATGAAGAGGATGTGGCGCGTGTTGATGGAGCGCTTCTTCGGCTTTCCGCCGCGGCTCGCTTCCATCATGGCGCTCATCTGTGCCATCATGTCGGTCGGGCTGAAGAGGCTCACGTCCGTATCCTCCATGAGCTTGAGGAGATTGATCTGCACGCCGCGCCCGGAGACGTCCTTGCTGCCGCTGGAGTTGCCCGCGGCCGCGATTTTGTCGATTTCGTCGATATAGATGATACCGTATTGGGCGACGTCGGGGTTGTTGCCCGCCACCTTGTAGAGGTCGCGCACGAGATCCTCGACATCCGAGCCGACGTATCCGGTTTCCGAAAACTTTGTTGCGTCGGCCTTTACAAAGGGCACCCCGATGAGCTTGGCGATGTTGCGCATGAGGTAGGTCTTGCCCACCCCGGTGGGCCCGAGAAGGAGAATATTCTGTTTGTGGTAGTCGCGATCAGCGAGCTTCGGTTCCTCAAGGCAGCGGCGCACGTGGTTGTAGTGGTCGCAGATGGCAACCGAGAGCACGCGTTTGGCCTCGTCCTGCTGGATGACGAAGCGGTCGAGGTAGTCGCGGATTTCGCGCGGCTTGAGATTGAATTCACGCACGCGCGCGAGAATCTTTTCGGCCTCGCCGTTGTCGTCCGGGCGATTCGGGTCGTCTCCGCCCGCCGTTGCGCCGCTCTGCATGCCGGGCGGCACAAACGGGCCGGCGAATTTTACGTTGCCGCCCTTGATTGCCTCCTGGAGCTTTTCCTGGAGTTCCTCAAGAGGGTTGCGTGGTTCGTCTTTGTCCATTTTTCGAAATTTTCCGGGTTGCTTGACACGTGTGGAAGTGGCAGATAGCCATTCACTTCAAAAATCACGTCATTTCAATCACGACTTTCCGCCCATGTCTTCGAACCTCACGAAAAGAGATATTGTCCTCAGCATCTATGAGGCGACCGGTTATCCCCAAAAGGAGGTCCGCGATGTTGTGCAGCTTACTTTGGACGCAATTGCACGGGCTTTGGAAGAGGGCCGCAATGTCGAACTGCGCAATTTCGGTGTCTTCGAGATACAAGTGCGCAAGTCCCGCGTGGGGCGCAACCCTAACCGACCGGAAAAGGAAGTCGTTATCCCGCGCCGCGCTGTCATCAAGTTCAAGGCGGGCAAGGACCTGCGGGCGAAGCTCAAGGAGCTGGACCTCGACCGGATCGGGGAATGACCGCGGTTGAGCGCGCGGCGCACGGCCTGGCGTTCGGCTGGGTGGTGTTTCCGTGCTTGCGCTCTGGCAGGGAATCCGGGGAATAGGCGCGCTTATGTTGGAGCGGCTACCTGGATTTCGCGATTTCTACCCGGAGGACTGCGCGCGGCGCGATTTCATTTTCCGTGTCTGGACGGAGGCGGCGCGGCGCCACGGCTTCCGCCGCTACGACATTCCGACGCTTGAGCCGCTGGAGCTGTTTACCGAGAAGAGCGGACCGGAGATTGTCGGCCAACTCTTCAACTTCACGGACAAAGGCGGGCGCGAAGTTGCACTCCGCCCGGAGCTGACCCCTTCGCTCGCGCGAATGGTGGGGGCGCGTGTTGCCACGCTCAAAAAGCCGGTGAAGTGGTTCAACATCGCTGAGAATTTCCGTTACGAAAAGCCGCAGGAGGGCCGCCTGCGCAGCCACTACCAGCTCAACTGCGACATCTTCGGCGAGCCCGGTCCGGCGGCCGACGCCGAGCTGATGGCCGTTTGCCTCGCCTGCCTGCGCGGCTTCGGGCTCGGGCCGGAGGATTTCGCGCTGCGCCTCAGCGACCGCACGCTCTGGTCGCTTCTCCTTGAGGCGCTGGGTATCGCGGGCGACAAGGCCATGGAGGTGCTGGGGATCGTCGACAAGTTCGAACGCACTCCGCGCGAGGAGACCCTCAAGCGCCTTGAGCCGCACTTCGGCGACGCGCGCGAAGACTTTCTCGGCCAGGTCGAAACGCTGATGGGGCTGCGCGAAATCGAGGAAATGGGCGCTTTCATGCGTTCGCTCGCGCCCAACGCCGCCATCCGGGAGAAGATTGAGGCGCGCCTCGGCATGTGGCGGGAACTGCTGGAGGCCCTCGACGCCATGGATCTCACGTCCTTTGTCCGCATTGATCTCGGCATCGTGCGCGGTTTGGCCTACTACACCGGTTTTGTTTTCGAGGTCTTCAAGCTCGCACCGGCGGGCGCGGGCTATGTGGGCCGTGCGCTCGCGGGCGGGGGTCGTTACGACCACCTCGTCGGCAAGCTCGGGTTTCCTGCAACCGAGGCGGTCGGATTCGGCATGGGCGATGTCACCATGGCGCAATTCCTTGAGGAGAAGAAGCAGCTGCCGCCCATTATCGAGGCACCGGACGTCTATGTCGTGGCCGCGCGCGAAGGCGAACGCCGCGCCGCCCTCGGGCTTGTGAGCCGTTTGCGCGCGGCGGGCATCCGCACCGAATACGCCCTCCGCGCTCCGGGCTTCGGCAAGCAGTTCCGGCTCGCCGGTCAATCCGGCGCGCGCCTTGCCGTTGTCGTCGGCACCGATGAGCTTGCGGCCGGCAACGTCCGGATCAAAGACCTCGGTTCCGGCGGCGAAACCCTCGTCCCGCTCGCGGGCGCGCCCGGCGCCGCCCGCGACGCCCTTGCCGGGGGGATCGCGTCTGCCTGACCCTCTGCGCAATGCCGTCGAGGCAACAACGTCCCGGTGCCCTCCGGCCGTCCAAGGTCCGTCGTGACGGGTTGCTCGATGTAGACCGAGCCCACTTCCTATATCTCGCCCTTGACGGGAAGATGGCCGGGATCAGCTGTATCGCCCGCGGGCCGGCAGACGGAAGGCGGGGATGGTTTCCGGCAGTTCTGTGTGCCCGCCGGGAAGCCGCAGGCGCAGTTGCAGCATACGCGGTTTGTTCTGAACGAGGCACCGCGCAGCACTGCGCTTGCGGAAGGGGTTGCCAAATGGTTTTCGCCTCTGTGCCATGTGCGGTCCCGGTTGCCGGGCCGGCGTTCGCCGCCGCGTGACTTCCCCGAATTATACCTGAATGACCATGAAAATTCCCCGATGGTTTCTTCCTGCCCTTGCTATATTCGCAGCGTATGCCGGCGCGACTGCGGCTGCGCCTGCGGAAGCGGCGCGCACTTCCGACGGTGTGCCGCTGATGGAGTCGAGTTCGTTCCGCCTGCACGCGATGCCGTCGCTGCGGGACCGTGTCTACGGCGCGCACGCGGGCGAGGCCGGCGGGGCGCTGGTCTCTGTCGGCGGGGTCCTGTCGATTCCGGAGACGGGGCTCGACCCGACCGGGCTGGAGTTTGCGCCGCGCGCGCGTTGGCTGGAGCCGTTGCCGCCGCTCACGCAGCGCCAGCGCGGCTGGAACCGCATCCTGCGTTCGCTCGGGCGCGATCCGGCACCGCCGGAGGACACGCGGGAGTGGCGCTCCGCCGCCATCGGGACGCCGGTCGCTTTCGGCGCGTCGGCTTCCGGGGGAGACTTTTTCTACGTCGTCGGCGGTATCTCGTCCGACGGGATGACCGACCGCGTGGTGCGCTATTCGTTCCAGGAGTTGATCGAACTCCATGCCGAGGAAGAGGAACCGGAGGCGGAAGACCTGCTCGATCCGCAGGTCTACGAGACGCTGGTTACTGAGACGCTGCCGCCCCTGCCCGAGCCGCTCGCCCTCGCGGGCGCGGCGGTGATGGGCAACCGGTTGTACGTCGCGGGCGGCATCCGTTCGCTTGACGGCGAGCCCTCCAACCGGCTCTACCGGTTGGACCTCGCGACTGCGCTGGACCCCGTGGCCCCCGGCGAATCCGCGTGGGAGACCATCGACATGCCTTATGCGTCGGGGGTCGTACTGCCGACCCTCACGGTGCGGCGGGACGAGGTGGCCATCGCCGACGCGCTCTTCCTCCTCGGAGGACTGGTACAGGCCGGCGAGGGCTGGGCACCGGCCGGCGAGGGCTGGAAGTATTTGCCCCCGTGGGAGAGCCACGCGGGTTGGTCGCCGCTGCGGGAGGCGCCGGCGTCGGCCGTTCTCACCGAGTCGCTGCCTGTCGGGCCGTCGCACGTCGTGCTCGCGGGCAAGCGCCGCACGGGCGGACCCCTTTCCCTTGCCGAGGCCCTGCGCCCGCCGGGGGACAACGCCGATGTGGTGCTGAAGGCCTACCACACTTTCACCGACCGCTGGGCGGCCCTCCCGTGGCCGGAACTCGCCGTCGGGGAACCGCGCCTCGTCCGCACAGGCCGGGATTTTCTCTTCAGCGGCTACGATCCCGGCACGGGCGAACTCGCTTTTCGAAGGGGCGAGCTGACCCACTCGGAGCGGCACTTCTCCATGTGGGATTACTTTGCCATGCTCGTCTACCTTGGCGTTCTCATCGCCATCGGGCGCTACTTCGCGCGCAAGGAGGCGGGGACGGAGTTCTTCTTCCTCGGCGGGCGGCGCATCCCGTGGTGGGCGGCCGGCCTGAGCATCTACGCCACCGGGGTCAGCGCCATCAGCTTCATGGCCATCCCCGCGAAGACCTATGCGACGGACTGGCTCTACTTCATCGGTCAAGCGGTGTTCCCGACCTTCACCGTTCTCATCGCGGCCTTCTATTTCATCCCCCTCCTGCGCCGCCTCGAAATCACGACGGTCATGGAGTATTTCGACCTGCGCTTCGGGCGCGGGGTGCGCTACCTCATGTCGGCGGTGGCCGTCCTCGGCCAAGTCGCCGGGCGCATGAGCATTACATTGCTGCTGCCCTCCCTCGCCCTCACCGCCGTGACGGGGATGGACCTCTTTCTCTGCATCCTCCTCATGGGAATTCTCGCCACGATCTACACCGTCATGGGCGGGATCAGCGCGGTGATCTGGACGGACGTGCTGCAGGTCGTCGTGCTCTTCGGCGGGGCGCTCCTGAGCTTTGTCATCATCCTCATGAATGTCGACGGCGGCTTCGGGCAAATGATGGACCTCGCCGTGGAGAACAACAAATTCAACCTCGTCGATCTGCGCCTCGACCTCACGACCGCGACGATGTGGGTCATGCTCCTCTGGGCCGTCGCCGATGTCTTCGGCAAGGGCCTCGGGCAGGAGGGCCTGCAACGCGCCTTTTCCACCAAGGACGTGCGCTCGGCGCGCCGGGCCATGATCACCGTGGTCGTTGTCGCCCTGCCCGCGAGCTTCCTCTTCTACGGTATCGGCACCGCGCTCTTCGCCTTCTACTCCGCCAATCCGGAACGGCTCAACCCGACTTTGCAGACGGACGGCATCTTTCCGCTCTTCATCGCGCAGCAATTGCCCATCGGTATCGCGGGGCTCGTCGTATCGGGGCTCTTCGCCGCCTCCATGTCGACCCTCGACACGGCCATGAACTCCGTCTCCGCCATCGTCACGCGCGACTTCTACAGCGCCTTCCGCAAGGGCGCGACGGAGCGCGAGCAGATGAAACTCGCCCGCTGGATCACCGTCGCCTGCGGAGTCCTCGGCACCGGCATTGCCCTCTGGATGGCTTCCTTTGAGAACCTCGGCTCACTCTGGGATATGTTCTCCATCATCCTCGGGCTCATCGGCGGCGGCCTCGGCGGGGTGGGGGCGCTCGCCCTCCTCACCACCCGCGCCAACCAAGCCGGCACGCTCCTCGGCGCTGTCGTGACCGCCGTGTTTATCCTCTGGATACGGTTCTACACCGATATCCACTTCTTCATTTACGGCACGCTTTCGCTCTTCTGCGGGTTTGCCGCGGGCTACCTCTTCAGCCTTCTCTTCCCCGCCAAGCCGATCGAAGAACTGGACGGACTCACCCTCTGGACCGGCAAGTCCGGCGTCGACCCGGAGGAGTCGGACGGTTCTCCGGATAGCCGTGGACGGGGGTGATCTATGGTTATGGGGTCCGTATCGTGACCGTCGCGGCTCCTTGAGCGGAGTCGGTTTTTGCGGTCACGGTTCCGGGGTTCGGTCGTTCCGGCGCGTGCGTGGTGCGGCGCAGGTCCGAAGGGCCGAAATCCTTCAGCCCGGCCCGGCGGGCCGGGTATGTGCGGGGAGGACACGGCGGCCTGAAGGGCCGCGACCGGTGGGGCGGCGGATTTTCCGAACGCGGAGGATCGGATTGACGCCGCCGGGCGTTGGGGCGGTCCGGTGTCGCGCACCTTCGGCGCGCGGGATGGTGGCGTTGCCCTTGTTCCCAGGGCGTTGCCCTGGGCTGAGGGGTATCGCGCCGTTGGCGCTGGGGTGTCCGGGCGGTGCGTTGGCTGCGCGGGGCGTCGCGCGGTCGAGCGGTGCGTGCCGGAGGGGAGGGGGTCGTTCCGGCGGTTGCGTGGTGCGGACACGAGGTCTCGCACCTACTGCGGGGCGCTGGTGATGTCGGACGGTGCGTTGACTGTGCGGGGCGCTGGGGCGCGGGCGGTACGGCGCCGCCGGGCGGCGCAGGCCCGAAGGGCCGAAATCCTTCAGCCCGGCCCGGCGGGCCGGGTATGTGCGGGGAGGACACGGCGGCCTGAAGGGCCGCGACCGGTGGGGCGGCGGATTTTCCGAACGCGGAGGATCGGATTGACGCCGCCGGGCGTTGGGGCGGTCCGGTGTCGCGCACCTTCGGCGCGCGGGATGGTGGCGTTGCCCTTGTTCCCAGGGCGTTGCCTTGGGCTGAGGGGTATCGTGCCGTTGGCACTGGGGTGTCGGACGGTGCGTTGGCTGCGCGGGGTGTCGCGCGGTCGAGCGGGGCGGTGCGGAAGGGGAGGGGGTCGTTCCGGCGGGAGCGGGGTACGGATCAGCCTGCGACGAGTTCAGCCGAGTCGAGGTCGCGCACCTACTTCGGGGCGTCGTGCGGCGGACCACCGGGCGTTTGGGGATTGATGAGCGGGGGCGGAGTGTGGATAGCTTTGTCGCGTGGCGGTGGGCGTCTATCCATATGAAACCTTTGAGGGGTTGTTGAACGGACTCGGCAACCCGGTGCGGCGGGATGCGGCGGTGCGGCAGCCGGTGGTTGTTCCGTCGCTGGCGTTTGCGGACCAGTTGCAGCGGCGGATGGCGGACCGGCACGGGTTGTCCATGGGCCTTGAATGGCTGACGCCGCAGGAATTCATACACCGCGCGGTGGGGCCGGGGGAGGCGAGCCCGTGGTCGCAGCGGCGGCTGGTCTGGCACCTGCTGCCCCATGTGGCGGATTTCACGGAGGCGCTCGGGGTGGAGGATCCGTCACCGCGCGACCGGTTCGCGCTCGCCGCGATGCTGGCGGACCGGCTGGACCAATACGGGCACTACCGTCCGGAGATGATCGCGCGGTGGGCGGCGGGCGCGCGGGGTAAGGGTCAGGAGGCGTGGCAGTGCGACTTGTGGCGGCGGCTGCGGGCGGAGACGGGGCATGCCCATCCAGCGGAGGCGTTGATGCGCCTGCGGGAGGACGCGGCGGCGCGGGCGGCTTTCGCGGAGCGGTATCCGAAACTCTTTGTGGTCGCGACGGGCGCGGTCGATCCGCTCCTCGTCGCGCTCCTCGGCCTCCTCGGCGAGGCCGGTGCGGAGGTGGCCGTGCACGTGCTCCTTCCCTCGCTCGGCTACCTCGGCGATTTGCGGCGGCGCGGCGGGTTGCCCGCGGGAACGACCGATCCGGAACTGGTCTCCGGCGGGGCGGGTCATCCCCTCTTGGAGTCGATGGGGCGCAACGCCGTGGGCGCGTTTGTTTTGCTCGGTCAGCTCGACGAGCAGTACACGCACTGGCCGGAGGCGGCGGAGGAAACCGAAGGGGATGCGGGCGCGTCGGCCCTCGCGCGGCTGCGGGACGACATCCGCGCGCTGCGCCCGCCGACGGAGGCGGGGGACGGACCCGCGGAGGATGCGAGCGTGCGCGTGCATTCGTGCTTCGGGCCGCGCCGCGAGATGGAGGTCTTGCGCGACGAGCTGCTGCGCGCCTTCCGCGACCTGCCCGGACTCCAGCCCGACGAGGTGCACATCGTCACCCCGGACCTCGAAACCTACGCGCCGCTGGTCCCGGCGGTTTTCGGAAACGGCGGGGATGCCCTGCCGGTGCGCTTGACGGAACGCACCGCGGCGGGCGGCGATCCGGTGGCGGACGCCTTTGCCGCCCTGCTCGATATGGCGGTGTCCGGCCGTTTCGAGGCGGCGGAGGTCATGGAGCTGGTGCAAAAGGAGGTCATCCTCGCGGCCTTGGGCACGGAAGACGGCGCGGCGGTGCGCGCGTGGGTGCGCGACAGCGGACTCACGCACGGACTCGCCGGAGGGGAAGCGGGAGGCACGGAAGGCCCGCGCCCCGGAACGTCCGCCTTCGCGCGCGACCGTCTGGTCGCCGGGCGGTGGTTCGGCGCGGCGGGGACGGCGCAGTATCCGGACGGCAAATACGTTTTGCCGGTGGGCGATCCGCTCGGCGGCGACCACGCCCTTGATATGCGCCTGCACGATTGGTTGCTGGCCTTGGAGCGGACAATCCTTGAATGGGGCGTGCCGGCGGCGGCGGCGGAATGGGCGGACCGCATGGAGGCGGCGTGCCGGTCGCTCCTCGGCGGCGGGGAGGACACGCTCCTCGCCGTGCGCAGGCAAGTGGAGTTTCTGCGCGGGATCGACTGCGCCGAATCGCTCGACGCCGGGGCCGTCCGCGACTGGCTCGCCTCGGAATGGGAAGATACCCGCCGCCGCGGCGGTGTCTCGGGCCGCATCGCCTTCGGGCGCATGAAGCAGTTGCAGAATCTCCCGTGCCGCGTTCTCGCCGTGGTGGGCATGCAGGGCACGGCCTTTCCCGCGCAAAACCGCGCGCCGGTCTGGGACCTTCTCCGCGCCGATCCCCGCGTGTGGGACCGCAATCCCCGTGTCGACGACCGCCAGCTCTTCCTCGACGCCATCCTTACGCCGACCGACCGCCTCATCCTCACGGCGGGCAACCGCAATCCCCGCACGGGCAAGACGGAGCCTTTCTCCGCCTGCGTCGACGAACTGCTGCGCACCCTCGCGCTCATGGGACTGGAAGCGCCTGTCGTGAACCACCGGCTACAGCCCTTTGTGCGCGGCTACTTCCGCGGGAAGGACGCGCTCCCGCAGTCGTTCGACGCGCGCCATGCCGCCGCCGCGGCGAGTATCCACGCCGGCGGAGCGCGGACCGGGCAACCGTTCTGGACGGAGGACGGCGACGAAGAATTCCACCCGCCGACCCTGCCGGAACCCGGCGACGGCCTGCAGGTTGTCGAAGCGAAAGAACTGGCGGCGTTCTGGAAGGATCCGGCGGCGTATTTTCTGCGTGCGCTGGGCGTCAGCCTGCCGCGGGAAGAGCCCGCCGACACGGACTACAACCGTCCGCCGCTTGCGCTCGACGGATTGCAACGGTGGATTCTGCACGACGAAATCCTCCGCGCCCGCATCGAGCGGTCGTGCCCGGACGAATACGTCGCCCAGCGCATGCGCGCTGACCGGGGTCTGCCGCCCGAATGTCTTGGGAGATCGGTGTGGGCCGCCGGTACGGCCTCCGCCGGACCGCTCGCCGAAGCCGTCCTCCAAGCCTACGGCGGCGAAGCGGAATGGGAATACAAGCTTTCGGAAACGATCTCCGTCACCGGCACGGTCGGCCGGACGGCGGACGGGCAGTTGCTCGTTTACCGTGCCGGTGAGCTGAAGCATGCGCGGCATTACTTCGATCCGTGGATCTCAGCGCTG
The DNA here is from genome assembly GCA_020831525.1 of Opitutales bacterium. Lineage (GTDB taxonomy): Bacteria > Verrucomicrobiota > Verrucomicrobiia > Opitutales > Oceanipulchritudinaceae > SLLG01. The sequence continues at coordinate 15,044 of JAFIGH010000091.1, forward strand.
CTTGCCGCCGCCTGCGGCGAACCGGCGCCGATGCTGTTGCTCGACGAAACAAAGGCGGCGGACCCCGCCGGATTACCGCCGATTCCGGAGGAAGAAGCACGCGCCTGCCTGCACGACCTCGTTTGCGGCTACTTCGCAGGCCGGGAGCGACCGCTCCGTTTCGCTCCGGTGACGTCGGATTGCATCGCGAAGAAGCTCGCGACCGGGGATGAGGACGCCGCTCTCGCGGCGGGGCAGACCGCATGGTACAAGGAAGACCATGGACACGGCGGCGGCGAGGGAAGCGGGGCGGCGGCGCAGTGGGTGTGGCGGGACGCCGATCCGTTTGTAAAGCCGCAGGAGTGGATCCATTGGGCGGGTACAGTGGCGTTGCCGCTGCGGGAGTGGGGAGGTTTCCGATGAGCGGCGAGTTTGACTTTGCGGAAAGCCCGCTTGCAGAGGGCCTCTCCGTCATCGAGGCGAGCGCGGGCACGGGAAAGACCTATGCCATCAGCCATCTCGTGCCGCGCCTGCTCCTCGACGGCACGGTGGATTCGGTTGCGGACATTCTTCTCGTCACCTTCACGAAGGCCGCTGCGGCGGAGCTGGCCGACCGGGTGCGCCGGGTCCTCGAAGGGCTGGCGGCGCCGCCCGGTGCGTGCGCGGACGAGGGAGCGGAGCGCCTCCGTGCGCGGTTCGGCGAGGAGCGCACGCGGGAGGTGATCGACCGTGCCCTCCTCGACCTCGACCGGCTCAATGTATCGACCATCCACTCGTTCTGCATGCAGGTCCTACAGTCGGAAGGAACCCTGTGCGGCCTTCCGGTGCTGCCCGAATTGGTGCCGGATGCTTCCGATATTGTCGAACAGTCGCTGCGCGATCTCTGGGAGAACGAAGTGGCGGGTGACGCGGTAACGGCGGCGGTGGCCGCCGCGGCGAGCTGGGATATAGGGAACGATCTTGGCTTTGTCGCGCAGGCACTGTCCATCCCTGGAGTTACCTTTCATCCCGAAGCGCGTTCATGGGACGGCGTCGCGGACAGCCTGCGCGGGGGGGCGCGGCGCTTCACCGCGGAGTGCTGCGCGGAAGTGGCGGACCTGCTCGGCGGCGTCGACCGGTGGAAGAAGGATTCCCCCGACGAATGGGAACGCGAGGCGATTCTCAAAACAGTAGGCGAGGCGGATGAAACGGACGCGCCGGGCTTTCTTGGCGCGGTGGGCGCGCTGGCGGAGGCACCGGAATGGGTCGACGGGCGGAGCAAGGCGAACAAAGCGGCCAAGGCCGCGCTGGCGTCGTGTTCGGCGGTGACGGCGGCGGCGGACTTCGTTCAGGAAGTGAATGCCTCCGGATGGCATTTCCGTATCCACTGTCTGGAACGCGTCCGCGCGAGGGTGAACGAGGCCCTGCGGGCGCGGCGCCGGATCACCTACGACGGGGTCATCACCACCCTCTGCGACGCCCTCACGCGGGGGCGTCACGCGGCGGCGCTGGCGGGGGCCTTGCGCGAACGCTTCAAGGTCGCCCTTATCGACGAATCGCAGGACACCGATCCGCGCCAGTTTTTGATATTTGAGAAGATATTCCTTGATGCCGGAGACCCCCGGCGCCTCGTCCTCATCGGCGATCCGAAGCAGGCCATCTACGCCTTCCGCGGCGCGGATGTGAACACCTACCTCGATGCCCGCGACCGCGCCGCGGGCAACGGCTTTACCCTGACGAAAACCTACCGGGCACCGCAGAACCTTGTGCGCGCGGTGAACGCGTTCTATATCCGGGAGACATCCTTTTTGAAGGACGGATTGCAGTTTCATCCGGCGGAGTCGGGGCTGGAGGGCGACACCGTGCTCGAAGTGAACGGTGCTCCGGTCGAGAGCCGGATCGAAGCGTGGATTGTGCCGGACGGCGACGAAGCCTACGCCACCCAAGGCAAGCGGACCGGACGCATTGCGGATACGGTCGCAACGGAGATCGTGCGGCTGCTCAACGCGGGGGCGCGGATCGTCGAGACGAAAGCGGGCGGCGGGTCCGTGCCCGTGGGTCCGGGACATTGCGCCGTCCTCGTCGGCAAGCACCGCGAGGCGGAGGCGGTCGAGGCGGCGCTGCGCGCGCGTGGTGTGCCCGCCGTACGCGCGGGCGGCGATGATATCATGACCTCTGGGGAGGCGGGCGATTTGCTTGTTTTGCTGCGCGCGCTCTACGATCCGCGGCGGACGGGCCTTTTGCTCGCCGCCCTGTCCACCCGGCTGCTGGGCTACGACGCCGACGCTGTCCGCCGTGTCCGCGAGAGCGGGGGAGAGAAGGAGCTGGAGGATTTTCTCCGTTGGCAGACCGTGTGGCGCCGCGACGGTGTGGCGGCGGCGGTCTCGGCTGTCGACAGCGAGGCGGGCCTCACCGTCCGCCTTGCCTCGACCATACACGGCGAGCGGAGCATTACGAACCTGCGGCAGTTGACCGACCTCCTCCAGGCGGCATCGGCAGAGACGGGGAACGATCCCGCGCGGCTGATCCGGTGGCTCACCTCCGAAATCGCCCGCGCGGGCGGACGCAGCGATGTCGAGGAGCGGCAGCAGCAGCTCGAAAGCGATGCCGACGCCGTGCAGCTCGTCACGATGCATTCCGCCAAGGGCCTTGAGTATCCGCTCGTTTTCTGCCCCTTCCTGTGGTCGGCGCAGCCGGTGGGAGGCGTGCGGCGGTTGGCCCGGCGGGGCGAGCCGGTGTGCCTTGTGGATACAGGGCAGGCGGAGGATCCGGGGCTTTTGGAAGAGCTGCACCGCGCCGACATCGAGGACCGACTGCGCCTCGCCTACGTGGCCATGACGCGTGCCCGCGTGCGGCTTTGGATTTTCGCGGGGGAGCTGAGCGCGCCGAAAAGCAAGTCGGGACCGTCCGCGCTGGACTGGCTTCTGCGTGAAGATCCGGAGGAGGATTTCACTACATGGCGGGGGAGCGCCGCCGACCCCGGCCGGGAGGGCCGTCACCGCGCCGGCCTCGAGTCGCTCGGGCGGGCGGGCGAAGCGGCATCCGTTATCGCATGGCGCGAACCGCCGGAACCGGATGATACCGCATGGAGCGGTGACAGCCGCGACGACGGCGGGGAGCTGTCCCCGCTGGCAACGCCGGTGATTCCGGTGCCGTGGGAGATGACCTCCTTTTCCGCCCTTACGCGCGAGAAATCGCCCTACGCCGGGACCGACGAAGCGGTGGAAGCGGAAGCCCCCGCCGAACCGGCGAATCTTTTTACGACCGGCCCCGGCGGAACGGCGGTCGGAACCGCCGTGCACGATTGGATCGAAGGCTGGGACTTCGGCGATCCGGATGCGCAGCGGCTGGAGCACCACCTCGCGCGTTATCCGCTGCCGGGCGTGGCGGAACCGCCGTCTCTTGCCGAACGGGTACACGCAATGCTCGGCGAGCTGCGCGGGGCGGTCCTCCCCGGCATGGAGCGGACCATCGCCGAGACTTGTCCGGCGCCGGGTGCCTCCGAGTGGCTTTTCCGGCTGCCGGTCGAAGACGCCCTCGATCCGGCCGCACTGGCCGCTGTCTTCGCGCGCCACGGCGAGGAGGCCTATGCCTCGGTTCTTGCCAACCTTCCCGGCGACCGCCTGCGGGGATACCTGCACGGCTTCATCGACCGCATCGCGGTACACGGGGGGCAGTGGGGTGTGATCGACTGGAAGACGAATTACCTCGGCCCCTCGGCAAGTGACTACGACCTGCCGCATCTCGTATCGTGCGCGCGGCACAGCCACTACATCCTGCAGGCGCACCTTTACCTCGTGGCACTCCGCCGCTTCCTCGGGCGCGCCGCCGACGTCCGCGGGGCATGGATCGTCTTTCTGCGCGGTGTTCAGGAGGGGACGGCGCGCGGAGTCCTCCATGTCGATCCGTCCGCGGCGCTCATGGACGACCTCGATACACTCTTCGCGAAGGGAACCCATTGACCCACGCCGGGAGACACCGATGAACGCATCCATAACATGGTTACAGCGAAGGTGGGCGCTGCCCGAAGCGGCGGTGCCGGCCGTGCGTGGACTTTTGCATGCCGAGAGCCAGGGCAGCACGGCGTTTCCGCCCGCCGAGGCCGTCGACGACTGGGGTGCGGCCGCCGCGCCGCCGGATGCGGGCGGAGACACCCCGGTCGTCTTTGTCGAACACGACGGCACGACCTTCATCCAGTCGCGCGCGCTCTTCAGCGCGGAGCGGGATATCGCGCGTTGCCTCACGGCGTTGGCCGGGCGGGAGGCGGCCGTGCCCGACGGCGCGGAGGCGATGCTCAATGCGCTTTTTCCCGGCGCGGCACCGGGCGACCGGCAAGTCGAGGCGGCCCGTGTGGCGGCCACGCGGCACCTCGCCGTCATCACCGGCGGTCCGGGTACCGGAAAAACATATACGCTGGCGCGCATCCTCGCCCTCCTCGCGGCGGCGGGTGTTGCCCCCGCGCGCATGCGCCTCGCCGCACCCACCGGCAAAGCCGCGCAGCGCATGCGCGCCGCCGTGGAACAGTCGCTGCTCGAACTGCCTGACTCCGCTCAAGCCCACGCGGCGGGGTTGGAGGCCGTCGCGCGCGGCGGTTCAACCCTGCACGCGCTCCTGCGCTACCATCCCGGGATACGCCGCTGCCTGTGCGAGCGCCTTCCCCCCGGCACGGTGCTGATTGTCGACGAGTGTTCCATGGTCGATGTGCATATGTGGCGGACGCTGCTCGCCGCGCTGCCTCCGGACGCCAGGCTCATCCTGCTCGGCGATCCCAATCAACTCGAAAGCGTGGGGCAGGGCAATGTCTTCGCCGGGCTTGCGGCGGCGGCGGACGCAGCGCCCCTGCGCGGGGTGCACGTGCACCTCACGGAAGCCCGGCGCTTCCGCGACCGCCCCGATATCCTCACTTTGGCGAAGGCTCTGGAGGCGTCCGACGCGTCCGCGGTGTGCGACCTTCTGGAAAACCGGCGCGGGACGGAGGCTTTGGGCGGGGTCGGGTGGATTGACACACCGCCCGGCGTGATCCCCTGCGAACGGTTTCCGGATTCCGTGAAGGCGGCGCTCGCGCGCGTGGGTGACGCGCCGGGGGCTTCCGAGGCCTTGGCCGCACTGGAGCGGGTGTGCATCCTCACGGCGCAGCGCGACGCCTTCGTGGGGGCCCGCAAGGTCGGGAGCGACATCGAACGATACCTCACGCGGCGCGGTGTCCTGCGCAACCACCCCGTCATCATCAACCGCAATGACCCGGAGACGCACCTGCGCAACGGCACGGTCGGTGTCATCCGCATCGATGACGACAGCAGTCGGGCGGCCCATTTCCTGTCCGGCGACGGGACCCCGCTGCTTCCCCTCCCGGTGATGAAACTTCCCGACCACAGCCCGGCGTGGGCCATCACCATCCACCGGTCGCAGGGGAGTGAATACGACGAGGTGCTTGTCATCCTCCCGCGCGGCGAGAGCCCCCTCGCCACGCGTGAGCTTCTCTACACCGCCATCACCCGCGCGCGGCGCACGGTCTACATCGCCGGCGACCTCGCGGCCGTCCGCAAGGCCGCCGCCACGGCGGGCGGCCGCCGGAGCCTCCTCGCGTATCAGTTTTCCCATGCGGGAGGCTAGCGGCGGTCAATTACGCAACCCTTTCAGGGTTGGATGGGGCGGGTCGGGGTTGCATTTTTTACAAGAATACTTCTTGCCACTCGGATTTTCGCCGCGCACGCCTCGGGACCCGCTTACCGGAACGGCCGTCTCGCCGTGGTGGACCGGGCGAGCGGTGCTTACGCCATCGTTGAGGGGCCAAGGATTGGGAGCGACAGCCATGGCCCGTGGCCCTTGTGGACGGAGGAGGGTGCCGCTGTGTTTTACGCGGGCGCGTTGGCGCGGTTCGACTATGCCGGGATGCAGGGGCGAACGGATGCCCTTCCCGAGTACGCGTTCACCCATGCTTACAGTGCGCAGCCTTTTGCGCTGCGGGAGTTCGACGGAGGTCTTCACTGGTGGGTGCGGGAGTTCCCCTTCGGCAGCCTCTTCCCGGCGGGATACCACGACATTGAGGCCGTTCCGTCGCCCTTTGACAACGTGGGCGGAGGCCGGTGGCGTGAAGGCGAACGGGCCGTCTCACACAGCTTCGGCACCTACTTTGTGCGGCATGCACCATGGTATTATTTCGAAGACTACGGCTACGGCTATTCTCCTCCGCAGTATCCGCAGTGGTTGTATTTCCCCTACGTCGGCTGGTTGTGGACGCGGGAAGGTGTGTTTCCGCGCTTGTATTGCGCCGATACCGGAGGGTGGCTGCGCTACCGGCGGAGCGACGGTCCGCTCGCGTGGTTCGAACACACGACGAAGCGCTATTGGGTCGACACCGCACCGGGCTGGGCACCCCTCGACCTCTCCCGTCTCGTGCTCCATTTAGACTTCGACGGCGACGAGGAAACCTGGACGTTCAGCAACAACATCGCGGCGACGGTACGCTACTTTGACGACGAGGACAGCGAATGGGTTTCCTTCCCGCTGTGGTTGGAGGTAGAGCGGTTGGACCCGGACACCCTGCGCCTCCATGTTGCCGCAGGGATCTACATCGAGGGCGAGTACACGCTCACGTTTCATTCCGCCTTTGCCGGGGAAGCCGACGGTGAATTGCGTGTCTACGGGGTGGACCGCGTGCTTCTGCACGTGGAGTCCGGCTCGGGAACCTTCGCCGTCGATCGGTGAATTCCCGATGTCGCTCGGTTGAACGGCTGGCTCGCAGGAGCACGGATCGGCGTCTCGATCAATACTGTCAGTTTAGACAACAATTACTGTGGTTTGGCGGACTCTTTTGATGG
>JAFIGH010000092.1 GCA_020831525.1 Opitutales bacterium
GGCGCGTGTTCGCTGCCGCCGGGGCGATTCGGACGGGTGCGGCGGGCGCCGGCACTGCGGGACAGACAAGAATGTCTGTGTCACGATGGGTTGGGATCGCGCAATGCGGCGGGGGCGGGCAGCGAGGCACAGACAGGAATGTCTGTGTCACGATGCAGCTGAGGTCCGCGCAAAAAACCGTACATCAAAAAACCCCCGCCGTCCCGGAGGACGACGGAGGTTTTCTGAAAAATCGGGACGGCGCTCGCCACACGCTCGTTCCCAGTTACTGGCATTTGGCGCTCTCGCCGAAGCGAGGCTGCCAGTTCCCCGACGCTATTCCCCGTGGCTCTACGGGATCGCGGCCTCATAGCAGGGCCGTGGACGCAGTCACCCGCGTCCGTTATTGAGTGAGGCCTCTCAGCGCGGTTCGCAAGGCGGTTGCAAGCCGTCTCTGCGCCGCACCCGGGTGGGATATCGCTGCAAACCGGTATCCCATCCTGTTGCCCGGAGGACGGCTTCCGCCTTTCGACAGAACGTTGGCCTCCGGTTACGGGTCTGACCTCTTACCTCTCAAGAATGCCTTTCGCTTGCAGGCAGTCGACCCGGTTTTTCGAGCCTACTGCTTCTCAAAGGAACAAAGCGGCAAGGAATTGCGCTTCCCCAAGCCGGGCTGTTCCCCGCTGTTAGACTGGCCTTTTCGCTGCGCCGACGTTTTTTCGGCCGCTTGTGGCGGGATACGCCCCCGCCGGCACCATCCACGCGGACGGATTGCACGGTAGCATTCTTCGACCTTCCGGGTCACCGTGTTCAACACATGGACATTGAAACTCTGCCCTTGTGCCGTCACTGGACTCGCCGCGGTTTCGATGACAACCCGTAGGGCTGCCGGCGGCTTGTCTCCACGTTTGCGCATTCGCAGTTCGACAGGGTGCGACCCCCGTCGGCGCAACGGGTGAAATATGCCTTCACGGTCGTCCGAAGACAACGGGCGGCGACCAAGATCACCGACCCTCCGCAAAGGGGCCAAAGGAATCCGCTCCCTTTGACCTTTCCCCGGTTGCCCGGGAGTATCCTGAGGTCGTCGAAACCCGCTCAAGAACCGCCGCCCGGGCACTGTGACGAGTCATTTCGCCCGGAACGGATTTTCAAGAGGCAGGCTTCGATGAGCCTGTTCTTTCAAAGAACTGGATAAGAGTGTTACTTCACGACTGCGGCCCGTCAAGCAAAACCGTCTATAAATCTTTGCCTTTCAATACTTTGTGAATAATGCTCCGTTGCTTTCAGTCTGCTTTGTGAACAACTTTGCAAGCACATCAATCGCAATGATTACGGAACGCCCCGGCGGCGAATAACCTGCGCGTTACTGCGAACAACCTGTGAACAACCCTGCCGCCCGCCCTAACGCCCGAAAATTTTCCGCCGATTTTCGCCGCTTTTTCCGGGCTGACACGGCGCGCCGTCCTGTTTTACCGACAGCGGATCCAAAGAAGTGCCGCTTGCCTTCCGCGCATAGACCACCGCCGCAAAATGCCGGTTGCGCCCGGAGTCCACTGTCGCCTAGGTTGGCGCGCTTTGCATGCCACCGCCGAAAGACAGCGCCGCCCCCTTTGCGGATATCAAACCCAACGTGATTTTCGCGCTTGGCGACGCCGCGCGGATCACGCGGGGGCTCGCCTACCTGCGGCAGGGGCACGTGCGCTCCATGCGGTGGCGGCGGGGCGACGGGGTGCTGGAGGGCAGCGTGGACGGGCAGCGCAAATACACCGTACGCCTCCGCCCCAAGGACGGGTTTTTCGACCACCGGTGCAATTGTCCGGACTGGGCGCATCACCGCCCGTGCAAGCACGTCATCGCCGTGACGGCGGCATGGTTCTGGGTGACGCGCGACGCCTCCTACGGCCCGGACGACCCGGCGGAGAAGGCACGCCTGCGCGCCATGGTGGCGGCGCATTGTCCGCCTGCGGAGGCTACCCCCGCGCCCGTTACCGCCGCGGGAACAGACGCACACCCTGCCCCGGACGCGCCATGGAAGCGGCGCCGCGGCATCTCGCGTAACGACCTTGCGCGCGACCGCACGCCGCTGACGCGCGCCACCGAAGCACCGCCGCGCAGCTACGTGCTTGTCGAAGCCGGATTTGAATCGCCGCCCGTTTTCACCGCGATGGTCCGGCGCGGTGCGTCGCTGCACGAGTTCGGAGCCGACGTAGAGGCACGGCAACTTGTCCGGCGTCTGTCGGCCTCCGAAGATCCGCTCGGCGACCTCCGGCGGCACATCGACAGCGGAGCGGCCCCGCCCGTGATCATCCGCCCGGTTGACGGCGTCGGTTTCACCGAAGTGCGCCGCTGCGCCTCCGGGCAGCTCCGCGTCGTCGTCGACCACGACGACACCCGCATGTCGGCTGCCTTCCAGGTAACGGAGGCGGGCAAGGACGCGCCCGCCACGCCACCGGTCTACGAGGTCCTCAGCGGACAGCTCGCGCTCGGGAAGGACGGGACGCTTCTCTCTATCGAGATCACGCTCCCGCAGTTCTACATCGCCGCCATCCCCTTCCTTGAGCCCCGTGACGGTGCGGGCGGACCGGAGGACCCCGACGCCGCCCTCTTCCGCGACTACCGAATCGACATCGGGCGCTTCAACCGGTGGATGCCGCACTTCGTGCAGGACCCCGCCGATCCCGATCCGGCGCCGGGCGTTGTCTTCCGCCACCGCGGCGAGCCCGTCACACCGGCGCCGGTGGATGCCGCCCCCGTTCTCGAATACCGCAAGCGGCCGTATTCCGAGGATGAATACTCCGTGGTCACACGCGCCGAATCCCCGGGCGGCGGGCACGCCGTGACCTTCTGCCAGAGTGTCATGCAGTCGCTCTTCGAGGACCACACCTACACGCCGCTGTTCTACGATGCCGAGCACGCCGACGCCCTTCTCGCCGCATTGCGGCGCATCCTTGCGCCAACCGGAAGCGGCGATGCCGCGGAGACGGTCCCGGCCGCGGCGGCCCCGGCACTCCACGGCACCGGCGCCTTGCAAACCGGGTTTATCGAAGAACTCGTGGAGGCCTGCCGCGGACAAGCCTGCCAATGGCTGCAGGCGCGGCCGACGGACAACGGCGAACCGCCGTGGTGCCTCGCCTCTCTCGACGCCGGCAGAGCCATGGCCCTTCACCTCACCGGCCACCTGCCGTACGGCAACCGCCTGCCCGACGCCTACCGCGACACATGGGACAACGACCTGAGCCGCGAGCGCCTCTTCGCCCGCCTGCCGGAAATCTACACGGCGGCGCGGGAACTCGACGCGCGCGTCGTCGTCGAAGGGCTCACGGTGAGCGGCGGCGACGTGCGCATCGGCATCGATGTGGAGCGGCAGCGGAGCGGCCAGGATTGGTTTGAGGTGCGCCCGGAAATCCGCCTCTCCGACGAGGACATCACGGAGTTTGCGATGACCGGCGGCTTCGGGCGCGTCGTCCGCACCAAGGACGGGCTCGTCGTCCTCGACGACGAGCAAGCGGGCCGCGTCGACGCCCTGCGCGGCCTCGCCGGACGCTCGAAGCCGAAAGGCAAAGGCACGCTGGAAATCCCGCCGCTCGCCGTCTTCGAGTGGCTCCACCTCCGGCGGCGCGGCGTGGAACTGCGTCTCCCCGAAGAAGACCGCCCCGTCCTCGAATCCCTCGCCGCCTTCCGCGAAATCCCGTCCGCTCCGCTGCCCCTCGCCGTCGCCGCCGAGCCGCGCGATTACCAAATCGACGGCTACAACTGGCTCGCATTTCTCTACCTGCACCGCTTCGGCGCATGCCTCGCCGACGACATGGGCCTCGGCAAGACCCTCCAGGCCATCCTCCTCATGGCGGCGGTCAAAGAAGGCCGCCTGCCCGCCCATCCCGGCGGCGCGGGACACCCCCACCTCGTCGTTGTGCCCGCCAGTCTCGTCTTCAACTGGACGGCGGAAATCCGGCGCTTCGCCCCGGCCCTCGAGGTCCACGAATGCGTGGGCAGCGACCGCTCCCACGACTACGGCGGCGCCGACGTTGTCGTGACGACCTACGACCTCGTGCGGCGCGACCTCCCGCGTATCGAAAAATCAAAGTTCCATCTCCTCATCCTCGACGAGGCGCAGGCGGTGAAAAACCCGAAGGCCGCCCGCACCCGCGCCGTCGGCAAGGTGAAGGCCGCCTTCCGTATCTGCCTCACAGGTACGCCGGTGGAAAACCACGTCGGCGAACTGCAGACCATCCTCCACCTCGCCCTGCCCGGACTCTTCGACGGCATACCGCCCGACCTGCGCCGGGGCCAGGCCTTCACCGCGCAGATCCTCGACCGTTCCCGCCCCTTCATTCTGCGGCGCACGAAGGAGGCCGTCCTCACCCAGCTGCCGCCCAAGACGGAGTCTGTCGTCACCCTCGAACTCACCCCCGCGCAGCGCGCCTTCTACATGCGCGAGGCCAAGGCCGTGCGCGGCGAGATTGAAGACGCCTTTTCCGGTATGCCGGCCGCCAACGCGGGTGTCGTTGCCCTCGCCGCCCTCATGCGCCTGCGCCAGATCTGCGTCTCTCCCGCCCTCCTCAATTCCGCCCTTTCCGGAGAGTCACCGAAATTCCAATACCTCCGCGAAACATTGGAGGAACTGCGCGAGGAGGGTCACTCCGCCCTCGTCTTCTCCCAGTTCGTCAAAGCGCTCAATCTCATGGAAGCGCCCCTCCGCCGCGCCGGTCTCGACGTCCTGCGCCTCGACGGCGGAACACCCGTGAAGGAGCGCAAACGTCTGGTGCAAACCTTCCAGGAGGACGACCGTCCGAAGGTCTTTCTCATCAGCCTCAAAGCCGGCGGCGTCGGCCTCAACCTCACGCGCGCGACCTACGTCTTCCACGTCGACCCGTGGTGGAACCCGGCGGTCGAGAACCAGGCCTCCGACCGCGCCCACCGCATCGGCCAAACACAAAAGGTATTCATCCAGCGCCTCATCATGCGCCACACCGTGGAGGAGAAGATCCAGGAACTCAAAGAGCGCAAATCCGCCCTCTACCGGCAACTCTTCGGCGACGACCCCTCCGCCTCGGGCGCCTCCAAACTCACCCGCGAGGACTTCGCCTTCCTTCTCGATTCAGGGGATTGAGGGCGGGCCGGACCGTATACGTGGCCCAAGCCCCGACTTGACTTTCGAAGTGTTCTGATCAGTCTAGTCAGCAATGGACACAACGAACCGCCCAACGAAGATTCACAGCCAAAGCCGACCCGAGTGGAAACTGGAAGACGCGAAAGCGCGTTTCAGCGAAGTGGTGCGCCGTGCTCAAGAAGGCCCCCAGCACGTCACGGTGCGCGGCCGGAATGCCGCCGTTGTCGTTTCAGCGGAATATTTCGAGCAAATCTTGCCGGAATCGCGGAAAAAGTTGTCCGCGCTGATGCGGTCCTCCCCGTTGCATGAGGTCGAATTCGGGAAACCGGGCAGCCCCATGCCTGTCCGGGAGGTCGAGTTGTGAGCGGCTGGGTGCTCGACACAAACGTCCTTTCAGAGCTGCGCAAGCGCCGGTGCAACCCGCGCGTCCGCAACTGGGTCGACAGCCGTTCCCCCGGAGATCTCCATGTAACGACCGTCACGTTCGCGGAAATCCGCTTCGGCATCAACCAAGTGCCGGATCCCGTAAAACGGCACACGCTGAGCCATTGGCTGGATACCGAGTTGAGGCCGTGGTTCTCGGAACGCGTCATTGAGATCGACGAAGCCGTCATTCTGCGCTGGCGGGAAATGGTCGATCATGGTCGCCGCAATGGGCACACTTTCAGCCAACCCGACCTCTTTATCGCCGCCGCCGCCGCCGTCCACGGGCACTGCGTGGTCACGCGCAACGTCGGTGATTTCGCGCTGGCCGGGGTGCCCGTGGTGAATCCGTGGGCGGAAGATTGAGCTTGAGACGGCAAAATTTACCGTGCAATGGCACTCGGATAAGCCAGGCACACGCGGGCATGGCACGCCTCGGAATCGGTCCGAAGGCCGTAGCCGACTGCCATCCTGGCGGTCGGTCCGGGGTGCCCGGATGCACGCAGGCATACGATCCACCGCCTGAGTCGAGCGCCATTGCGCCTACCGCCCCGTCCCCCGCCCCGGCTCATGCATGAAGCGCTGGCCGCCCCACTGGCCCGTGCGGGCGAAGTGGATGAAGTACCCGTAGACCCGCACCGGCCACCACGGCCCGAAAGCGGCTTTGCCGGGCGGCGGAGGCTTCGGGCGGTTGGCTTCCGCCTCGAGCATCGCGGCCAGGGCGTCGTCGGTGCCAGGCAGCTCCGCAAGTCCTCGCCGGTTGCGCTCCGCCAGCCGTCCGCGCTCCGCCTCGCCGAGCCCGCACAACGCACTGTACTTGCCCATGGCGTCCTCCGTCTCGCCCGCCTCATAGACACAATCGACGGATAACTGGAAGGGCGGTTCAATCCCGCTGCCCTCCGGAAAAAGAGGCAAAACACCCGATTCGACGCACCATGCGAGGCCCTGCGGAAAACCCTCGAAACTGCTCAAGAACACCGCCACATCCCACGCACGCATCCGCCCGAGGCGCTCCGGCAGCGCCCGCTCCTCCCGCCATGCCACGCGCGCATCGCGCCGCCACTTGCGCCGGAAGCTCCGCACATCGTTGCCCACAGGAAAGACTTCCAGCGGAAGCTCCCCGGAAAACTCCTCCGCTTCCACAAAGCGGGGTATGCGGTCCGCCCGCTTCTGCCGGAACTCTATCCGCCCCGGAAATCCGGTGAGGCCCGGCACGCGCGCGGGGGCCGGACGCGGTAGGTCGTCCGCGATCACCGCCCACGGGTGCGGAACGACGCGGATCCGGCCGTCGGGGATCCATGGCGAAGCCGTGCGGATGCGCGTCTTCATGCCCTCGACCGGAACAATCACGCCCTGTGCAAACCGCAGTACATGCACAACAAGGCGCTCAAACAGAGGCAGCGGTTCATGAAAGAAAACAAAGCGCCGCTCCGCTCCGTCCGCCGGGGCAACGGCGTCCAGCCCCCATCCACCCTGGTGGTAAATGTGGATACGCCGCGGCGGCAGGTCCGCCTGCACCCGCCGCAACCGTCGCCGCATTGCCGCGATGGACCCGCCCAAGTCGGTGAACCGTTCGCCGGCCCGGAGCCGCGCACCCGGACACAATTCGATCAAGTGGTGCCCCCGTGCCCGCGCATAACGCTCCCACAGGGCCAACTCCTCGGTCTCCCCGAAATTGCGTGCCACATGCACAAGGGCGGGCGCTTCGCTTCCCATTCCCACCACATTTCCGCATGAACGCCTGCGGAGCAACCGCAATGTCCGCGCTGCCGTGCGCAAGCGGAGCCATGGAGACGGGACATGGTCTTCGACATTTCGTCGCTCCGCTCCTCGGAACCTGTCCCCGGTAAAGCCGCCGCTTTCCGCAGCCTACAAACCCGCGCCGAGCATCCACCACCTTGCGGTCCCGAAATCAAATACTTCCGCTCCGGCTCCGCCGCGTCCGCTGCCGCGGCGGTAGTGCGCCCACCCGGTCGCCGGCATATAGAGGTTCGGGAAGACTCCGCCCCCCGTATGAAACCACCCGACTCCGTCCTGGGGCGAATACCACCAATCCCCTCCGGATTCTTCCGTCGCATAGAGCCACCCCAGCTCCTCGTGGTAAATCCAGCCCCCCTCCGCCTCATGGAAGAATCCCCACCAATGCGCCCACATGCGCCCGCCGCCTGTATCGAAAGCACCGTAGACACGTTGCACTCCTGTTTCCGTCCACGTCACTTCATGGAGGAAACCGGCATCCTTCAACTCGTCCACGTAGGGGTCTTTTCGATACTCCCAGACGAGATCGTGCGTCCCGGCGGGCAGCGTCATCGTAACCGTATCGTCTGCCACCTCGCCGCTCATCCAACGCCGCACCTCCCCGTCGACCAGAAAGTAGAATGTGTCGTAAAGCTTTTGTGATCCGCCCGGTACGGTTGTGCCGCGGTCGGGAATGTTCGTGTTGCGCTCGGAGGAAACACTCCACCGAAACGTCAGATCGCCGGGACCGGTCACGGTTGTCGACAACAGACTCGCCCCGAGTGACGGTACGCGCCCGGACCTCGCCCCGCCGGAAAACGGAACAAAAGGCACTTCACCGTCCGTCGCCCATGCGAGGAGCGGCGCGCCCGCCGCCGCCCCGAGGCCGGGGTTCGCGCCCGGGGTGGAGACACGGACAACATCGCTGCGCGGTGCGCGGTTGCCGATCGTCGAGACCGGTTGCACCGCGTAGACATAGCGCCCGCCGGGCACCACGTCCGTATCCACAAATTCATTCGCCTGCGGGCCGACCAGCGCGATCTCCTCCCACTGCAAGCCCGCCTGCCGCAGCACGGCGACCCCGGCGGAGTCGGACGAACGGTTGGTAAAGCGGAGTTCGACAGATGTGCCGCTACCGTCCGGGCTCGCCGCCAGATCGTTTACGCGGCGCAGGCGACGGACCCCGGATGCACCGGCGGCAACATCAATCATTTCCCAAACGAATTCATCTATCGCCCGCACCAAAGACGTCCCCTCGCTCCCGCCGACCACAACGGCGGCGTTCACCCAGTGTCCGAAGTCCGGATCCCGGACAAAAACCGGCCCGCCGCTGTTACCCCGGTAGACACGAAAATCCTCTGAGTAATAGAGAGCGGACCAGAATCCTCCGCTATCGCGGTGAGTCGACGGATCATCCGTCAACGCATCCCACCAAAAGAGGTAATCCTCCGCCTCCACTTCATGCATGAACCCTTGGTTTTCCTCCGGAATCGAGCCCTCCTGACTTGGATAACCGAGTATTATTTTCTCGAAAGGCTCGCGCAACCAGCTCTCCGGACGCTCCGCGTCCACCGCGACCACCGGGTACGCATTGCCGGGAACCATCGGCCGGGGATCCAAATCCGCACGCCGCGCCGCCACGGCAATATCCAGATTGAATGTGTCCCAACTCGAAAGGCCCTCGCCGACACCGCCGGAACGGTCGCGTTCCACACGGTCTCGGTAGGAACCCTCTCGAAGTATATTCGAAAACAGGAACCGGCGCAAAACGTAGTCAGAGGAAGAGTACCTCTGGTGGTGGCGCGGGACCATGTAGACACCTGTAACCCAGCTAAGGCTGTCAGAATCAAACACGACGTGCGCAGCGGTGACCATCACGCCTTCTTCAACAACAGAACCGCTCGCGATTCCCCTCCCTCCGGAGGGATTGTTGATCCGCACATAACCCGTATAACGGTGGGGAGAACCATCGATCCGCGCCGCGTCTTCGATCTTCACGGGCTCCAGAATTGCCTCGAGTAAATCGGGGGTAACGAAAAACACCCCAAAGGAGACGAACGCAATCCAAGCAAAAGTGGTTCGGGAGGAAGCTATCATTTTTTCGCGGGAGGGTTCAATCCGTGGGCCGGGAGGAGGCCCCGGGAAGACTCTCTAAAATGCAAAGTGGGAATACTCCCCTCAAAACTCAAACTCGCGCTGCTTTTTCCGTCGCACGACATCGAGTTTCACCCGCCCGTCACGCAGTTGCGCGCTGAGCCGGGCGTGGGTCTCGGCCGCCGCCTTGGTCGTGACGGGGTTGCCGGTCTCGTCCCACAGGATGGCAAAGCCCCGGCGCAAGATGCGCTCGACGCCGAGGTTTTCGAGGCGGTGCCCGAGCTGTGTGAGGCGCTCACGCCGCATGCGCAGCGCAAACTCAGGCGAAACAGCGCGGAGCCCGGCAGCGGCCTCAGCGAAACGTTCGCGACGGGCGCGCACGCCTTCGGCCAGCGCCTGCCGCAGGCGGGCGCGCACGTCATCAAGGCGCAGCCACGCGTTTTCGACACGCAGCTCGGGCGAATGCCGCCGCAGGCGGCTGCCCGCCAGCTCAAGCCGCTGGCGATTCCGCTCGATCCGGGTTTCCAACGCCGCATGGAAATCGTCCGTGAGCACCTGCAGGCGCTCCGCGAGCGCAACAAACGCGCTCGATACCAGCTCCGCGGCGGCGGACGGGGTCTCGGCGCGCGCATCCGCCGCGAAATCCGTGAGCGCGTAGTCGATCTCGTGCCCCACGGCGGAAAGGGTCGGCAGCGGACACCCCGCCACGGCGCGCACGACCTCTTCTTCATTGAAGGGCCACAAATCCTCCAGGGAACCTCCGCCGCGCCCGACAACCAACAGGTCAAACAATCCTGCCGCGCCCGCCCAACGGACCATCCGCGCGATCTCTGGCGCCGCCTCCCGCCCCTGCACACGCACCGGCAGCACAATCAACCGTCCCCGCCAGTCGCGCCGCCGCAGGATGCTCACAAAATCCCGCACCGCCGCTCCCGTCGGCGAAGTGACAAACCCGATTGTCGCGGGGAGCGGAGGCAGGGGCCGCTTCCGCGCCGCCTCGAAGAGCCCCTCCTCCGCCAGCTTGCGCTTCAGCGCCTCGAAGGCCTGCTGGAGACGACCGAGACCGGAGTCCATGACCATCTTGAAGACCACCTGATACACGCCCCGCGGCTCAAACACATTCACCCGCCCCAGCCCCGTCACCTCCATGCCGTTGCGCAGCGTCACCGCGCAGCGCGCCGCATCGCCGCGGAAGAGCACCCCGCTGACCTGCGCGTTGTCGTCCTTGAGCGTGAAATACCAGTGGCCGCTGCTCTGCCGCCGGGCATTGCTCACCTCGCCCTTCACCCAAACCTCGGGAAAGCGGGCCTCGAGCGTCCCTTTGATCTCGGCGGTCAACCCGCTGACCGAATACACCTTCGCTTCCATTCCTCCCACTTCAACCGCGTCCGGACTTCGGTGCAAGGAGCGCGTAGCAGCAACTTTTCCTCGCCCATTCCGTTCAACCACCCCCTTGATGCGCCTAGAACGCCATCCGCCAGCCATTCAATGCAAAACCCCACAGCAACGCCCGACGCATTAATGATACATAGGCTATTTTTTGGATTCAACCAAAAGATTTATCTTATTGTATTTACGTCAACAAATATAGTTCTCTGAGATTTTAGAAGTTAAGCGGGGGCTTGCCACCTCTGACCGCGGATGTTCCACTCCTTCCATATCCCCCGGACACTTACATTCGCATTCGCATGTTTCCCCTTCCCCGTATTCCTCTTGCGGCGGCGCTTGCTTTGGCAGCAGCGGCGTTGCCTTGTATCCCAGTCGGCGCGGAAACGCCCGAAACGTTGACGCGGCTGGCCTCCGGCGCGTGGACCGCGCCTCTCTCGTGGGCACCCGGCGACAGCGGCGCGGCGGTCGACTGGCAGCCCGGTGCGACCGCCGTGATCGCAGAAGGCCTGTCGGTATCTGTCGACGCACCGGTGAACGCGGCCGGACTGTCGCTCGAAGGGATTGTGCAGTTGTCCTCCCACCCGCTGACGGTGACGGGACCGCCCACCGGTGGCGGGACATTCACGATGCCGAACATCTCGGCCACCTTCGGCGGATCCGGGCTTGTCTTTGCGCCGGGTGCGGCAGTGGAGAGCCGCCACACCATCACCCTCGCGGACACGACGAATGGAAAAATCGTAATATCGGCGCTCGGCGAAGGCACCGAGGTGACCTTCAACGGATTCTGGGACGGCTGGGGGAGCAACACCCGGCACGACATCCGGATCGGCGGCGGGGCGCGGTTTGTCTTCGGCCCGAACGCGCGGGTGAACAACCAAATGCGTGACCTCGTGCGCGCCCGCGCCGCCTTCGCTATCGGCGACGGGCACCCGGACAACATCCTCGAATTCCACGAGGGCTTCAACGCCGACCTTGGCACGGCGGAAGAACCTAAAGGCGGTCTGTCGACACTGCGGGTCGGCAGCCTGACGATGATCACCCACGCCACGCAGAACCTTCCCACTATCCACAAGTTCAAGGGCGACGGCAGCCCGACGCACCACGGGCTGCTCATCTTCGACCAGGATGACGATGCGCACTGGATCGTGCGCACGCAGGACCAAGAATACGATGGAGGAATCTACTGGAACCGCGACTGGGTGCTGACGACGGAAACCAACCTCACGTCGATCCCCGTAAACGCTCCGGGCGAAGACGTCGGTTTCGGATCGTTCGCGCAGGGCACCGTCCTGACCAAGCGCGGGCCGGGAGCCCTGCGGCTCGACCATGCACAAGGCTACGCCGCGGCCACGACGCTGCGCGTCGAAGAGGGTGAGGTCGCCTTCCTTTCCAACCCCTACCAGACTTGGGCTTCGGGCCGCATGGCAGGTGCCGGAAACCACCTTTCTCTCGAAATCCACGGCGAAAGCGCTGTCGCATTCCTTCCGCACGGCGGCGAAACTTTCAGTGTGGCGGGCATTGACTTCAAGGGGCCGGGATTCCTTCGCGTCGGCGCGGGCAGGATTTTTGCGGAGAACGGATTGGACGCGGAGCAAAGCATCACCATCCAGCTCGTTCTCGGAGAAGCGGATATTGGCGGACTGAAGATCGACGCACGCCCGGAACTCCCGGAGGGCACCGCGTTCGTCGTCGAAGCGGGCAACGGCTTCGGTCCGGGTGAGTATCCCATATTTCCAGCCGAGACGGATTTCACGCTTGCGCCCGAACACATCTCTATGCCGGACGGATATACGGCCTCGTTCGCGCCGGACACAGGAATCCTGACTGTCTCGGAACAAGACGCTCTCGACTACGAAGCCTGGCGGGAGCTATGGTTCGAAGCGGATGAACCCGGCACCTCGGCGGACAATGACTATTCCGGCGACGGACTTCCCAACATCCTTGCCTTCACGTTTGACTACGATCCGCGCGACATTACGGCGCTCGCTGCGGTTCCCGCCGCGCCGCGCATTGAAAAACGGACGGAGGGCCGTCTCTTCCGCTTCCGGGCCGACCCCGCACGCACAGGTGTCACGATTACCGCGGAGGGATCAGCCAATCTGGCCGCATGGACTCCTGTCGAGACCACCGCCGTTCCCGGCGGCGACGAACACGAGCGCGGGATCTGGCTCAGCGACGCCGCTCCACTGCGCTTTTTCCGCATCAAGGTGGCTCCCTCGGAGTAGCCCTGAGGGCAATACGGGGATTGCAGAGGGGAAGCAAACCCCTCAATGTACCCCCGATGAAAAAGACCGTTTTTATCACCGGCGTGAGCCGCGGTCTCGGCCGGGCTCTTGCCGCCGCCTACCTCGACGACGGTTGCGCCGTCTATGGCTGCAGCCGCAGCGGGTGCGACCTTGCAGATGCGCACCCCGGACGCTACCATGACAAGGCTCTTGATTTGAGTGACTCCGGGGGCGGCCCGGCAGCCCTCGCGGAATGGCTCTGCTCTGGCCCCGGATTCGATCTCGCAATCCTTAACGCGGGTATCCTCCCCGAAATCCGCGACATTAAAGACACCCCGCTCGAGTCCCTGCGGGAAACCATGGAGATCAATCTCTGGTCCAACAAATGGGTCCTGGACGCGCTCCTCGCCATGCCGCGCAAACCCGGCCACATTGTCGCGATCTCGTCGGGTGCCGCAGTCTCGGGTAGCCGGGGCTGGAACGGCTACGCGCTTTCCAAAGCCGCACTCAACATGCTCGTGCGCCTCTACGCCGCGGAAGAGCCGGAGGTGCATTTCACTGCCTTTGCACCCGGACTCATCGACACGGCCATGCAGGACTACCTGTGCGGCATTGAAGACGACGCCGGCTTCGAGACTGTGCGCCGCCTCAAACAAGCGCGCCACACGCCGGACATGCCGAAACCGGAGGAGGCCGCACGCAAGATCACTGCGGTGCTCGACACCCTCCCGCGAACGAGCGAAAGCGGTGCCTTTGTCGACATCCGCAAGATGGAGACTTACGAGACCTCGCAGCCTTCCCTTTCGCAAAAAAAGACCAAACGAAAACTCACACAAAATGATCCGCGAAAACACAGCCCGGGATTCCGTCCAAGCCGTTGAGGCTCTACTCGAGGAGGTAGAAAGCCGCCGCAGCGAGGACTTACCGGGCGCCTTGAACCGGGCCACCGAAGCCCTCCGTCTCGCGGAACTCGCTGGCGACGAAGCCCTCGTCGACAATGTGCTGGGCGTCCGCGCGCAGGTCTACTCCATGCTCAAGCGCGGCGACGAGGCCCTCGCCGACGCGGAGCGGGCCTTGGCCGGCCACAAACGCCGCGGCAACCAGCGCGGCCGCGCCTCCGCCCTCAACACCCTCGCGATCATCAAGGAACACAAGGGCGCCTATGCGGAGTCCTACCTCCTCCAGGCTGAGTGTCTCGAAATCCTCCGCCCGCTCGACCTGCCCCACGCCGTAGCCCAAGTGGCGAGCAATCTCGGGCTCACCTGCACCTACATTGGCGACTGGGACCAAGCCCTCGTCTACTACGAAGAGAGCCTCGCCGCATGGGAAGATCTGCCGGAGCAGGAAGGGAAAGGACACCTCCTCGTCAACCTCGGGTTTGCCCTCCAGGACACGGGCGATATCGCCGAAGCAGAAGAGCGTTACCGTGAAGCCCTCGCGATCTACCGCAGGCACAGTCCGGAACGGTATCGCATCACGCCGCTTTGCAACCTCGGCAGCTCTGCGCTCGAACGGGGTGACACCTCCGCCGCCGAGGAAATCGCGCGCGAACTCCTCCCCCTCAGCGAGCGCCAGCAGGATCCCGCGCGCAAGGCGCATGCGCTCGGCTTTCACGGTGCCCTCCTCAAAGCGCAGGGACGGACCGACGAAGCGCGGGAAGCCCACAAGCGCGCCGCGCGGATCTACGAAGAAATCGGGATGCAGCGCGGTGTCGCCACCTCGTTGCGCCATCTCGCGCTCGTCGAAAGCAACAACCCCTCCGAGGCTCGACGCCTCTTCCACCAGGCGCTCGAGGTGTCCGTTGAGAGCGGGCTCAAGCCGCTTTCCGTCGAAATCCTCGGAGACCTCTACCGACTCGCGAGGCAGACGAACCGCTGGGAAGACGCCTGCCGTTTCCTTGAAGAAAAACTCACCGTCGAAAAGGCCCTCGTCAACGAACGCACGTCACTCAAGCTAAAAGCCCTTCACCTCGAATCAGAACTCCAGCAAAGCCGCCGCGAAACCGAACTCGAACGCAACCGGGCCGCCGAACTCGCCGGTGCCATGGCCAAGCTCAAAGCACAGAAACACCTCGCCGAAGAAGAGAACCGCCAGAAAAGCGAAATCCTCAACTTTGCCGCGCACGACCTGCGCAATCTCGTGTGGGGCATTCTCGGCCCCGCCGAATTGCTGCGTCAGGACCGCGCGGCCTGCGAAGGTCAGCCCCACTCGACCGAGTTAGTCGACGCCGTCCTGCAGTCGGCGCAAGTCCTCGACGAAACCCTCGGCCAAGTCCTCGACGCCGCCGCCATTGAGTCCGGCTCGATCCGCCTGAAACGCGAACCGCTCCCGCTTATGCCCCTCGCAGAGACGGTTCACTCGCTGTGGCAACTGCGCGCCGAAGCCAAGGGTCAGAATATCGTCCTCGTCCCGGGCGTTGCCGGAGTTGCCGCCAAGGTCGACCGCCAGCGGATTCTCGACTGCATGGGCAATCTCGTGAGCAACGCGATAAAATACTCCCCCGCAGACAGTGTCATACGCATAGGCTGGGAAGTCATCGATGGCGAAGCCGCTTTCTTTGTCGCCGACGAGGGCCCCGGACTGACCGAAGCCGACAAAGAACTCATGGGCCGGCTCTTTCAGCGGCTCAGCGCCCGCCCGACAGGCGACGAAATCACCGTCGGCGTCGGCCTCGCCGTCGTCAAACGCATCATCGCGCTGCACGACGGCCGCCTCGAAGTCAAATGCCCCCCGCAGGGCGGCAGCGTCTTCCGCATCATCGTTCCGCTTCGTTCGCCGGAGGGCTCCAATGCACCGGAAACTGCGGCGGAGCTACGCCCGGCGCAAATGTGAGCCCGCATCTTTGCGATTGAAGGCACAGCATCATCCGGATCTCCGGCGGCTTTACCGTATTCAGTCTTCTGCCGCGGCAGGACTCACGCGAATCCATGCGGAAGCAGCGGCCACGCCTCAGTTCGCCATACCCATTTTCTCAAGGATGCGCTGGAGGTCTTCGTTGCCGAAGTACTCGATGACGATCTTGCCGCGCTTGGGGGCGTGGCGGAGTTGCACAGGGGTGTTGAGGAAAGAGGCGATGCGTTTCTGAAAATCGTCGACCGCGGCGGTTTCGCCCGGAGAGAGAGCGCGCCCGTCGCGGGAGGCGGGCGCCTTGTTGCGGGCGTTGCGCATGGCATGGAGGAGCCGCTCGGTTTCGCGCACGCTAGCGCCCTTCTCGACGATTCGGCGGGCAAGGAGCGTGCGCTGCGCGGGGTCGTCGAGGCCGAGGATGACTTTCGCATGGCCGACGGAGAGGAGGCCCTTGTTGAGAAAGCCCTGGATTTCGCGGTCGAGCTGAAGGAGGCGCAGGGCGTTGGCGACGGCGGCGCGGCTCTTGCCCACGCGCTCGGCGACGGCTTCCTGGGTGAGGTGGAAGTCTTTGAGGAGGGAGGCGTAGCCGAGGGCTTCTTCGATGGGGTTGAGGTCGGCGCGCTGGAGGTTCTCGATGAGCGAGAGAACCGCGGAGGAGACTTCGCTTGCCTCGACGATGTGCGCCGGGATGCGCTTGAGGCCCAGCTCGCGGCAGGCGCGCCAGCGGCGCTCGCCCGCGATGATCTGGAAGCCCTCGCCGACCTTGCGCACGACGATGGGCTGGAGGAGGCCTTCGGCGCGGATGCTGTCGCCGAGTTCGCGCAGTTTCGTTTCGTCGAACTCGCGGCGTGGCTGGTGCGGATTGGGCGAGATTCTGGCAACAGCGATTTCCGTGAGACCGGTCTGCGCTTCGACGGGGGCGGCGGGCGACGGTGCTTCCGCGGCGGCGTTTGCGGCGGACGTCGCCGGGACGGCTTTCTCCGGCGCCGCTGAAGCGGGGGTTTTCTTCGCGGGGACGGGCTTTGCGGCTTTCTTGCCCGCGCGGGATGCCTTCTTCGCCGCTTTGGCGGCGGCCTTTTTCGCCTGGGCGGCGGTTTTCGGCGTCTCACGGGTGGAAACACCCCCTGATATCAAATTTCCCAGCCCCCGGCCCAATCTCGATTTGCGCACAGCCATGTCGACGTCTAGTTCGATTCCTGCGGAATAAAGAGTTCCTGTCCGGCGATGATCGTGTCGCCGGCGATGCGGTTGGCGTTGCGGATCCAGTCGACGCGCGAGTCGTAGCGGCGCGCGATGCCGGATAGCGTATCGCCCCGGCGCACGGTGTGGGTCGTGCCCGAGCGCGGGTAGTTGTCGCTGAAAGTGACGGTCTGTTCCATGCGCGGGCGGCCCTCGACGGAGCGCGCGAGCGCATTGATGGCGCTCTGCGTCTGCGCGGCGAGGCCCTCAATCTCGGAGGAGACGAGGTTGATGATCTCCGTGCGGTGGCGCGTCGCCGTCTCATTGACGGCCCGTCGCAACTCGGAGAGGCGCGAGTCCATCTCGCTCTTGGAAACGTAGTCTTCGGGCGGCTTACCCGCCTCCTCAACCTGGCGGCGGAGGTTGCGGTTTTCGCGCAGGAGCGCCTCCATCTCGATCTTCATGGCGGCGAGTTCGCGCTGGAGAATGCGCACGTCCTGCTCGAGGTCGGCGACAACGACATTGATGGGACGTCCGCCCTGTTGCTGGGCAAAGACCGTCGAGGCGACGAAGAGAGCCCCCGCCATAATAAAGAACTTCGACCGTTTCATGCCCATACTGTGCGGGACGGACGCGCTCCGGTCAACGCGCGATCTCACGTCGGCGGTTTTCCAGATAGGCGTTGCGCAGGGCGGCGTAGGGGTCGACGGATGCCTCCTTCATACCCTCGTATTCGCGCATGAGGGCAGGCGAGCTGTTCGCGAGGTCAACTGCCTCCGTGACGATGAGTTCATCGGCGCTCAGCACATAAACCGGTGGGTACAAGAACGCGTCCGGCATACGGCCCACGGCGTCGCGCACAGTGGAGGGGCCGAGGAACGGAAGGACAAGGTACGGCGTATCGCCCACGCCCCATGCGGCGAATGTCTGCCCCATGTCCTCGCGCGGGATGTCACGGAGGTGTTCGTGGTTGTCGGACGGTTTTCCAAAACCGAGCACCCCCACGGTGGTGTTGAGGAGAAACTTCTGCGTCTCCCGCCCGGCCTCCGATCCCTTGCCCTGGAGAAGGTTGTTCACGACCCGGATCGGGTAGC
The DNA here is from genome assembly GCA_020831525.1 of Opitutales bacterium. Classification (GTDB taxonomy): domain Bacteria; phylum Verrucomicrobiota; class Verrucomicrobiia; order Opitutales; family Oceanipulchritudinaceae; genus SLLG01. The sequence goes on from JAFIGH010000092.1 coordinate 18,078, forward strand.
GCAGATTGTTGAAAAAGTTGCGCACACCGCGCTGGACGGGCTCCGGCGCGACACCGCCGTAAATGCGGGAGACCGGGATGAGAACGGCCTGGTAGGTCAGGTCGTTCATGGCGAAAAAGGCGCGGTTGAGGCCCTCAAACGGATCGTTGACCGCGGGATCGTCGAATTCGTCGTCGTCCCAGAACGGGTCAAAATCGTCGTCATCGTCGATAAGTTCGTCGGCCTCACCCGCCGCGAGAGAGGCGAGGACAAACCCTTCGGGTGGAGTATGGGCAGACGCCTCCCGCACGGTTGTCCGGTCCTCTGCCGCATGGCGCGGAGCGGACGTGCAACCCGCAAGGGCGATCCCGCAAACGACGGTGAAAAAGGCAACCTTACGCCGCAGCCACTTTTGTTCGAGGCCGAAACGACAGCCGCCGGTCCCGTTAACCATCGGAGCGGCCCTTTTGCGCATCCACGCGCTCGGAGAGAACACGCAGGAGTTCGTCGGGACCGCGCCGGTCGAGCACGCTCGTGAACTGGCTGCGGTAGTTGCCGACCAGACTGACACCCTCGATGACCAAATCGTAAACCTGCCAGTCACCCCGCATTTCCACCAGCCGGTAGAGGACTTCGTAGCGCTCGCCTTGGTACACGATGGTGGAGGCGATTTCGAGGCGGTTCGTGCCGAGTTGCTGCACACTGCCCCACTCGATATCCGGACGGGAGAGCCCGGCAAGGCGGTCCGTGTAGGAATACATGAGCAAATCGGCGAAAAGACGGCTGAAGGTTGTTCGCTGCTCTTCACTCAGGCGCGTCCATCCGCGCCCAAGCGAGCGCCGGGCGATGACATCGAAATCGAAGCGCTTATCGATGATTTCGCGCACCTGCGGCATGACCCCGACAGGGTCCTCCGCGACTCCGCCGGGAAAGAGAAGTTCGAGAACTTCGGCAACGGTGGCGCGGAGTTCGGCCGTAGGCCCGGCGACAGCGCGGCCCGGCAACAAGAGGACCGCGGGCAGAAGCACGGCGGCGAGGAAAAGGAAACGGGGAAACTTTATCATAAACAATGAACTTAATCCTCTACGCTGCCGAAGGCAAACCGGCTAATCAAGCTTTCTAAATCGACGGCGGACTCCGTGTCATAGAGCACGTCGCCCGGCTCCACGGGAATTCCGGAACCGCCCGGCATAAGAGCGACGATCTTGTCGCCGATCAGACCCGTCGTGCGTATGGAGACAATCGTGTCGTCGTCCAACTCAATGTCGCGGCGGATGTCGATGGCGACGTAGGCGGCGTAGGACTCTGGATCCAGCCGCACGGCGCGCACGCGCCCGACGGAAACGCCCGCGATGCGCACGTCCGCCCCGGGCTTAAGCCCGCCGGTGTTGTTGAAGCGGGCCTCGACTGTGTAGGTCTCGTTGCCGAAAAAACGCGCCCCGCCGATCTGCACGGCGAGGTAGGACACAGCCAGCACGCCGGCGACAACAAAGAGGCCGACGAGGGTTTCAATCTTGAGCTTGCTCATGGGAATATTCGGGAAAAGGGAGATCGACCGTCACGGTCGAAGGCGTCCCCCGGTTGGAAAAAAGGCGCGCGGGTGCCGTCCAGACGGGACGCCCTCCGGCAGTCTCGCGGCAAACAGCGGTGATGGCTTCGGCTGTAGCCGCGGGGTCTGCCACGTCCCCCTCCGCACCCACGGCGGCCACCGCCCACGGCCCCGCCGCGGCAAGCCGCCAGCCCCGCGGGAGGACGCGCCGAAAAGCACGGATAACCATCGCCGCCCGCAGGTTGGCCGACGCCCCCGACTCGCCCTCGCGGCGCTCGCCGACGGCGTCGAAGCGCAGCTCGAGGCGCGGTGCGGTGCCGCTCTCCTCATCCGCAGCGCGCGGGAGGCCCACGACCTCGTTGCGCAGGTCCTCCACCGATTGCAGAAAGGTCGCCTGAATCTCCGGCGTCGCCGCCTGCAAATCGACGGGTGCGCCCTCAAAGCCGATGCGGCCGCCGTCAAGGACCGCCACCTTGTCCGAGATGAAAAGGGAATCCGGCAGATCGTGGCTTACGAGCACCGCCGTGAAACCGAACTGCCGCTGGTAGCGGTCGATCATGTTGAAGACTGACACCTTGCGCAACGGGTCGAGCCCCGTCGTGGGCTCGTCGAAGAGAATGATCTCGGGATCCATGGCGAGCGCACGCGCCAGGGCCACGCGCTTTTGCATGCCCCCCGAGAGCTGCGACGGGTATTTATCGTCCACGTCCTCAAGGTCGAGCCGCTCAAACAGTTCACTCACACGCCGCCGCACCGCCTTCCGCCGCAGGCGCGTGCGCTCCTGGAGCGGCAAAGCCACGTTTTCAAACGCCGTCAAACCGTCGAGAAGGGCGTTGTTCTGGAACATGTAGCTGAGCTTCGGCGGAATGCGGCTGCGGCCCGGCCCGAAGACCTCGCCGTTGACCGTGATCTTTCCGGCGTCCGGCCGCACCAGCCCCGCCACGCACTTCATCAGGACAGATTTTCCCGCGCCGCTCTTGCCGAGCACGGTCGTCACCCGCCCGCGCGGCACGCACAGGTCCACCCCCTGCAACACCCGCTCCCCGCCGAACGCCTTACGCACGCCCTCAATGGCAATGACACAATCGCTTTCCATGGATCAGATGAGGAACGAGGTGATGAGGTAGTCCGCCGCGAGGATCACCACACAGGAGATCACCACCGCCTGCGTGGCCGAGTAGCTCACGCCGCGCGCGCCGAAGTAGCGCGACTGCAAGTGCGTGAAATACCCTTGGAAACAACAGATAAGGATGACGAGAAAGCCGAAGACCAGCGACTTGATGAAGCCCCCGCGCACATCGCTCCACTGCACGGCGTCGAAGAGGTTCGACCAAAAGACCCCGTGCTGGAGCCCGAGAATTTGCACCCCCGTCACGTAAGCGCCGAGAATCCCGATGATGTCGAAGAACGCCGTCAGCATGGGAAAGCAGATCAGCGCCGCGACAAGGCGCGGCCCGATGAGGAAGGCACGCGTTTCGATGCCCATGATCTCAAGGGCGTCGATCTGCTCCGAATTGCGCTGGATGCCCAGCTCCGCCGCCATCGCCGAGCCCGCCTGCCCCACCACCATGATGGCCGTGAGCACCGGCCCCAGCTCGCGGATGAGCGTCAGCGCCACGGCCGGACCGAGCAGGCCCTCCGAGCCGAAGCGCACCAGCGTGTAATACCCCTGCAAACCAAGGACCATGCCCGTAAAGAACCCCACAAGGAGGATCAACGGCGTCGTGCGCACCCCGATTTCGAAAATCCGCTCAATAAGGCGCGGCAGGGAAAACCCGCGTACGAAGAACAGGGCCACCGATTGCACCCCGAGGAGTGCCGCCCTGCCTGTCGCGTCGACCGCGCCGAGGCAACGCCTCCCTGTCTGATCGAGGAACATGCGCGCAATAAAGCCCCCCGCGCAAGGGAGAGACAAGTAAAATACCCGATACCCCACGGATCCGCGGATGGATCGCCACGGTACGGCCCCGATATGGATCCTCCCTCTCCATTCACTCACCGCTCCGGTCTTTCGCAAGGCAAAAAGAGGCCCGCGCCCGCCTGTCCCATTGCCTATGCAAGATTACCGCAAGGTTCTTTGATGTGGTCGGGAGGAGGG
>JAFIGH010000093.1 GCA_020831525.1 Opitutales bacterium
CAGCGCGCCGCCTCCGTAGAGTCCGCCCGCCGCAGAGAAAGCCGCGCGGAGAAACGGCCGCGCAATCCGCGCCGCGCCCGCCGCTGGCGCCGCACAAGCCCTCCGGAAATATAACAAAGTAGAATTAGGGAGAAAGGAGGGCTTTGGCGTGCTGGCGGGCGATTTTGGAGGATCGGTCGCCGAGCATGCGGGCGATTTCTTCGAGGCGATGGGCGGGGGCGGGGTGGAGGGGGCGGATGGCGACGGCGGTGGCGTCATCGGTTTGGGCTTTTTGGACAACGAAGTGGCTGACGGCAGCGGCGGCGACCTGGGGGAGGTGGGTGACGCAGAAGACTTGGTGGGAGGTACCGAGTTTGGCGAGTTCGGCGCCGACTTCGCGGGCGATTTCGCCGCCGACGTTGGCGTCGACCTCGTCGAAGACGAGCACGGGGGTGGCATCGACTTGGGCGAGGACGGCCTTGAGGGCGAGCATGACGCGGGCGAGTTCGCCGCTGGAGGCGATTTTGTTGAGGGGCAGGAGATCTTGTCCGGCGTTGGGCGAAAAGCGGAACGAAACGGAGCAGTTGCCGTATTCGCGCAGTTCGTCCTCGCGCTCGACTTCGATGGTGAAGCGGGCTTTGCGGAAACCGAGGCGGAGGAGAAGGCCGGCGCATGCCTTGGAGAGTTCACGGGCAGCGGTGAGGCGGGCGCGGCGGATGTCCTCGGCCTGGGCGGAGAGGCGGACCTCGATTTCGGCGGCCTGCTTTTCGAGACAGCGGAGACTGCCCTCGATATCGCCCTGACGCTCAAGGCGACCCGCGAGTTCGCCGCGTTTGGCGAGAATGCGTGAGACGTCGCCGCCGTATTTTCGTTTGAGATCAAGCCACCGTGCCATGCGTTCCTCGATGGAGGCGGCGGTGGATTCGTCGATGTCAGCGGCGTCAACGACGTCGCTGAATTCGGCGGCGAGATCCGCGGTTTCAATTATGAGAGACTCGAGGCGGTCGGCGAGCGGCTGAAGAGAAGAATCGATTGCCGTGATCCGGCGGGCAGTGTGGAGGGCTGTCCCGAGGCGGGTGGAGACGCCGTCGTCGTCATCGCCGAGAGTTGCGGCGAGGGAAGCGGCGGCTTCACTAAGATCCTGCGCGCCGGTGAGGCGGGCGTGGTCGCGCTCTAGTTCGGCGACGCTCTCGTCGCTGAGGTCGGCGGTATCGATGGCGGCGATCTGGGATTCGAGGAAGGCGCGCTCATCTTCGCCGAGCTGTTCGGACTCGCGGAGTTCCTCCATCTCGCGGGCCAGCGCCCGCCATTTGCGGAAGTCTTCGCGGTAGGCCTCGAGGGCGGAGCCGTTGCGGGCGAAGCGGTCGAGGAGGCGAAGCTGCCAACGCTCGGAAAAGAGTTTCTGCGGCTCACCGGGGCCGTGGAAATCGATCCAGTGCATACCCAGTTCCTGCAGCCGGGCGAGAGTGGTGAGGGTACCGTTGATGTGGACACGCGCGGCCTTGGAGCGCGAAACGGTGCGCCGCAGAACGAGGCTTCCGTCGTCGCAGGGCGGGAGATCCATGGAGGCGAGGACGGCGTCCATGGCGGAGGTATCGGGAAAGGCGATGACGGCCTCGACTTCGCAGGTCTCCTCCCCCTGCCGGATGATTGTCTTGTCGGCGCGGGAGCCGGATAGCAGAGCGAGCGCGCCGAGGAGGACGCTCTTGCCCGCGCCGGTCTCGCCGGTGACGGCAATGAATCCCTGCCCAAACTCCAGCTCGACAGCGTCCATGAGCGCGAGGTTGCGGATGCGGAGGAATTCGAGCATGCGCGCTACGATGGAGGGTTCGGTGCCTACCGCGCAAGTCCGGCGGCGTGTCTATTCGGGCGAGACGCGCACCCGCACGCTCTCTTCGGCCCGGAAGCGCCGCACGGCGAAACCGCGGAGACGGTCGAGGTCGACGGCATCGACGCGCTCGTCATAATCGAGCCAGTCGTTGGCGGGAAGACCGAAGAGCGTGTTGAGCGAAGCTTGCGCGGCACGCGCGCCGATGCCTTGGAGGCTCATGCGTTTACGGGCCTTGAGGCGGCGCACGGCGCGGTCGCGCTCGGCGGCGGTGAGTCCACCGTCAGCCACGCGTTTCGCTTCGGCCTCCAACTCGGCGAGCAAGGTGCCGCCACTGTCCGGATGGGTGCCGCCGTAGAGAAAGAAGAGTCCGGTATCGACTCCGACAATGCGGCTTGCACCGACAAAGTAGGCCAACCCCTGCTCCTCGCGCACGCGGAGGAAGAGCCGTCCGGACATATCGCTGAGAATTTCCTGCAAAACCTCGCCAAGAATAAAGTCGTCCGAAGCCACGCCCGCGTCGGGATAACCGAGGAAGAGGACAGCCTGTTCGCGCGGAAGGACCTCGCGGATCAACTCCTTGGCCGCGGGCTTCCTGCGTTCCGGTGCCCGGCGCGGGAACGCCCAAGCGGGAATACCCGCTGCAACAGCCTCCACACGGGGCAGCATATAGTCGGGATCGAAGTCGCCGCAGACGGATAGCACAGCATTCGGTCCCGCGACAAGATGGCGGTAAGCCGCGAGGATATCGGCCCGCCGGATGGCCGACACCGTCCCGGTGCGGCCCAGCGGATCCTCCGCGAGCGGATGGTTGCCGAAGAAGTGACGGCGCAACGCCTTCTGCCCGAACTCAACGATCTCGTCCTCCATTTCGTGGATGTGCGAGACCTGCGCGTCGCGCTCGCGCTCAAGCGTGGATTCGTCGAAAGACGGAGCGAGGAGCGCTTCCTCAAAAAGATCCAGGGCCAGTGTCTCGTCGCCGCGCATAACTTCGAGGCCGAAGCCGAAGGAGTTGTTGCCGGAAAACTCGAGGATACCGCCGCCGACGGATTCCACGGACTCCGACACCTCGGCGGCGGTGCGTTTGGCGGTGTCACGCGTGAGAAGAGTGGCGAGCAGGCCGGTGATCCCGCGCGTATCCGCCTCCTCATAGACCGGACCGCCGAGACCGGAGAAACGAAGGTTCACCTTGGGTAGGCGCGGATCGACTTGGAAGAGGACCCGCGCTCCGTTGGTAAGCGTGACGGTCTCGAACCGGGCGGGCGCCGGCTTCGGTCTTTTCGTCCGCGCGCCCGCGCCTCCCGCCGCTTTCGGCCCGAGGACGATTGAGGTGAGCTGGTCTTCCCGCAGGTAGCGGCCTGCCACACGACCGACCGCGTCCGGCGTGAGGGCTTCGAGACGGCGGAAATATTGGCCGGGGTAGTTGAGGTCGCCGACGACAATCTCCGCCGTGCCGAGGCGGGCGGCCTGGCCGCGGACGCGCTTGCGGGCGTTGATCTCCCCCGCGAGGGCGTGCGCTTTGGCTTTGTCGAGTTCCCGCTCCCCCACTCCGTTGGCCGCGACGTCGCCGACGACCTCGACAACGGCACGCTCAATCGCCTCCTCCTGTCCGGGATCGGCGACATAGGACATCCACAGGAGTCCGCTTGTACCCGGATTCCACGCGGAAGCCTCGATGTGGTGCACAAGCCGACGCTCCTCGCGCAGCACCTTCCACAGCCGCGCGCTCTGCCCGCCGCCGAGGAGGTTGGCGAGCATGTCGAGCGCGGGAGCATCGGGATGGGTGAGCGACGGAATACGGTATGCGAGCGAACCGCGGCAGACCTGCACGTCGCCGCGCAACGGGCAATGGCGGCGACTGAGCTGAGGCGGCTCGCCGGCAAAGACGACATCGTCGAGGCAGCGGGGCGCCCGCCCCCCGAAGGCACGCTGCACGGCTTCCGCGAGGTCTTCGGTTTCCACTGCCCCGGCCACCATAAGCCCCATGTTGTTCGGGACATAGCGGCTGCGGTAGTATTCGCGCAAGTCATCGGGCCGGACCGCCTCGAAGAGCGGGCGGTGCCCGATGATCGGGTGGCGGTAGGGGTGGCAGCGGAAGGCCGTGCCGAAAAGCGATTGCGCCACCTGCCGGTCGGGATCGTCGAGCCCCATGTCGATCTCCCGCAGGATGACGGAGCGCTCCGACTCGATATCGGCGGTCTCCAGCTTGGCGCGGAAGGCCATGTCGGCGAGAATCTCCAGTCCCCGGTCGAGGCTCTCGGACGGAAGGTCGATGTAGTAAACCGTGCGGTCAAAGGTCGTGTAGGCGTTCACATACCCGCCGGCGGCCTGCACCTCGCGCGCGATTTCTCCGGGTCCGAAAGATTCGGTGCCTTTGAAGAGAAGGTGTTCCAGGTAGTGCGAAAGGCCCGCGCCGAGACTGCGTCCCTCGTGGATGCTGCCGGTCTTGACCCAGAGCTGGAGTGAAAGCAGTTCGCTGGAAAAATCTTCTCTGTGCACAAGCACGAGGCCGTTGTCGAAGACCCGCCGCTCCGGTAGGTCGCGGGGTAGTCGGTCCAGAAGCTGTATTGCCATATTTGTCGCACTTGTGGGGAAACGGAGCCTGAAGAGGTAGACGGCGCGCCGGGTCAGTTGGTGTCCGGACGCTCCGCCGGCCGAAGCTGTAGTTTGCGGATGCGCCGCCGCGCGCGCCGGTCCTCCTCGCTGAGGAAGGGAAACTCAAAAGCCTCCTCAAAATCAAAGACCTCCCGGAAATCCTCGATACGGTCGTCCTCGTTCTTCGCGAAGATCCCGTAGTCGATGAGGGTGAAGACGATGTTGCCGAAGTCCTCTGTCGACCGGACGCCCAAGGTGTCGAGCAAGGTCATGGACATGGGGCCGTATTGATCGAGGATGTGGGCGCGCAGGCCTTCGGACAGTTGCCGGCCGGAAACGTGCACCGGTTGGCGGCGACGCTCCGGCTTAAGCGTGCGCAGGGTAGCGTCCAGCCCCTCCCGCACAAGAAAGTAGGCACCGGGTTCGTAGCGGGAATCCTCCCGCGCAATCAATTGCACAACTTCGTGGAAATTCTTTGCCATTCCGTGTTCGCTCTCCGGATCGCGTTCCATACACCGGGCTGAAGATACACCGGTTATTGTTCCAACTTATGGAGGAAACCGTTCATTTATCAAGGCACTAAGTCCCTTCGCGCCCTGCGATGGAAGGAAAATCCGGCATGCACCCGTCACAAAACCGTCAATCCGCCCGCTCCCGATGAAACCACCGGCCGAGCCCCTGCCTGTCGACGCCCTCGAACCGGAGATCCGCGCGGCCCTCGCCACGCACCGGCGCTTTGTCCTCTCCGCCCCCACCGGCTCGGGCAAATCCACCCGCGTGCCGCGGATGCTCGCCGCCATGCCCGGACTCGTCGACGGCACCGTCATCATCCTCCAGCCCCGCCGCATCGCCGCGCGCATGCTCGCCAAACGCGTCGCCCGCGAAGCCGACTGCGACCTCGGCGACGCCGTGGGCTATCATGTGCGCTTCGACAACCGCTCCGGCAAGAACACCCGCGTGCTTTTTGTCACTGAAGGGTTGCTTTTACGCCGACTGGCGGAAGACCGCGACCTCAACGGAGTCGGCGCGCTGCTCTTCGATGAGTTTCACGAGCGCCACCTCGACGGCGACGTCTCCCTCGCGCTCGCGCGGCAGTTGCAGGCGGAGCGCCGCCCCGACCTCGTCCTCGGCGTGATGTCCGCCACGCTCGACGTGGAGACGCTCGCGGAACGCCTCGCCCCGTGCGCCACCTTCCACACGGAAGGGCGCGTCTATCCGGTGGACATCCGCTACAGCCGGGCCGTCGAGGTGAAGGCGGAAACGCCGGCATGGGAGCGGGCGGCGCGCGCCTTCCGCAAGCTCGGCCCGGAGGTGGACGACGGGCACATCCTCGTTTTCATGCCCGGCGCGTATGAGATCCGCCGCACCCTCGACGCCCTGCGTGAGACACCGGAGAGCCGCCGCTTTGCCCTCCACGCGCTGCACGGCGAATTGCCGCCGGACGCGCAGGACGCCGCCCTCGAAGCGCCGGAGCGCCAAAAAGTCATCGTCTCCACCAACATTGCGGAGACCTCGCTGACCATCGACGGGGTGCGCGCGGTCGTCGACAGCGGGCTCGCGCGCATCCCGGCGTTCGATCCGGGACGCGGCATCAACACCCTTCTGATCGAAAAAATCAGCCGCGCCTCCGCCGACCAGCGGGCGGGCCGCGCCGGACGCACCGGACCGGGTGTGTGCCTGCGCCTGTGGACGGAGGCTGAGCATGCCCACCGCCCGGCGGCACTCGAGCCGGAAATCACCCGCCTCGACCTCTCGGAAACCGCCCTCCTCCTCGCCAACGCCCTGTCGCCGGAGGCGCTCGACACCCTGCCGTGGGTCGAACCCCCGCCCCCGGACGCCTGGCAACGCGCGCGGCAACTCCTCGCCGACCTCGGCGCACTCGACCCCGGAACCGCCGGGATCACCGACCTCGGACGCCTCATGGCGCGCTTTCCCCTGCATCCGCGCTGGTCGCGGCTGCTCCTCGCCGCCCATGAACGCGGCGTGCTGCCCGCCGCCGCGTTGCTCGCCGCCGTCTGCCAGGACCGCTCCCTCATCCTCCCGCTCAACGACCGCCGCCGCGAAGAAGAGCGGGCCGAAACGCTCCTGCGCGCGGGGGGCACCCGCTCCGATCTCTTTCCCGAGCTGAACGCATGGCAGGCGCTGCGCGGGCGCGGCTTTGACCACGACTTCGCGCGGCACTGGGGCCTGCACGCGCAACGTGCGCGGGTGGCGGGCCATGTCGCCGACCAGTTGCTCAACATCGCGGAGCGCAGCGGCCTGCGGAGTGCATCCACCGCAGACCCCGCCGACGTTGAGGACCGCCTGCGCGTGTGCCTCCTCCTCGCCTTCGCCGACCACCTTGCCATGCGGCTCGACCGCAGCTCCCTTCGCTGCGCCCTCGTGCATGGACGGCGCGGTGAAATCGCCCGCCAAAGCCTCGTGCGCGACGCCCCGCTCCTCGTCGCCACCGAACTGCAGGAGCGCGGGCACGGGCACGGCGTCTCATTGTTACTCTCAGGAAACACTGAAGTGGAGGAAGCATGGCTGAGCGACTTCTTTCCCGGCGAATTCCGGGAGACTGCGGAAACGCGCATCGACCCGCAGACCCGGCGCGCCGTCGCCACCCGGCAGACCGTCTTCCGCGGTCTCGTCCTGCGCGAGGAGAGCGCAGGCAAGCCCGACCCCGAGGCGGCGGCCCGGCTCTTCGCCGCGGGCGTCGAGCGGGGCGAATTCACCCTGAAATCATGGGATGCCGCCGTGGAGCGTTGGATCGGGCGCGTCAACTTCCTTGCCGCCGTCTGCCCGGACTACGGCTTCGCGCACATCGGCCCGGAGGAGCGCCGCTTCCTCGTCGAGCAAATCTGCCACGGCGTGGCGGGCTACAAAGAACTCAAGGACAAGGACGTGTGGCCTTTTCTGCGCGACTGGCTGCCCGCCGGGCTCAACAGCGAAATCGACCGCCTCGCCCCCGAACGGATGGAACTGCCGGGCAAGGGACGCGCCCGCCTGCGCTACGAGGACGACGGCACCGCCGTGCTCTCGGCGCGCATCCAACAGCTCTACGACGTCCCGCACAAAACCCTCGCCGTCGCCGAAGGACGCGTCCTCCCGAAGATCGAACTGCTCGCGCCAAACCAGCGGCCCGTCCAGATCACCGCCGACCTCGACGCCTTTTGGGAGACGAGCTACGCCGCCGTGAGAAAGGACCTCCGCGGCCGCTACCCGAAACACGAGTGGCGGTGAGGACGGCAAGCGGGAGGTACCAAGAAGCTTTGCTCCTGCAGCATTGATTTGCGACTCTGCCGCCCGTGACCTCCGAATCACCCCGCAATCAACCGCCCGACGGCAACCTCCTTGCGTCCATTCCGGCAAACCTTCCGAGAGAGCTGTTCGAAACCCTCCTCGAAGACGGGCCGGTGCGTATCAAGCGAATCGTGTCCCGCGGCCACACTTCGCCGACGGAAGGCTGGTGGGATCAGGAGGAAAACGAATGGGTGCTCGTCCTGCGCGGCCAGGGCACTTTGCGCTTCGACAACGGCCGTGAAACGACGCTGCGCACGGGCGACCACATCTTCATTCCCGCGCACACGCGGCACAGGGTCACGCACACGGACCCAGATACGGACACCGTCTGGCTGGCGGTATTCTGGAGGTGACCCGCCCCGATTCTCAGCGCATGCCCCGGTGCTGGCCGCCGTCGACCGAGAGCGTTTCGCCGGTCACCCACTGCGCGCGCGGCGAAAGCAGATACACGGCGGCGTCCGCCACCTCTTCCGCCGTGCCCATCCGCCCGCCGGGAATGGAATCGAGGACGGCCTTGTAGAATTCCGGCTGGTGCTTCCGCGCCTCGTCCCAAACTCCGCCCGGAAACTCAATCGATCCCGGAGCGACGGCATTCACGCGGATTCCCTTCGGCGCGTGCGTCACCGCGAGCTTCTTCGCATAGGCAATGAGTCCCGCCTTCACGGTCGTATAGGCGAAATCGGGCAAGGGCACGGCTTCAACACCCGCGATGGAAGAGACGAAGAGGATGCTGCCCCCGCCCGCTTTTTCCATCCACGGAACAACGCGGGCGCAGGCGTTGACCGCACCCATCAAGTCCACCTCAAAGCTGGGCCGCCACGCTTCGAGGCCGGGTTCGACGGCGAGCGCCGAAGCGTTGTGGACAAACAGATCGACCCCGCCGAGCGCCTCACGGGCCGCCTCGAGAAAATCTCCGAGAGCCTTTGCGTCACCGACGTCACAGACATGCGTGTAGGCCCGCACCCCGCGCGAACGAATCCGCTCGCCCGTTTCGTCAAGAGCCTCGCGGTTGCGAGCGCACAGGGCCACATTCACTCCCTCGTCGGCGAGGGCAAGGGCGATGGCCCGCCCGATGCCCCGGCTTCCGCCGGTCAATATACAGTTCTTACCTTTCAATTTCAGGTCCATAGGAAGCTCTCCTCTCGTTGGGGCGGGCATGTAGCATCCGCACGGCGGCGACCCGACCAGCGCCGCGCCAACGGACCGGAATTTTCACGCATAAGCACTCCGGATTTAGCTGAAGTGATAATACAACACCCCGCGGCCCGTCAAGGAGAGCCGCACCGGACTCCGCACGCACACGGGTGCGCGTCAATAGCCCGCACGGAAGAAGCGCGGCAGGTCCTCCGGCGGGACCGTCAACGGGCTGAATGCGTCCGGCACGGGAGCCCACGGACCCGCGGGTGTATCGAACGTCTCAAGGGTTCCGCAGTCCCACTCGACCCGAACACCGTCGTCGGTTTTCCGGATCCGGAGGTCAGGAGGTTCGGGAGGAACCTGCGACTGGATGCGGTAGATGGCACCCGCACCGGCGCCGTTGAACAGATTTCCATGCGTGACGAGATCCGCGACATACAGGCTGTCGCGCGTGGCGAGGAGCCCGATGGGATGGCCCAGTCCCGGTTGCTGCCCGGCAATGAAATGAAAATATTCACCTGTTTCGGGATCCGCGTAGACGACCGGATTCTCGTCGTTCTGTAGGCCCCCGAAGGCGAACTTTCCGTGAAAGCCGATAAAGAGCCCCCGGTTGAGCCCCGTAGGAAAAGCGGGCGGAGCGAAGGTGATCTCATTCGCTCCCTCGCTTCGCCGCCCCGTGATCGGGTCGGGCCACGGCTGGAACACCATGAGAGGCGGCACGCCGTCGCCGCCGACTATCTCCCCTGTTCGGTAGACCGTGTAGTTGTCCGGAAATCCAAAATCAAAAACCTCCCGGCCAATGTCTTCGCGACGGATCCGGTTCAATTCATCCGGACTGTGGGGGATATTCGGATCCTCAAGTCCGTCGATGCCATTGTCCTGAAAATACAGATCGCCCGTCGCGGGGTGAAAGGCGAATCCGGCGGCATTGCGCAGTCCCGCGCCAATCCGGGTAAGGTTCGACGCACTCACATGGGTGCCGTGGTCCGCAATCGTGATCCGGTAGGCTGAATCGCTCACAAGCGTGCCCGAAACCCCCGCCACGGTGTCACTCGAAATGGGGACTGTCCGCGTTGATGCCGCGAAATTCGAGTCCGAGCCGAGTTGAAAGAACAGTTCCCAGCTGTCCTCCTCACCCGGAGCAGGCCGGATCTCCAGCGCCGAATGGGCATGGTAGTCCCCGTCCGGATACGCAAAATCAATGCTTCCCACAAACGAGAACGGTGCGTCCGGGGTCTGCCCGAGGCGCAGGATCGAAATCGGTTTGGCCGCCCCGGTCACGAAGACAAGTGTGCCGCCGACGCGCACCGCCGTCTGCGTTCCGGGCAGATCCTCATACATCACTTGAGGTGAGGCATCGGCGACCCCGTCACCGGTGGTGTCAACGTAGCGGACGAGCTTTCCGGTCGTATCGAAAAAATTCGTGCCTTCGCTCACGGTGGCGAGGAGCGAACCGTCAGGCAACTCCGCCATGCCGAGCGGAAAATCCATTCCCGCCGCATACACAGTGACGTGGAAGTCAGCCGGATCGACGCCGGGCCCCTCCACGGTGAACGGCGGCGCGGGCAACGGTGCCGCTCCGAATAGAAACGCGACAACCACAATCGCGGTATATCGCCGGACACGGCTTCCGGGCACAAGGCAGTGCAACAAGTAAACCGCGGTGGGAACGGCATCTGAGAAGACCGGCATAGGCATATGAGAAAAAATGCCGCCGAGCCCCCGGAAGGGAAGCTTAATTCCGCAATCAAACGAGGGCGTCCAGCAAAACACCAAGGCCGGCGCATCGAAGGGAAACGAGAAGATCCGGAACTTGAAAACGAAAGCGGGGACCGCGGCGAACACCACGATCACCAGTTGGATGGGGAGATGTCCGCCGAAATTGAGGAGCCCCCCGATACCCGGCCGGCGAAGCAACCTCTCCCAACCGCTCGACCTAGCCTTTCCCTCCGGTCCGTTGAGCGGTTCAGCCTATTTACAAACACCCGGAATCTGGTAAAATCGTAAAATAGAAACCTCTTCTTTTTCTAGGTTTCCTGTCATACCACGCCCATGAAAACCATTCTCGGTATCCTCACGCTCGCCGCCGTCGTCTTCGCCGGCGCCTATTTTGTGAGCGACCCCTTCCGCACGAAGGTCAACTCGTTCTTCGAATCGGCCACGACATGGACGGACACAAACATTGCCAAGGACCCCGAAGGATACCTGCGCTGGACCCTTGCCGAGTTCGACCGCATGGAAGACGAACTGCGCGGGCGCCAGGTCAATCTGCGCACCCAGCTCAACTCCCTCGAACGCCGCCGCGAGGTCGACGCCCGTCAGGCCCCGCTCGTCGAGGAAAAGCTGGAGGAACTCAAGGAAGCGTACCGCCTCGCCAACGACACCGGACAATGGCCCGCCGACCTCGGAGGCCTGCGCGTCAATGAAGACGAACTGCGCCAGCTCATCCTCGAAGCCGACGAGCGCCGCGCGCGCTACAGCGAAAACGCCCGCGTCTACGATGTCGCCGTCACACGCACGCAAAACGACCTCACCCGTGTCGACAGCGTCCTGCGCGACCTGCGCGAGCGCCGGTCGGAAGTCGACCGCCAACTCCAGCAGGTTCGCCTCCACTCCACCTTCGACGGCATCGACTCCCTCAACGACCGCATCAACGCGCTCCTCGACACCACCCGCGCCGTGAGCAGCGAAACCGAGCGCACCCTCTCGCTCGACGACCTCTTCCACGCCGACGGACAGGCCGCCGAGGCCCGCCGTTTCGATGACATCATGCGCGGCGACCCATGACAGCCCGTCAACGCAGACGAATCTACGGCACCGCAGGAAAAATCGGGTGCTTCGGCAAACTCCTCATTTTTATTGTGGCGGGCGCTGCCCTCATCGTTGGGATGAATCGCTTCGGAAGTTGGCAGGAGCGCCGCGAAGAACAACGCCACCAGCGCAACCTCGCCGAAGCCGAGGGCGATCTGCGCGCTTTCGCGCAGGAACACCTCCCCGAACTCCAGCGGGTCATCCACAGCTTCGAAGGCGAAATCGAACGCCGCGAAGCCATGCTCGAACGCCTCGCCGACGACATGCGCCGCCTCAACCGCGAACCCGGCGCCGACCCCGACTACCGCCGCTGGTCCGACGCCGTGCGCAAGATGCACGAGGAACTCTCCCTCCTCCGCGAGAAGCGCGCCGACGCCTTTCTCGCCTTCCGCAAGTTCGAACTCAACCCCGACTCGTCGGACGACGCCGAAGCCCGTGCACAACGCTTCCGCCTCGCGCAGGACGCCGCCAACGAAGGCCGCGAAACCTTCGAGCGCCTCCTCCGCGAAGCCGGCGGCTGAGCCCAATGGTGCGTCGTTCGCGGTTGCGCCGCCGCCCGCCTTCGTCCACCTTGCCGCTCCATGGGGACCGCCCTCGCCATCCTTCTTCTCCTCGCCGCCGCGGCCGCCGCCGCATGGTGGCTCTGGCGGCGCGCCCGCCTCAGCCGCGTCGGCAAATGCTGCGGCCGCGGATGCGGATGCCTCATCACGCCCCCGCCGCGCCGCGCGAAGTAAGCGCCGTCCGCCCACCGGGGACAGGCAGGTCCCCGCTCACGCCCACTGCGGCGGGAAAGCACCCACAGCCGGCCCGCCCCGGCCCCCTCGCCCGAACTCTCCCGCCCGCCGCCGCAGACAAAATCTCTCACAAGTGCGAATTTTTCTGTCGCGACAAAAATTATCACAGATGAAAATTTCAATGTCGCATCGACGGGGATGCGGAGGCGTCGCGCAGGCGGAGGATTCCGATTGCTTCGCGGCGGGAAATGGGAACACTGGGCGGTTTTTCAACCCGGCGGTTTCCGGTCGCCGGAGCAAAATCCCACCTCATTGAATCATGGCTGGACATAGCAAATGGGCGACGACGAAACGCCACAAGGCAGCGGTCGACGCGAAACGCGGCAAAATCTTCAGCGCCATCGCGAAGGACATCACGATCTCGGCGCGCGAAGGCGGGGGCGACCCCGAGTTCAACCCGCGCCTGCGCCTCTTCGTGAACAAGGCGAAGGCGGCGAACATGCCGAACGACAACATCGAGCGGGCCATCAAAAAAGGCACGGGTGAGCTGCCGGGCGTGGAGTATTTCCAGCTCGTTTACGAGGGCTACGGCCCCGGCGCGGTGGGCATCATCGTGGAAGTGACGACGGACAACAAGAACCGCGCGGCGAGCGAAGTGCGCTCCACCTTGGGCAAGCACGGCGGCAACCTTGCCTCGCCCGGCGCGGTGCAGCACAGCTTCAACCGGCAGGGGCAGTTCCTCATCAGCACGGACAAGGCGACGGAGGACCGTCTCATGGAAATCGGCCTTGAGGCCGGCGCCGAAGACATCCTCAACAACGGCGACCACTTTGAGATCCGTTGCGCCATGACCGACTTCGACACCGTCTCCTCGGCGCTGGAAAGAGCCGGGATCGAGCCCGACAACGCCGAACTCGCCTACATTCCCACCGTCCTCACACCCGTGCAGGACAAGGACACCGCGCAGAAACTCCTGCGCCTCCTCGACGCCCTCGACGACCTCGAGGACGTGCAAAACCTCTACGACAACAGCGAGATCGACGAAGCGCTGGCGGCGCGGGAGTGAGGCGAGTGCCGGTCAGAGACGTATGACCTCAGTGATCCGCACCTCCCTTGACGCATGGTCAACCCAATAGGTGAAGAGAAAACCATCGACCATCAGGTTCTCCATGGACCGCCCGTCCGCGTCCGCAGTGCGGTAGTCGCTGATCTGAGAAGGTGTCTCTGCAATTCGGTCCGCTATGTCCAAGACCGCCACGCGGTTTCGCTTCGACATGCCAAGAAGCGCGGCCACGGCTTCGGTGGACATGTGCGCGGAGTACTCTCCAAGATCACCCATGATCGACGAAGCGCTCCCGAAGCTCGGCGACAGAGGTTTTCTCCCCCGCTTCCATGCTTCGCAAACGACGGGCAGTCTCCTCTTTCCACTCCGCACTCTCCTGCCCAAGGCGAATCAAAAACGCCGACACTTCACGACGTTCCTGCTCGGAAAGCTTCGTAAGCTCCTGTTTCAATCCCAATAGCTTTGCAGAACTCATCAACCCCACATTAGTCCACCCGTCGAATGCGTCAATCTCCGTGTGATTGGCTTGCGGATAGCGCCGGGGCGGCAAAGGATGCCGCGCTTTCGGAACCGCCATGGACTTTGTCTCCGCGCTCATACTGCTGATCATCGTTATGGACCCGCTGGGGAACATCCCGCCGGTCATGACCCTGCTCGAAGGCATCCGGCGCAAGCGCGTCTTCATTCTGCGGGAGGGTGCCCTCGCCTGCGCGGTGTTGACCGGGTTTCTTTTTTTCGGTCCGGCCCTGCTCGGGGCGCTCAACCTCTCGCAGGAAGCGATCCAAATGGCGGGCGGGATCATCCTCTTTATCATCGCGATAAAGATGATCTTCGCCACCGGTCCGGGCTGGATCGACACGGCGGAGAGCGGCGAGCCCATACTCTTTCCGGTGGCGGTGCCACTCATTGCCGGTCCGAGCGCGGCGGCGACGGTGATGCTCTTCGCAGCGCAGCACCCGGACCGCATGGGCACATGGCTGCTCGCCGTCGTTACGGCCTCCGTGCTTGCCACGGGCGTTCTCCTGAGCGGCACCGCGCTCCACCGTATCGCGGGCCGGCGCGGCCTCAGCGCCATCCAGCGGCTCATGGGGCTGCTCCTCACCGCGATCTCCGTGGAGATGATCCTCGACGCCACCCGCTCGCTTCTTTGAGCCGTACCCGCTTTTCCGCGACAAACTTCCGCCACCGCCCCCAGCGCCGATGCCCTCCCGCACGCCGAGCCAAGCCACCCGCCTGCGCAAGAACCTCACCGGACTGACCGTCGAGGGCATGCTCGCCACCCCGTGGGTCGCCCTCGCTATCCCGGGCAATCTCTTTGTCGCCGCGCTGGTCACGGGCGCGCTCGGCATTCCGGAATCCAAGTACGGAATTATCGTCTCGCTTCCGGCATGGTTTAACGCCCTGCAGCTGCTCTTCGTGCCGTTGTTCGAGCGGTTTTTCACGACACGCGCCGTCATGATCGGGGCGGGTTTCGCCAACGTCACGGTTTGGCTCATGCTCGCGGTCACGCTGGGCTTTCTGCCCACCGACGATCCGGGCCGCGCCTTCTCCATACTCTTCGTCTACTACATCTTCCTGAGCTTCACGCAGTCGCTCAACGGAGTGTCGTGGATGGCGTGGCTGCAGGGTTGGGTGCCGCCGCGCCTGCGCGGGCGTTACTTCGGGCTGCGCAACAGCCTCCTCGGCGCAACCACCGTTGTCTTCGTCCTCCTTGCGGGGCAGATTATCGGCTGGTTCAACGAAACGGTCATTGCGTATCAGATACTCTTTCTCGCGGCGGGTGTGCTGCGCATCGGGTCGGTCTGGCGCCTCGCGCGCATCTCCGCCGGGGAGGAGCCGGTGGAGCGCCCGCCCTTCCGCATGCTGCCGCCCCTGCGCGCCATGTTCGCGGTGCGGCCCTTCGCATGGTTCGTCGCCTTCAACACGTGCATCGCCTTTTGGATGGGTTTGATCGGTCCCTTCGCGCCGCTCTATATGGGCATCTACCTCGAACTTTCCGTCGCGCGGCAGGCCACCCTCGTCATGCTCGCCAACCTCGCCGCCGCCTTCGCCATGCCGGTGTGGGGACGGCTCATGGACGTTCACGGATGCAAACCCGTTATCGCCGTCTCCTGCATCCTCTGGATGGGTTCGAACTACATTTGGGCCTTCCTCACCCCCGCCACGGCGTGGATCCTCTTTCCCATGTGGCTGTGGGGCGGTTGCGTCTCCGGCGGGGTCATCCTCGGCGCCTTCAACCTGCTCCTCAAAGTCGTTCCGCCCGAACTCAAATCCGGCGGGGTGAGCGTCAACCTCATGATCACCTCCGTCGCCGCCGCGACCGCCCCCATCGCGGGCGGCTTTCTCCTCGCCTCCGGCGCCTTCGGACTCGAACGCGAGACACTCTTCCGCGCCGCCTTCATCGTCCAGCCCACCGCCATGATGCTCTCGCTCTTTCTCCTGCGGCCTCTCGAAGAGCCCCGCGCCACCTCCATGCGCTCCGTCGTCGGTGCCTTCCGCTCGTGGCGCAGCACCCTCATCGGCCAAGGCTACTTCGTCCTCGGCAGCTGGGTCTTCTTCAGGCGGAAGCGGCGCGGGCGGTGAGGCACTGCTCTCTATCCTCTTCACATCCATCTCCCTCTTCCTTTTCGCCTTCCTCCCTACCGCACACGTCCCGCGCTGGACGCCGCCCAAAAACTCAATCGCCGGGTTCATCGCCACCTGTCCGTCAATGAATGTGATGCGCGCAATTCTGTCACACTCCGCAATCCAATTGTGACAAACTTGCCTGCCCGAAAAGCAGGCATAAAAGCCACAAGTTTCTGACAAAAAATATCTTACGAAACAATCCACATCTTGGCACCTCCTTTGCTTAAGGCTTCGTCCGTCGCCATGATCGAAGCGTTATCCTTGGAGAAGCGTTACGGTCCGATCCGGGCCGTGGACGGGATCGATTTTTCCGTAAAGCCGGGGGAAATCCTCGGCTTTCTCGGACCCAACGGCGCGGGCAAATCGACCACGATGAAAATGGTCGCCGGATTTGTGCGTCCCGACGGCGGGACCGCGCGCATCGGCGGGCACGACATCCTCGAGGAACCCCTTCAGGCGAAATCGCTCTTCGGCTACCTCCCCGAAACCGGCCCGCTCTATCCCGAGATGACGGTGAGCGACTTCCTGCGCTTCAGCGGCGAGCTGCGCGGCCTGCGCGGCAAAGACTTGTCGACGGCCGTCGACCGCGTCTACGAACTGTGCCACCTCGGCACGGTGCGACAGCAGACCCTCGAGACATTGAGTAAAGGTTACCGCCAGCGTGTCGGCCTCGCTCAGGCTGTTCTCCACGACCCGCCCTACCTCATCCTCGACGAGCCCACAGACGGACTCGACCCCAACCAGAAAAGCGAGGTCCGCAAGCTCATCGCGGGTATGGCGCGCGACAAGGCCATTATCCTCAGCACGCACATTCTCGAAGAGGTCGAGGCGATGTGCACGCGGGTGCTCATCATCAACCACGGCAGGATCGTCGCCGACGCCTCACCCCGCTCACTCAAAGAGCGCCACCCAGACTACAACGCCATCCGTGTGACGGCCGATGCCGAAACCCTCGCCAAAGTCGCCGCGTGGGCCCGTGAAAACGCCCTCGCCGACACAAAGGAGAACGGCTCCCTCGTCCTCCGACCGAAGAAAGAGAAGGGCGGCCAGCCCGGCGGCCCCTTCCTCGCCGCCGCCGCGAAACACGGCTGGAAAATCGAACGCGTCGATTCCCTGCCGCTGCACCTCGACGCCGTCTTCGCCAAGCTCACCGGCAACACCCTCAACTGATTCCGCGCCCGCGCCATGAAAGGACTGTATCCGCTCTTCAAACGCGAGTTCATGGGCTACTTCCGCACGCCCATCGCCTACGTCTTCCTCGCCGTCTTCGTCGTCGCTTCGGCGAGCCTCACATGGTTTCTCGGCCAGTTTTTCGAGAGCAACCACGCCAGCATGGAGCGCTTTTTCGTCTTTGTGCCATGGGTATTTCTTTTCCTCATACCGGCGGTGGGCATGCGCCTGTGGTCGGAGGAGAAACGCTCCGGCACATGGGAGCTGCTCTTCACCTATCCCGTGACGGTCACGCAGGCCGTCCTCGCCAAATTCCTCGCGGGCTGGGCCTTCATCGGCATCGGCGTGGCCTGCACCTTCACCCTGCCCGTCACCGTCGCCTACCTCGGCGATCCCGATTGGGGGCCCGTCTTTTCCGGCTACCTCGGAACCTTCCTCATGGCCGGCGCCTACCTCAGCGTGTGTTCCCTCGCCTCCGCTCTCACGAAAAACCAGGTCATCGCCTTTGTCATCGGCCTCGTCACCTGCCTCGTCCTCGTCTTCCTCGGCTGGAGCGTATTCAACTCCCTCCTCCTCAACCTCGGCTTCCCCGTGTGGCTGGTCGACGGCCTCGCCAACTTCAGCTTCGTCACGCACTTCGAGTATTTCACCCGCGGGCTCATCACCCTGCGCGACATCCTCTTCTTCGTCACCGTCATGGCCGGATCGCTCTGGCTCAACGTCATTGTCCTCGTACGCTAACCCCGCCACCGCAAAGCACCCATGAAAGCTTCCTCCAAGTGGATTGCCGTCGGCCTGGTTTTCACCGGGATCGTCCTCCTCACCGTCATCGGCGGGCGCGTGCCCGGCCAGCTCGACCTCACCGACGCGCGCCTCTACACCCTCTCGCCGTCGAGCCGCGATCTCGTCCCCAACCTCGAGGAGCCGGTCGAGCTGCGCTTCTACTTCAGCCGCAGCATCGAGGGTTTGCCCATCGACTTCAAAAACTTCGCCACGCGCGTGGAAGACCTCCTGCGCCAATACCAGCGCGCGGGCGGGGGCAATGTCCGTCTCGTCACCATCGACCCCCGGCCCGACACGGACGACGAACAGGAGGCCATCCGCTCCGGTCTCCACAACCAGCCCCTGCCCACGGGCGAGAATCTTTTCTTCGGCCTCCAAGTCCGGCAGGCCGACTCCACTGCCGTGATTCCGTTCTTCGACCGCAACCGCGAGCCCTTCCTCGAATACGACATCTCGCAGCTGCTTTTTCAAGTGCAACAACTCGACCAACCACGAGTCGGGATCCTCTCCCCCCTGGAGTTGGGTCCCCCCCCCGTTGAGCCGAGGCACCCGCGCGCCCCGCGCGACAACGGCGCGCCCGCCTTCGTCGAAGAACTGCGCGCCACCTACGACGTCGAAATCCTCGACCCGGAGGACGAGGCCCTGCCGTCCGGCCTCGATGTGCTCCTCGTCATCCATCCGCAGAACTTTGCCGACAAGCTTCTCTTCGAGATCGACCAATTCGCCCTCTCCGGCAGGCCGCTTCTCGTCGCCCTCGACCCGTCGTCGCACATCCAAAGCGCGGAGCGGATGCAGGCCGGCATGATGGGCATGCAACAGCAGATGCCCGATGTGTCGAGCGACCTCGGCCCGATCCCCGCCGCATGGGGTGTCGACTATGACCCCGCCACCGTCGTGGGCGACCGCCGCCGCGCCGCCGGCGTAACCGTGAAGCAGGGCGCGCCGCCTGTGCGCTATCCCGTATGGCTCAACTTCGAGGGCATAGAGTCGGATTCACCCGTCCTCGCCACCCTCTCCAACCTCCTCATCGTCGAGCCGGGGTCCTTTGCCCTGCGCGAAGACGCGCCCGCGGGCGTGGAATGGACGCCCCTGCTCGAATCGTCCGAAGAGAGCGGCCCCGTACCCACCGCCATGCTTGCCTTTCCCTCGCCGGAGAATGTCTCGCGCTCGCTCGAGCCCGACGGCGAACGCCGTGTCCTCGCCGCCATCCTGCGCGGCGCCCTGCCCACCGCCTTTGCCGAAGGCCGCCCCACGGAAGACGGGGAGGACAACGACGCCGAAGCGAATGCGCCCGACTTCCTCGCCGAGTCCCGCCGGCCCTCCACGGTCGTCTTCCTCGGCGACACTGATTTCCTCAATAACCAGTTCTCGGTCCGCGAGATGAACATTTTCGGCATGCGCGCCGTGCAGCCGATCAACGATAACATCGCCTTCTTCGTGAATCTTGTCGACTCCCTCGCGGGCAACCCCGATCTCATCGCGCTGCGCGGCAAGGGGACCTCGCACCGTCCTTTCACGGTCGTCCAGGACCTCGAACGCCGCGCGCAGGCCGACTACGAGCAGCAACTCGCCCACCTCGAAGAACGCCTCGCCGAAGTGCGCGCGCGCCTCGCCGAACTCCAGCGCCAGGCCCCCGACCAGCAGCAGCTTATCGCCAGCCCCGAGACCCAGGAAGCCATTGAGCGCTTTCGCCTCGAAGAAGCGGAGGTCCGCGCCCAGCAGCGCGAAATCCGCAAAAAGCTGCGCGAGGAGATCGAGGCACTCAACCTGCGCCTTGCTCTCTTCAACCTGCTCACCATGCCCGTCCTCGTCGCCCTCGGCGGCATCGTCTTTTTCGTCCGGCGCAACCGCAAACGAAGCTGAACCGCAAACGATGAAACTCAAGACCCTCGCCCTTTCCATTTCCGCCCTCGCCGTCGTCACGGCCGCCGTGCTGTGGTTCGACCGCCCGCGCGATCCGTCCGTCCATGAGGATCCGCGCGTGGGCCAACCGCTTGTCGGCACCGACATCCTGCGCGACCTCGACACCCTCGTTCTCCGCGCCGACGGAACCGATGCCGTCACCCTGCGGCGCGACGAGACCCGCGGTTGGACCGTCGCCGAGGTCCACGACTTTCCCGTCGATTTCCCGAAACTCTCCCGCCTCGTCGAATCGCTCCGGGAGGCGGAAATCCGGCGCTTCGTCACCCGCCAGCCCGTCCGCCTCGAACGGCTCGACCTCGGCGGACACGGGCTGCGCCTCGACGCCGGCGACACCGGCAGCCTCGAGGGCACCTTCGGGCGCACGAGTGACGACGGCGGCGTCTACTTCCGCTTCGCCGACGAGGACGCCGCCTACCTCCTCTCCAACAACCCCCGGCTCGACACCAATGCCGACGCATGGGCGCGCAAGACTTTCCTCGAAGTCGAGGCCGAGGAAGTCCAAAGTATCCGCTTCATATGGCCGGACGACCGGCATCCGCCCCTCCTCGCCGCCCGTGAATCCGCCGACGCTCCCTTCGCAGCCGACCCCGCGCCGGAGGGCAAAGTGCTCAATCCCGAACGCGTCACCCGCTTCCTCGACACCCTCAAAACCACGCGCTTCAACCGCACCGTCGAACGCGATGTCCCCGAAGCCCGCGACGCCCGACCCTACCGCCGCGGCTACGAGTTGACCCTCTTCGACGGCTCGCGCCTCGCTTTCGCCGTCGGGCGTACCCCGGAGCACGAAGTCCCTGCATGGGCGCGCGAAGACGGCGCCCTCGACTGGACCGCCGAGGACAACGCCGACGACGAACCCGAAGCCATCCCCGCCGGCCCCGTCGTCGTCTGGCTCGAAGACGTGCCGGAAGACTCCCCGTGGGCCGGGCCCGCCACCCGCCGCGCCTTCATCGTCGGCGACTTCGTCCACGGCCGCCAGCCCGCCTACGACCAGCTCCTCGACGGCGTGCCTGAGGCGGAGGAAGAAGAGGACGGTGACGAAGAGGACGGGGAAGAGGAGTGAGTTTTTCATTGTGCCGGGGCGGGGCGGGTGCACACGCCCGCCGCGATGCACACTAAACGGGCCCGGGCCCCCGCGCGGGGGCCGGGGGGGGGGGGGGGGGTTGGGGGGTTTG